>NZ_BAAALS010000049.1:0-20099 GCF_039528415.1 Luedemannella helvata
ACGAGAACTCATCGAGTCCGAGCAGCTCAACGGGTGAACCGTCACTGCCGTATTAACTCAAACGGTTCTTGGAACCGTTCGGCAGGTATGAACTTCTGGCGCGGGGGCAAGAGCACCCGGATACGAAAGTTGTACGGCACCTAGCTTCCATTTCAGTATTGTGATCTCGAGGACGACGCCTCCACCCCGTTGCGGGCACAGTGGATAGCAAATGCGCGTGCAAGTGCCGTACTGAATGTATGGACCCCAAGCGCCCAAAGTCCATGTCGACGTGCGCCCGGTCTGCCGCCGTTCAGCTCCTCTTCGTCACTCGTGTGGCTTGGTCTCCCGAAGCCACCGCAGCGCCTCCAGCATGGCGGCCTCGGAGTCACGCAACCCGTGCAGCGTGGCGGCGGGGCGCAGTGTCTCGGCGAAAGCCGTTGCCGCGTCCCGGTAGCCCAGCTGGCGCAGGCGCGCGACCCGTTTGGGCGAGATGTCGAGAAGCCCGCTGAGCCAGCCGATCGGGCCGGGCGGGTTGATGGGTTCGCTCGGTTCGATATCTATGCGGACGAGTTCGGGGCGCTTCGTATCGCGGAACCGGTTACCGCTACTCAGGTGTACGACAATGATCAACTCACAGCCCTCATCGTCGGCGAGGGCCCGGATGGGCACGTTGTCGCGCCCGATCCACCCGTCCCGGTAGCGTTTCCCCTTAACCGTGCGCGCCGGCATGATGAACGGCAACGCCGCGCTGGCGAGCACGGCCTGGCACATCTCATCGTCATCAAGGTCGGTCAGCCGCAGCATCCGGCTGCGATTCCCCGCCACATACCGCATCCACTCCACGGCATGGCGGATCGTCTCCGGCAACAGGCCGCTGGGAATCATGGGATAGGCCGCCACCCAGATGGGTTGGGCACGGCGGATGTGCGCTGGCCTCACATGCTCCGCGACGAGATTCTCAAGGAAGTCGATGTTGCCGACGATCGCCTTGAGCCGGTGCGGCAGGTTGCGCATCTGATCGCCGGTAGTCTCCGCGGCCTCGCCGTCACCGTGGCGAGGGTCGCCCACCCGGGCGGCGAACGTGGCCCACAGCTCGGCGATGGCCGCCGCGCCGTCGCGCATGTCGGGTGAGCTCGCCAGCACAGCGGCGTTGAGCGCGCCGATACTCGTGCCCGCGAACGCGGCGATGACGATGTTCTGCTGGACCAGAAAGTCGATCACGCCACTCTCGTACGCGCCCCGTGCGGCACCGCCGGCCAACACCAAGCCGACGCGTCGGGTTCGGGCGACGGCAGGTCCGCCGCGGTTGAGGCCCTCACGACGTGGTGCGGGCACCGGTCGCTCCATCGGCCGGTTGGCCAGCGCGAACGCCGCGTCGCGGTCGTTCTCGAGCTCCTTCATCGCGTCCGGCGTTTCTGCAGGGTCTCCCGGCGCTGGCGCACCGCGGTGACCTGCTCCTCAACGGCGTAGCGGACGGCGTCCCGCACGGTCAGTCCGCCCTGGATATAGGGCGAGTTGGACAGTGCGACCACGCCGACCGACTCGGGTCGGTTCGCGGCCGGCAGCTGTCTCAGTTCCATCGCGCGCCGCAGCGCGCCCGCGAGCGGGGTCTCGGGGATGGCGTCATCGGCGGGCACGCCCGCGCCGAGCAGCTCGGCCACGAGCTGACGGTGATCATCTGTCGGAAGTGCTTCAACCGCCTCGTTCAGGATGCGTTCCAGCGACTTTCGACCGATCCATTGTGGCGTCGTCGACGACGCCAGGATGCGCTGTTCCAGCCTGAGCTGATAGGAGTTGTCAGAGGTAACGTAGGCGTGCAGGCCGGCATCACCAGAGGCGATCTCGCGGGCCAGCAAGACGATCTGAACGATCCACGGCAGGCTGCGGTAGGCGCCATGATCCTCCCAACGCCGCACCGCGTCGTCGAACTCCTGCCAGCCGGCCTGCCACAGCTCCACCCGCAACTGGCGACGATCAAGGTCCTGCAGCCGCGCTTCGTGGTCCTCCAGGACGTTGCGATGCGACGCCAGCTGGCGATCGTGGTCGTCGAGGCGCCATTGGTGCTCGTCGAGACGGGTGTTGATGGTGTCTATGGCACGGCCCACGATCTCCGCCAGCTCGCGCACCTCGGACCGAGCCAGATCGGCTGTGCGCTGCGCGGCCCAGGCCATGTCGCGGACCTCACCCAGCGCGTGGGCGAACTCGGTCAACGCCAGATTGGTGACCCGTTGGTGCTCGGTCATCTCGGTGGCCCATTTCACGATGCGGCGCTGGTTCTTGGCCAGCGTCGCATCGATGTGCCGCTGGTCCGGCGATCCCTTGATCGTGTCCCAGAGCCGGCTGAAGAAGCCCTTCTTCTCCTCCTTCACCGCTTTGATGTTCACGCCACGGATGTCGTTGCCGAGCTGGATCATCAGCCGGTCAGTCACCAGCGGTATGTTGCGGGCGATCTCCTCGAGGTCCGTCACTCGCGCGCTCCCAGGAAGACCCACGGCAGGTCGACGGGCCCGCCCTCGACGACGTAGGCGGGCGCCACGACGAACTCGAACAGTCCGTTGGACACGCATGAGGGCCACAGCCGTGCGGTCTGCGGAACGGCTAGCTCCGCCACCGGCATGGTCGTCACGAAACTGGCCGGGTACTTGTTGGCCCTGATCGCCTCGTGCAGCGCTCCCACATCGTGAATGAGCGCACCCAGCTTCGGATGTGGTGGCTTGGTCGTTTCAATCTCGTGGCGCTGCAGCCACGCCACCAGGTGGTGGCTGATCGTCGCCAGGTCGTCCGCGGTCAGCCTCCGGCCGGCGAAGAAGTCGCCCGACCGCTCGAACAGCGCCTGCACAAGGACCTGCACTGCCCGGGCCTCCCAGCGCAGCTGCCGGTAGGGCTCGCGCAGCTTCCGGGGGAACCGGCAGACCTCCGCCACGACCTCGGGCACCCGGTACTCGACGATCCGTTGGTACGCGGTGATGTGGTCCTGGTGGCGGCGACGGTCGTCATCCATGACAGCGCCTCGTCCCCGCGCCTCCGCGATGCCCTTCTCCCGGAGCCGGTCGAGGAGTATCTCCCGCTCCTGGAGGAGCTCGTCGCGGTTGCGCACCAGCTGGTCGTACGCCTTGGTCAGGTCACGGTGGCTCAGGCGCAGCTGGTCGGACTCCCGGGCCAGCGCGCCGTGCCGCTGGTTCAACGCGTCGAACTGGTCAACCGGCACCGTGGTCCGCCGGAGGGCCGTCAGCTCAGTGTGGTGGCTGGCCCGCAGCTCGTTCCTCTCACGCCGGACGGCCCGGCCCATGCGAGCGACCAGTTCCCTGAGGGTCCTCAACTCCGCCCCACGCGCTTCATCAGGCTCCTCCTCAGCGGTCTGGGCCACCTGCTCGTCGATCCACGCGGCGATCTGTCCGAAAGCCTGTTCAGCAGTCTCGGAATCCTGTTGCACGGCGTCCTCTGTCATTCCGGATACTGCTCCTCGAAGGTGACCGTGCCCTTATGGCGCTTGCCGGTGTGCAGGTCGGTAGCGACGACCTCGATGGTCGTCTTGCCGACCACGAAGCTGACGGCGACCTTTCGCTTCTCCCGGGACCAGCCGACCGTCTCCTTCAGCGGAACCTTCACGCTGCCCAGCTGCCAGCAACCTGGGTCGTCCGGATAGCGGGGACTGGCTGTTGTTGAGGCGTAGATGTCGAGGCTGATGTTCTCGTGGGCCGAGCTCATCGGCACCACCATCACCGGCGGCGTCTGTGAACCGACGGCGACTGTCTCGCCACGCTGGACCGCGATGGCGAAGCGTGTGCACCTCGCTTCTTTATCCTCGTCCCGCTCGAGCCGTGCGGCGTTGTCGACCCCCGGTTCGAAGGGTTGATTGAGCGCGAAACCGTAGGTGTACTTGGATCTGCGCGCCCAGATGACCGATGGATCGCGGGCGAACCGCACCGCCCCGGCGAGCACCGCGATCGCGGGGTCCAGCGGCACCACCACATCAACCCGATCGCCGAACCTCTTGGTGATCTTCGCCTTGAGGTACTCGGACCGCGCGAACCCGCCTACCAGGAGAATTCGCTCCCGGCCGGGGTTCTGCCCATCGTGACGGATCATCTCATCGAGCTGCTGCTGGATCTTCTCCAGGATCCCGTGCACGATCGGGTCGAACAGCGCCTGCGAATCCGCCGCCGTCATCTTGATGCGGGAGCCGGTCGGCGACGCCTTCTTGAGCCGGCGCTTCGCATGCCAGCCCAGGTTCATCATGATCTCGTGAGGGACGTTGACGAACCGGTCCTGGTCGATCACGATCTCGCCGGAGCTGGTCTCCCGGCTGGCGAAGTCCACTTTCCAGCGGTCCCACTCGGTCTCCATGGCGAGCACCCCCTCGGGGTGCTTCGCGGCGATAGCGGCCATGGCCTTGGCACCGAACCAGTCAGCCATGACCTTACGAAAGGCAAGCGTCACGTACTCGGAGCCGAGCTTGCCGCCGCCTGGCAGGCCGATTTCGGTCAGGCCCTGCCGGTCGCCATCGACGGCACCCACCTTGTAGGCCGTGATGTCGACGGTGCCACCGCCGCAGTCGACCACCATGAACCGGTTGCCGACGATGCCCAGGTTGATCTGCGAGCGCTGGTCATGGGTGAGGCTGATGCTCTGATGAAAGGCGCAGAAGACGGCGGCGGCTTCCGGCTCGATCGCGATGATCAACCGATCTTCATCGCCCGGGATCCCAGCCTCCATCGCCGCTTGGCGCATCAGCGCCTTCTCGTGCTCCTCCCAGATCGCGGGCACGGTGATGCACCACCGGATGTCGTCGGGCTTGTACCCGATCGTCTGGCCGCCCGCCTGGACGCTGGCAGCGGCGATCTGCTCGAGCACGGCTTCGCGAAGCATGCGCAGGACGTGGACGATCAACGGAAGGAGCTTCGACCGCCCGACGTCGGCCAAGGACCCGGCGTATTCCGGTACGTCCTCGAACTCCGGCTCCGGACGGATCGACATCTTGAAGCGTTGGGCGTAGCCCAGGTTCGCCGGATTGCCAGCGGCGGCGGCGTGCTTCCAGTCGTCGCGCGCGGGAAATCCCCAGCTGCGTAGGGTGCCGTCGGCGTTGAGTAGGACCGCTGTCAGGTTCTTGCGGTAGTTGGCGGGAGCCCCGGAGAACGCGGAGTGATAAATCGTACTATCAGGGCGGTCCAGTTCCGGCACAGTCGACCACGAGAATCCACTGCCATAGGTGCCGAAATCGAGGGCCACGACAATCTTGAACTCTTTGGTGTGCGTCATGCGGCTCCTGGCAGATCCGAGGCGCGGTCTCTACGAGAGTGACGGACACACCGTTGCGTAGCCTCCCCGAAAAGTGCTGCCCACTGAACACGATCGTGCACCGGTTTGTAGCTTATGGACGATGGATTCCACGTCGTGTCGGCGGCGACCGGTCCAGCTCGTGAGGGATCCGATGGACGGTCGGCTCCCAGGGCGTCCGGTCCGGCGGCAGCTCAGCGGCCGCGCCGGACGCCGACGCGGGAACGCGCCGAGAACGCCGCAGCCCCCGTACGCGGTGTCGTCGTGGCGGACGTGCCCTCAGCCCTCGGCACGGCGCGTCCCGACCGCGGTCCTCTCGGCCGGTGCGCCGGTGCGGGTGCGGACGTATCCCGTGCCGGCGGCGGCGTCTGATAGTTGCGCTTGCCCGGCGCGAGCTTGGTGAGCATCGGGTCGCCCGGGCCCAGCTGGGTGATCGTCGGGACGATACCCGCCTTCCGCGCCAGTTCCCGAACCTCGCGGAGCTGATCGGCCGTGGTCAGCGTGACCACCGTGCCGGCGGCCCCGGCCCGGGCGGTACGGCCCGACCGGTGCAGGTACGACTTGTGTTCCACCGGCGGATCGGCGTGAATGACGAGCTCGACATCGTCCACATGGATGCCACGGGCGGCGATGTCGGTGGCCACCAGCGTCCGGACCTGTCCCCTGGCGAACGCGGAGAGGTTGCGGCCGCGGGCCGCCTGCGCCAGATTCCCGTGCAGTTCCACGGCTGGTACGCCGGCCGCGATCAGCTGCCGGGTGACCTGCTTGGCGCCCCGCTTGGTACGGGTGAACACCACGGTACGGCCGGGGGCGGAGGCGAGGCCGGCCAGGACGGCGATCCGCTCGTCGCGGAGTACGTGAAGAACGTGGTGCGCCATGGTGGAAACCGGTGCCCGCTCCGCGTCGACGCTGTGCGTCACCGGATCGGTGAGGAAGCGCTGGACCAGTACCTTCACGGCGGCATCGAGGGTCGCCGAGAACAGCAGGCGCTGGCTCCCAGCGGGCGTCAGTTCGAGCAGGCGGCGTACGACCGGCAGGAAGCCCAGGTCCGCCATGTGATCCGCCTCATCGAGGACGGTGATCTCGATGTCGTCGAACCGGACGTGTCCGGCCTCGACGTGGTCGGCGAGCCGGCCCGGGCAGGCCACGACGATGTCGACGCCGGCCCGAAGGGCTCGGATCTGCGGCCCGGCGGCCACGCCGCCGAATACGGTGAGAGTGCGCAGCGACAGCAACTCGGCCAGCGGCGAGATGACGGATTCGATCTGGGTGGCCAGTTCGCGGGTGGGCGCGAGGATGAGCGCCCGCGGGCGACCGGGGCGGCGCCGCCCGGACGCGGGGTCGGCCAGCCGGGTGAGTACGGGCAGGACGAACGCGAAGGTCTTCCCCGATCCCGTACGCCCCCGGCCGAGCACGTCCCGTCCGGCGAGGGCGTCCGGAAGGGTGGCCGCCTGGATGGGGGTCGGCGTGCTGATCCCGCCGGCCGTGAGCGCCCGGCACAGCACGGCCGGCACGCCGAGAGCGCCGAACGTCGTCGTCTCGCGGGCGGTGCCGGCGCGGCCCGCGGATCCTGACGCCTTGGGGGTACGCGACGATCTGGCCCTGGCCGGGGTCGTCGGCCCACCGGACGGCGCGGCGGTGGGACTGGTCGAAGCTTGGCGAGATGCCGCCATGAAGGTGTCTCCGAACGTGATGGGAAGTCAGTGTCTCAGCGGTGCGACCGTCCGCTCGGCGGCCAACCGCGCGGCGTAGGGCCACCGCACGGCGGGTCGGCGTGGTGGGAGTTGTGCCAGCTTCCGCCGAACGGAAGGCCGGCCGGTGGCCAGAGGTTCGGAGATCGCGGGCCGGGGCCGATGAATGCGCGGCTGCGAACCGATCGGTGTGCGCCGGGCGAGTGGAACCCACCCGGCGCCGGCCCGGCTCAGGCAGTCTGGATGTTGGCGGCCTGGGGGCCCTTCGGGCCCGAGGTGATGTCGAAGCTCACCCGATCGTTCTCCGTCAGGCTGCGAAAGCCGGTGGAGGCGATGGCGGAGAAGTGCGCGAACACGTCCGCGCCGCCGCCGTCAGGGGTGATGAAGCCGAAACCCTTGTCGGCATTGAACCATTTAACCGTACCTACAGCCATGTTTTCTCCTTCGAGAGGGCTGATCGGGCGCCACACCGCGTGGGCCCGCGTCACTGCTTCGACCACTCGGACCGGAGACGCGAAACGCCTGGGGCCAATACTCACCAGGCGCTAAGAAGAACTGCGGACGGCAAAGTATGCGAAGATCGCTACTGCAACGTGGTCCCGAGCCTACCACGCACGTGGTCATCCCGGGTTCGAGCGGCTGGGAGCGGCATCCGCTGCCGCCCGGGAAGTGGTGGGCCGCAGGGTGGTCCAGGCCACGCCGGCTGAGCGGATCAGGCGAAGGCGAAAAAGCGCAGGTACAGGTACGGCACGGCGAGCGCGACAGTGATCGCGGCCACGAGCAGGCCGTAGCGGGTGAACTGCCAGAACGAGATCGGATGCCCGGCCCGGGCGGCGATGCCCAGCACGACGACGTTGGCCGAGGCGCCGATGGCGGTGGCGTTGCCGCCGAGGTCGGCGCCGATCGCCAGGGACCACCACAGCACCTGGGCCTGGCCGGCGTCCGGCGATGCCTGCACCATCTGGTCGACGATGGGACTCATCGTCGCGACGTACGGGATGTTGTCCACGATCGCGGACAGCGCGGCGGAGCCCCACAGCAGGACCATGGAGCCCAGCCACAGGTTTCCGCCGCTCGCGTCGATGGCGGCGTGCGCGACCGTATCCACCACGCCGGTGTTGACCAGGGCGCCGACCATGACGAACAGGCCGGCGAAGAAGACGAGGGTGGGCCACTCCACGTCGCTGGCCACCTCGGCCGCGTCGACGCGGGACAGTCCAAGCAGGAGCAGGCCGCCGCAGATCGCCACGACCGACGGCTCGTAGTCGAGCACCCCGTGGGCCAGGAAGGTGCCGAGAACCACGGCGAGGACGGCGAGGCTGATCACGAGCAGCCGGCGATCGCGGATCGCGTCGCGTTCCCGAAGCGCGGCGACGTGCGCGGCGCGCTGCGGGTCGTAGCGGAAGGCGTCCCGGAACAGCCACCGGCACAACCCGAGGAAGACGATGAGCACGCCGACGATGAACGGCCCGAGGACCGCGAGGAACTGGTTGAACGTCAGCCCGGACCGGCTCGCGATGATGATGTTGGGTGGGTCACCGACCAGGGTGGCGGTGCCGCCGATGTTGGAGGCCATCACCTCGGCGATGAGGAACGGCACGACCGGTACGCCCAGCCGTTCGCACACCAGGAACGTCACCGGCGCGACCAGCAGCACCGTGGTCACGTTGTCCAGCGCGGCCGAGACCACGGCCGTCACGACGACCAGGATCACCATCACGCGGAACGGCCGCCCGCCCGCGCGCTTCGCGGCCCAGATCGCCAGGTACTCGAACAGCCCGGTGCGTTTGAGTACGGAGACGATGAGCATCATGCCGATGAGCAGGAAGATGACGTTCCAGTCGACACCCGCCTCGGGCGAGAAGAACGCGTGCTCGGCGTCGGTGGCCCCGATCACCAGCACGATCACGGCGCCGGTGAGCGCGGCCGTGACCCGGCTGACCCACTCGGTGGCGATGAGAACGTAAACGGCGACGAACACCGCCACGGTCACCCACGACAGCGTCGTCACGAGGCGAGCATCCGGTCCAGCAACGCGTCGAGGGTGACGGCACCGAGCGTCGTGTGCCCGTCGACCACCGCGACGAGCGGGCTGCGCGTGCGGGCCATCAACGCGGCGATCTCCAGTACGGTCGCGTCCGGGCCCACGATGGCCAGTTCCCGCTCGGGTTTGGGCAGGCACTCGGCGACCGTACGGTCGGCGAGGTCGCGCAGGAACTCATCGGCGTGGGCCTCGTCGATGACCCGGGCCAGGGCCACGTTCTCCTGGCAGTACTTCGGCACGGCCAGCCGCAGCACCTGGGTCCCCGGCAGGATCGTGGACGGCCGCCCGGCCGCGTCGACCACGATCAGCCCGGGCAGGTTCGCGTCCGCGAGCTGCCGCGCCGCGTCCAACGCGGACGTGCTCAACCCGACTGTCGGGTACGGCGCGGCCAGGTCACGCGCCCGCATCACGCACGATCATGGGCCCTCCAGCATCGCCGCGCGCCGGACAGCCTTCCCCGGCGCACCTCGATCAGCGTATCGGACCGACGATCACGCCTGCGCTTCAAACCAGTCGGTCGAAGGTGGGCAACCGCGGGTCTGAGGGCAGTGGAACGCGCGCGACACGCTGCGGCCGCCGTGCCGCGGCGGCGCCTGCCGCCTGCGCGGGCCTTCGGCGGCGAGGTGCGCCTGCGAGGTCTGCGTGGAGACGCAGACGACGAAGACGGACCATTCGTCCTCCAGCAGGCACAGCCACAGCCCGCGAAGCATGGTGGCGTCGACCGAGACCCAGGTGCGCATCCCGCTGTCCCGGTGGGGCACGGCGGCGATGGCGCGCGCGATCGCCTCCTGTTTGGTCATCCCAGCGGGCCCCTCGGCAGCGCTGCGCGCCGTGCGGCCGGGCCGCCACAGCGCGCTGAACAGGTCGGTGATGCGGCCGAACCAACCGGGTGCCTGCCGGTGGCGGCCGGGTCGCGGGGCGTACGAGGAGGTCATGAGGACATCTCATCGGCGAGCGGGCCGGGACGGGCGGAACCCGCGGCGAGTGGGGCGGCCAGGGCGGCGAGGAAGCCGTCGGCCCAGGTGGAGAGGTCCGCGCGGCGTACCCGGTCGCGCATCGTGCGCATGCCCGCGCCCGGCTGGTTGCTCGTGCGCGCGGCGACGGTCACCGCGTCGGCGACGGCGTCCGCGTCATGGGGGTTGACCACCAGCGCCTCTGGTAGATCGATGGCCGCCCCGGTGAATTCGGACAGGACCACCTGGCCGGTGTCCGCGGCGCGGGCGGCGACGTACTCCTTGGCGGTCAGCGTCATGCCCTGCCGCAGCGGCAGGGCGAGCAGCACGTCGGCGGCAACGTAGAAGGCGACGAGTTCGGCCCGGTCCAGCTCGTGGCACAGGTCGTGGACGACCGGGCGGCCGACCCGGGCGAACTCCCCGTTGATCTGGGCCACCTTGCGGTGCACCCGCGCCAGCCGCTCCGGCTGCACGGTGTCGGCCTCGTCGCCGCATGTGGACAGGTGCACCAGCACGGTGCGGGCGGGGTCGAGCCGGCCGCTGGCGAGCAGGCCGTCGTACGCGTCCAGCAGCCCTTCGACGCCCTCAGCCGGATCGGGCCGGCCGACCGACAGCAGCACCACGTCCGGGTCGCCCAGGCTGGCCCGGATGCCGGCCGCGCGTTCCCGCACGTCCGGATCGGTGGCGAGGCCCTCGATGACCCCGGCGTCGATGGAGGTGGGCGCGGTGTGGACGGCGACCGTGCGCGCGCCGACCTGGACGGTTGTGTCGCCGCCGCGCAGCCCGCCGAGGTCACGTGCGAGGTCGAGGAAGTTGCGGGCGGAGTGCGCCTGCTGGAAGCCGACCACGTCCGCGCCGAGCAGCCCGGTGAGCAGCTCCCGGCGCAGCGGCTGCCGCAGGAACGCCTCGACCGGGGGGAACAGGCCGTGCAGGAAGAAGCCGATACGCAGGTCGGGACGGGCCCGCCGGAGGGCAGCCGGGACGAGCTGCAGATGGTGGTCGTGGATCCACACCGTGCCGCCGGGTGCGGCCAGCCGGGCGACCGTCGCGGCGAACTGGCGGTTGACCTGACGGTACGCCTCCCGCCATGGGGCCCGGAACTCCACCGGGCCGCACCCCTGTGCCAGCGCGGCCACGGTCTGCACGCAGTGGCCGTGGTAGTAGTCATCCGCGAGGTCGGGGTCCAGGCGCAACGGATGCAGCCACAGCCCCTCGTAGGGCCCTTCGGCCAGGCCGTCGCCGCCGTCCCGACCGACCCACGCCCCCCGCCGGGCGGCCACCTGCTGGCCGAGCGCCCGAGCGATGCCCCCGGGCCGGTCCCGCCAGGTGACCTGTCCGCCGTCGTTCCGGACGGGCAGCCAGTCGGCGGCTACGACGAGTTCATAGCCGGGTGTGATGTCGGAGCGGTTCACGCAGCCCCGCCCGTGACCGCGAGCACCTGGTCGGCGCGGGCCAGGCGCAGGTTGCGCCGGACCCGGTCCGAGGGCGAGCGCAGGGTGAGCAGGCCACCGCTGCGGCGGATCTCACGGTGGGTGTCCAGGAGCAGGCCGATGAAGGCGGCGTCGACGAAGGGGCAGTCCGTGAGGTCCACCACGAGTTCGGCGGGCCGCAGTTGCACGGCGTCGTGGAGCAGCGCGGTCAGGCGCGCCACGCCCGCCGTGTCCAGCTCATCGTTAACTTGTACTTCAATGACCGGTATCTTCTGGTCCGTACCGGACTCCATCGTCCTGACCGCCCTTCTGGTGGCGCCGCGTACCGATCCGAGACTCCGCAGCGGGCATGGCGATCAGTCCGCAGGAGTATGACGGTTTCGTGACAACCCGACGATCCGGTCACATCGGCTGCGCTCGCGCTGGTCGATGGCGGGCTTGCCGGGCCATGATGCTGCGATGGCATCGGTGCTAGTGATCGAGGACGACGACCGCATCCGCCTGTCGCTCACCCTGGCGCTGGAGGACGAGGGGTACGGCGTACGCGCCGCGGCGACGGCCGAGGACGGGCTGGCCGAACACCGCCAGGACCCGGCCGACACGGTCCTTGTCGACCTCATGCTGCCCGGCCTGGACGGGTACGACTGCATCCGCGGGCTACGACGCGACGGCGACGTGCCCATCGTCGTCGTGAGCGCGCGCAGTGACACGCACGACATCGTGGCCGCCCTGGAGGCCGGCGCCGACGACTACCTCATCAAGCCCGTCGCCATCAAGGAGCTGACCGCCCGCCTGCGGGCGTTGCGCCGCCGCTCCCGCGCGGCTCTCCCGGTGCCGGCGCTCACCTTCGGCGACCTGGAGGTCCGGCCGCTGGCCGGCGAGGTCCTCCTGCGCGGCGAGCCGGTGGCGCTGACCCGGACCGAGTTCCGGCTGCTGTGCGAGCTGGCCGAACACGCCGGCCAGGTGCTGTCGCGCCAGCAGTTGCTCAACCGGGTGTGGGAGTACGACTTCGGCGACGAACGGCTCGTGGACGTGCACATCGGCCGGCTCCGCCAGAAGATCGAGGATGAGCCCGGCGCCCCGCGCCATGTGGTGACCGTCCGCGGGCTCGGCTACAAGCTGCATCGATGAGACCGCTACGCCTGCGCACCCGCGTCACCGCCGGCTTCGCCGCGGGTGCCCTGCTCATCTCCGCGGCGATGGCCGTGCTCTCCTACGACCTGACCCGGCGGACCCTGCTCGACAGCCGGGAACGCACCGCCGTCCGCACGGCCTACTTCGACGCCACCGTCGTGCAGGCCGGGCTCGCCGCCGACGGCGACCCCGGCGAGGTGCTCCGCGCGCTCGACACCGGCGCCAGCCGCCGCGTCGCCGTCCGCCGTGCCGAGACCTGGTACCTGCGCAACGCCGACAACGGCATCACCCAGGCCATCCCGGTGGCGCTGCGCGAACAGGTCGCCGCCGGCCAACCCAGCCGCCAGATTGTCAGCACGGACTCCGGCGCGGCGCTGGTCATCGGCGTACCGCTGCCCGACGGCAGCCAGTTCTACGTGATCGACTCCCTGCAGGAGCTCGGCCGCACCCTCAGCGTCCTCGGCCTCATCCTCACGCTCGTGGCGGTCGGCACGACGGCGTGCGGCGCGGCGCTGGGCACCTACCTCGCCCGGCGCGCGCTGCGGCCCCTGGCCTCCGTGGCCGACGCCGCCCGCACGATCACGGCGGGCGACCTGACCACCCGCCTCGATCCGGCCGCCGCACCCGACCTGGAGCGCCTGACCAGCTCGTTCAACGGAATGGTCGACCAGCTCGCCGAACGGCTCGAACGCGACCGCCGCTTCGCCGCCGACGTCAGCCACGAGCTGCGCTCCCCGCTGCAGACGCTCGCCGCGGCCACGAGTGTGCTGGCGCGCCGGCGCGATCAGCTCGACGACCGCTCCGCCCAGGCCGTCGGCCTCGTCGTCGAGGAGGTCGGACGGTTCCAGGCCCTGGTCACCGACCTGCTCGAACTCTCCCAGGGCGACCAGCAGCCCGCTCGGGCACCCGTCGATGTCGCGGACCTGGCCCGCCGCGCGTGTCTGGACCGGGGCCTGTCCCCCACGATCGTCACCGACGCCGCCGGCGCCGACCGCGTGTGGCACGTCGACGAGCGCCGGTTCGCCCAGGTCCTGGCTAACCTGCTCGACAACGCCGAACGCCACGGCGGCGGACCGGTCGCGGTCACGGTCGGCGGCGACGACACCCTCGCCGTCCTTGACGTCGACGACGAAGGCCCCGGTGTGCCGCCGGCGGATCGCGACAGCATCTTCGGCCGGTTCGTGCGCGGCCGCGGCGCCAACGCCAGAGGCGACAGCAACGGCACCGGCCTCGGCCTGGCCCTGGTCGCCCAGCACGTCGGCGCGCACGGCGGCCGCGTGTCCGTGATCGACCGGCCCGGCGGCGGTGCCCGCTTCCGCGTCGAACTGCCCCGGGAGTCGGCGTGAACCGGCGGGCTCTGGTCGCCCTGGGCGCGATCCTCACGGCGGCGGCGCTCACCAGCTGCGGCATCCAACCCGAGTCGTCACCCACCGCGATCGACCGGCCGTTCCGGCCGACCACGTCGTCGAGCCTCACCCCCGACCCTCCCGGTGCGGTCCGCGAGACGCTCTACCTGGTCCGGGACGGCTCACTGGTCGCCGTGAACCGCTACGTCAGCCAGACGCCCACCGTCGAGGACCTGCTGGCCGACCTGCGCAGCGGGCCGACCGACGAGGAGCATCGTTCGGGACTGACGAGCGCACTGATCGGCGCGAACCTCGTGGCCTCGGTACGCCTGGATGGCACGCAGGCTGTCGTCGAACTCGCCGCACCGGTCGACGGCACCGCCCGCACGGACGACCAGCTCGCCTTCGCCCAGCTCGTATGCACGCTCACCATGCTGTCCGGCGTCGAGACGGTCATGTTCACCCACGAGAACCAGCCCATCGGCGTACCCCGGGGAGACGGTTCCGTCTCGACCGGCCCGCTCACCGGCGCCGACTACGCCACGATGATGGAGCTTGGCTAACCGTCGGGGTCAGGGGTACGGCCCGCTCAGCCGGGCATGCGGACCAGGAAGCGGCACCCGCCCGCGATATTGCCTACCTCGACCCGGCCGCCGTGCGCCTCCACCAGCCCCCGCACGATCGCCAGGCCCAGCCCTCCCCCACCCGCCGACGGCGTGCGCGCCCGGCTACCACGGAAGGCGACGTCGAACAGGTGCGGCAGGTCGACGTCGGGGATGCCGCCGCACGTGTCGGACACGGCGAACCATCCGCCGGAGGCCTCACGGCCGCCGGTCACGGTCACCGTGCCGTCGGACGGGGTGTAGCGCACCGCGTTGATCAGCAGGTTCCCGACGATGCGCGACAGTTCCGGCTCGCTGGCCCGTACGGTCGGCCACTGCTCGGTCGCCGCGACGACGTGGACGCCGCGCGACGACGCGACCGGCGAGGCCGCCGCCACCGCGTCGGAGACCACCTCGCCCAGGGGCACGTCCACCGGCGCCAGCCGCAGCAGCCCCGCGTGGATGCGCGACAGCTCGAACAGGTCGTCGACGAGCGCGGCCATCCGGTCATTCTCCGCGCGGATGCGCCGGTGGTAGTCGGCGACCGTCACCGGATCGGTGACCACCCCGTCCTCCAGCGCCTCCGTCATCGCCCGCATGCCGGCCAGCGGCGTACGCAGGTCGTGCGAGACCCAGGCGATCAGGTCCCGCCGGCTGGCCTCCAGCCGGCGCTCCCGGTCGCGCGCGTCCGCCGCCCACATGGCGTCGCGGGCCAAGCGGCGCCCGAGCCACCAGCCGATGCCGAGGCTGACCAGGCCGGCCACCGGCACGACGATCAGCAGTACGTGCTGGTCGTGATCGGAGATGAACATCTGCTCGGCCACCAGCGTGATCCCGGCGACCACCGCCAGGACCGTCACGGCGAGCAGTACGCACACGCTGGCGGTGACCGACCGCCGGTGCAGCGCCCGCAACACCAACGCCCCGGGCACGCCCACGATGAGGGCCCCGGTCAGGGCCGACATGGCAATCGCGACGAGGTCATCCATGCGACCGCGGCTCGTACCGGTAGCCGACGCCCCACACGGTCAGGATCCGGCTCGGCGCGTCCGGCCGGGACTCCACCTTCTCCCGCAGCCGCCGCACGTGCACGGTCACGGTCGACTGGTCACCGAACGTCCACCCCCACACCGCCGCCAGCAGGTCGCCGCGACGCAACGCCACACCTGGATGCGACATCAGGTATGCCAGCAGGTCGAACTCGCGCACGGTCAGGGCCAGCTCGGCGCCGTCGCGCCAGGCCAGCCGGCGCGCCCGGTCGACGGTGAGGTCGCCGTCGACGAGCAGCGGGTCGCCGGCCGGCCGCGCCGCACTGCGCCGCAGGACCGACCGGGCGCGCAGCACCAGCTCGCGCGGGGAGAACGGCTTCGTCACATAGTCGTCGGCGCCCACCTGGAGGCCGACGATCCGGTCGACCTCCTCACCGAGCGCCGTCAGCATGATCACCGGGACGTCCTCGCCAGCGGCGCGCAACCGCCGGCAGACCTCCAGCCCGTCGATGCCGGGCAACATGAGGTCGAGGATCACCAGCGCGGGCCGATGGACAGCCACGTCCGCCAGCGCGGTCCTGCCGTCCCTGGCCAGGGCCACCTCGTACCCGGCCCGCTCCAGGTACCGGCGCACCACGTCACTCACGGTCGGATCGTCGTCGACGACCAGCACCCGCTCGCCCGTGGTCATGGCCACACCCTAGCCGCGCGGGTATTACGCAACCCTTACAGGACGCTTACCACCGGTCCGCGGGCCGCCCCTGAGCCGTACGGTCGACGGCATGCGACGGTGGCTGCTCCCGGTCGGGACATTCGTGGTGGTGCTCGCGGTGTTCGCCGCGTACTGGTTTCAACCCTGGAAGCTGTTCACGAACAAGACGGTCGAGGAGACCGCCCCGCAGATCGCGTCGTCGACCGCGCCGCGAAGCGCGACCCCGACGGGTCAGCCGACCCCGAGCGCGGCTGCGACGCTGGTCGCGCAAGGCCGGTTCGTCACCCACGAGCACGACACGACGGGTACGGCCCAGCTCGTCCGCCTGCCGACCGGCGCGTACCAGCTGATCCTGCGCGACCTGCGCACCTCGGACGGGCCCGACCTGCGGGTCTGGCTCACCGACCAAACGGTCGGCGACGATTGGTACGCCTTCGATGACGGCCGCCATGTCGAACTCGGGCGGCTCAAGGGCAACCGCGGCACCCAGGTCTACGACGTGCCCGCCACCGCCGATGTCACCGCATTGCGCAGCGTCAGCGTGTGGTGCAAACGCTTCTCGGTCTCCTTCGGCGCCGCCCAGTTGGCGTGAGAGTCGCCGCGACGGCCGAAATCACTGAGGGTTAACACGGTTGTACGGACCGCGAAAAACGCGGGCAATGACGTGGACATGAGCACAAGGGACGATCCCGGGGACCGCTCTATCCGTTAATCCCCGCGTGAATTTCCCATCCGCCGACACGCATTCGCCGTGGCACGACTCAGCCGGACTTCGCGCCATAACGTCAGCCAGACATGGCACGCGGCATTCGCCAATCCGAGATCCCTTCAAATGAAGTGATCACCCCGGGTCAGCCACCGGAATCCCGCGTTCGCTGGCCATCTCGCCCCGAAACTCGATCTCGTACTGGGTCTTCGGGTCTTGACGGCAAGCGCCATCACGGTGATCCCGAAATAGCTGTCGAAACCGATAGCCGCGGCGACTTTCCGGGCATCGCGGGAGCGGCGAACGGGGGGTGAACAACGCCGACGCCGACAATTGTCGTGAGCACGTGGTGTGCGGTACCGTCGCCCCGCGATCCGCGCCGTACACCGCGGAAGTTGAGCAGTCCAATCGGGGGTTTCGTGTCCATCAAGATGAGCGTCGTGGTGCCCACGTACAACTCGGGCGAGCGGATCATGGATGTCATCGACTCGCTGGACGCGCAATCATTGCCGTCGGACGAGTTCGAAGCGATCTTCATTGACGACGGGTCCACGGACGGCACGTACGACCTGCTCTCCAATCTCGCGATTACGCGGCCCTACATGCGCGTCAAGCGCATCGCCAACACCGGCTGGCCCGGTCGTCCCCGTAACCTCGGCACCGAAATGGCGCGCGGCGACTACGTGCTGTACATGGACCACGACGACAAGATCTTTCCGGAGGCGCTTGAGCGCGTGCACCGGTACGGCATCGAGAACAACGCCGATGTCGTCATCGGCAAAGAGGTCATCGAGGGCGCTCCGACGCTCGCCTGGGACACCTTTCGTGAGGACGTGCCGCGCGCCACGGCGGTTCAGAGCCGGGTTCTCGGCCTGATGACGCCGCACAAGTTCTACCGGCGCGAGTTCCTCACCGAGCACGGCATCCTCTATCCCGAGGAGAAGTGCTACCTCGAGGACCACTTCTTCAACATCCCGATCTTCGTACGCGCGAAGGTCATCTCTGTCCTGGCCGACTATCCCTGCTACACCTGGGTCAAGCACGCGACCAACAACTCCAAGGCGTACCAGGCACCCGACTACTTCTGGCGCTGGGTGCGCCAAGCCATCGCGCTCATTCACGATCACACGTCGCCCGGCGACGTCCGGGACGTGATGATGGCGCGCTGGTACGGCACCCGCATCCTGCGGGTCTTCAGCCCTCGCATGCTGAACAGGCCCCGGGCCTGGATCGAAGCCGGGATGCCGCTCGCGACGCAGATCGTGGAGACGTACATCGACAAGCAGGTCGACGAGCGGATGTCGCACGTCTGGCGGCTGCGCTCAACCCTGCTGCGCCGCGGCGACCTGGACGGCCTGTACGCCCTGGCCAAGCACGACAAAGAGATCACGGCCACGACCCGCGTCACCGATCTACGGTGGGACAACGGCGCGATCCTGATCTCCGGGATCACCGCGCTGACCGACCGCAGCGGCACGCCGTACCCGCTGCGGCGCGAGGGCGACCGGGTGCTGCGCCAGCTTCCGGCCGATCTGACGGGCCGATTCACCCCCGCCGACCTCGACGTGACCGGCGCCCTCACCGACGCGGTGATCGAACTCGGTATCCGGGGCCGGCGCGCCGGAGTGGAGTGGCCGGTGGCGACAGACGGTGCGGTGGCGTTCCTCGAGCGCGACGGCGGCACCGTCGCGGAGGCCAACTGGCGGGCGCGCGTGGACCCGCGCACGGCGGCGTTCGGCCGGCCGCTGGACGAGAACCTGTGGGATCTGTCGGTCCGCCTCAGCGCCCTGGGATTCGCCCCGCACCGACGCCTACCCGTGCTGGATCACCACGCCCACCCGGCGCTCCTCGACGGCCGGCCGGCGGTCGTGTACGCGACGGTGAACGACAACGTGAGCCTGGATCTCGCCGAGGAGAATGTCGGCGTGGTTCAGGCCGCCGAACCGCGCATTGCCGACCTGACCATCGCGGACAATCCCACGGGCGGCGAACTCGTCCTGCGCCTACCGGCGCTGCACGTACACGGGAACCCGAAGGTCGGAGTTGACGTGTCCGTCGCCGGCCAGACCACGCCCGGTGAGCTGACCGTGGAGGACGGCTGCGCGGTGCTGCGCGCCTCCTATGTGGCACCCGCCGCCAGCGCGCCGATCATGGCGGCGGTGACGGGCGGTGGCAAGCCGACGGGCCTCGCCCTGCTGCGCCAACCCGACGGGCGCAGTGTGCCAACGCGGCTCGGCGACGTGCGACCGCGGCCGGTGGTCAGCGAGTTGCGCTGGGACGGCGGCATGCTGCGCGCCACGATCGACTGCCCCTTCGTCGACCCGACCGGCAACCCGTACGTGTTTGAACACGTCAACGGCGAGGTCCTGCTGGATGCCGCTGCCGCGCCGCCGGCCGCGCCCGCCAGCGACCGCGCGGTCACGCCCGCGCTGGTCGGGATGGAGCTGCTGGTCAACAAGCGCGGGTCAGATGACTGGTTCACGGTGCCCGTCCAGGCCACGCCAACGATCACCCGGGCGGGACACGGGCGCGCCCACCTCACCCACCGCTACGATGCCAGCCTTGATCCGGCGACCATGCGGGCCGGCAAGGGCCTGAAATCAGGTCTCTACGACGTATACACCCGATCCACTGTGTTTGCGGGCGGCCAGCCGCAGCGGCTCGGCCAGGACGACACGCCCGCCGTACCGGGCGTTGGCCTGCCCGCCGTGTACGGCGGCGGCACCGCGTACGCCATCGCGTACGGCACCGTGGACAACGGGAAGCTGTCCATCGCCGTCAACCGCACGTGGCCCAAGCATGTGCTCACGGCGGCCGCCACCGCGACGGCTGAGATCACCATGGGGCATGGTGCGCGCCTGCGCGTCGCTCTGCCCTTGCACCTCGGCTCGACCAGCGGACCGCTGCGCGGCACGCTGCGACTCTCCGACGGCCAGGGCTTCGAGGCCGCCGTGCCCGCCGCCGTCGAGGCGTCGACTCGTGGGGCGGAGCTGACCGCACGCCTTGGTGGGGAGACGTTGCCCGCCGGCCGGGTGGAACTGAGCTTCGACGTCAAGCTGGGCCGTCACCTGATGTCGATGCCCCTCGGCCGGTGGACGCCGGGGGATGCGACGGGCACGGCCACCGCGGGGTCGACGCGTTCGCCCGTCGCCACCGTGCTACGCCTCCTACGTCGTCCCTAGTACGGCAGGCACGGTTCGCCGTGTGAGCTGCCAGGATGCAGGAAGACAGCC
>NZ_BAAALS010000050.1:0-19140 GCF_039528415.1 Luedemannella helvata
CTCTCACCTCCACACGATCAATCAGCGCCTCACGGCGCACGCGCTCGACCACCCACCGGCGAGGGACGACCGCGAACCCTTTCTGACCAACAGGTTTACGCACAATCTGCAGCGTCGTGCGCAGGACCTGAGCAGCCCACTCCACGAGCCGGCCGGCGAAGCCTGCGTCGGCGAACACGAACCGGATCGGGCTGACCAGATACGCGTGCAGCAGCGCCGTCTTGGCCCCGTCACGGTCCTGGACACTGGCCGCCACCACGACGACCATCACGAGCAGACCCAGGGTGTCGGTGACGATGAACCGCTTCCTGCCGTTGATCTTCTTACCCGCGTCGTAACCGCGGCTGGCACGCGCGACGGTGTCGGCGGCCTTGACCGACTGCGAATCGATGAGTCCCGCCGACGGCTCGTCGTTGCGACCCTGCCCGCGACGGACCCGCCGACGCAACTCGCCGAGCATCCGCTCGGTCACGCCTTGCTTCTCCCACCGGGCGAAGTACCAGTACACCGTCTGCCACGGCGGGAAATCGGCCGGCAACTGCCGCCACGAGCAGCCGGTACGCACCACATACAAGATCGCGTTAACGATGTCGCGTCGCGGATGCTTCTCATACCGACCAGACAAGTTCGGCGCCGGCAGCAGCACCTCCACCAGCAACCACTGCGCGTCCGACAGATCCGAGGGGTAATGCCGAGGGCGTGTCACGCCCTGTTCATCGAACCAACCAGCCCGAACTATCGGACCCGCTGTGCGACCTTCTCAAACACGCTCTCACGTTGCATCCAACGCAACATCGTTGAGTCCGGTTACGGCGGGGCAGGCTGCCCTGGTTGTAGGACCTGGGCAGCCTGCGACTACTTGCGCTTCGACTTCGACGGCGTCTGCGAGAGCGCGCTAGCAGCGGCCGTCTTGTCCGCCTTCGACGACTTCGGGTTCGCAAGCACCCTGCCCGCAGCCGATGCCGCCTTTGAACCAGTCTGTCGACTGTTTCGAGCCATTTACACCACCTCCTCCGCAATTTGATCTGCGGCCCAAGATGTGGTGTCATGCAGGTTCCTACACCGAGCAGGGGACACCACGTCCTTGCCGCAGCGACCGCCCGTCCCCTACAGGATCGGGCGGTCGCTGGCTTACCGCCGGCTGTGGCTCAGCGACTCGCTCGCCACAACTCGCTTGCCGTAGCCGCCGTCTTCATAGACGGAATACGGCGTTGCAGCAGATGCAATTCGGCCCAATATCAGCTGCAGCCGCTGGTGGAGCCGCAGCCCTCGCAGACGTAGCAGCTGCCGGCGGGGCGCATCTTCGTGCCGCAGGTGAAGCAGAGCGGGGCGTCGGCCGCCTTGCCCTGCACCAGTTCCAGCAGTTCGGTCGAGCTGCCCGCCGTGCGGGACGGGCGGACCTCCGCGACCTCGGCGGCCGGCTTGTCCGCCTTGTCGCCCTTGCTCTCGATCGGGGCGCTCGCGGCGTACTCGACGAGGTCGAACTCCTCGCCCGCCGCCTCGGCGCGGGCCTGGGCGGCCCGCTCGGCGGAGGTGAAGATGCCCAGCTCGGCGCGGCGCTCGACCGGCAGGTAGTCCAGGGCGAGGCGGCGGAAGATGTAGTCCATCACCGAGGTCGCCATGCGCAGGTCCGGGTCGTCCGTCATGCCGGCCGGCTCGAAGCGCATGTTGGTGAACTTGGCGACGTACGTCTCCAGGGGTACCCCGTACTGCAGGCCGATGGAGATGGCCACCGAGAACGCGTCCATCACGCCGGCCAGGGTCGAACCCTGCTTGGACATCTTGAGGAAGACCTCGCCGAGGCCGTCGTCCGGGTACGACGACGCCGTCAGGTAACCCTCGGCACCCGCAACCGAGAACGACATGGTCTGGCTCGGGCGCTTCTTCGGCAGCCGCTTGCGCACCGGCCGGTACTCGATGACCTTCTCCGGTTCGGCGGCGGCAACCTCGTCGGCCTTCTTGCCGGGCTTGGCGTTCGACAGCGGCTGGCCGACCTTGCAGTTGTCGCGGTAGATCGCCAGCGCCTTGAGGCCGAGCTTCCAACCCTCGAAGTAGATCTTCTCGACGTCCTCGACGGTCGCCGACTCCGGCATGTTCACCGTCTTGGAGATGGCGCCGGACAGGAACGGCTGCGTGGCCGCCATCATCCGCACGTGGCCCATCGGCGCGATGGCCCGCTCGCCCATGGCGCAGTCGAACACCGGGTAGTGCTCGGTCTTGAGGCCCGGGGCGTCGACGACGTGGCCGTGCTCGGCGATGTACTCGACGATCGCCTCGACCTGCTCCTCGGGGTACCCGAGGTGGCGCAGCGCCTGCGGGACCGTGCGGTTGACGATCTGCATCGACCCGCCGCCGACCAGCTTCTTGAACTTCACGAGCGCCAGGTCGGGCTCGATGCCGGTCGTGTCGCAGTCCATCATCAGGCCGATCGTGCCGGTCGGCGCGAGGAGGCTGGCCTGAGCGTTGCGCCAGCCGTTGCGCTCGCCCAGCTTGTTGCCGCGCTGCCACTGGGCGGCGGCCTCCTTGGTGATTGCGGCAGCCACGGGGGTGGTCGGCTTGAGGTCGTCGCTCGCCGCGGCGTGCTTGCGCATGACGCGCTTGTGCGCGTCCGCGTTGCGGGCGTACCCGTCGTAGGCCCCGACGACGCCGGCCAGCTCGGCGGAGCGCCGGTACGCCGTGCCGGTCATCAGCGAGGTGATCGCGGCGGCGAGCACCCGGCCCTGCTCCGAGTCGTACGGCAGGCCGCTGGCCATGAGCAGGGCGCCCAGGTTGGCGTAGCCGATGCCGAGCTGGCGGTAGGCGCGGGTGCCCTCGCCGATCTTCTCGGTCGGGAAGTCGGCGAAGCAGATGGAGATGTCCATGGCCGTGATGACCAGCTCCACCGCCTTGACGAACTTCTCGACCTCGAAGCCGCCGTCCTCGGTGCGGAACTTCATGAGGTTCAGCGACGCCAAATTGCACGAAGAATTATCTAAAGACATGTATTCACTGCATGGGTTAGATGCGGTAATACGTCCGGTTTCGGGGTTGGTGTGCCAGTCGTTGATGGTGTCGTCGTACTGGATGCCCGGGTCGGCGCACTCCCACGCCGCCTGCGCCAGCTGGCGGAACAGGCTCTTCGCGTCGACCGTGTCGATGACCCGGCCGTCGAGGCGGCCCAGCAGCTCGAACGTGCCGCCGCTCTCGACGGCGCGCATGAACTCGCCGTTGACGCGTACGGAGTTGTTGGCGTTCTGGTACTGCACGGAGACGATGTCGTCGCCGCCGAGGTCCATGTCGAAGCCCGCGTCGCGCAGCGCGCGGATCTTGTTCTCTTCCTTGGCCTTCGTGGCGATGAACTCGGCGATGTCCGGGTGGTCGACGTCGAGGATGACCATCTTCGCGGCGCGCCGGGTGGCGCCGCCGGACTTGATGGTGCCGGCGCTCGCGTCGGCGCCGCGCATGAAGCTCACCGGGCCGGACGCGGTGCCGCCGGAGGAGAGCAGCTCCTTGGAGGCGCGGATGCGGCTCAGGTTGACCCCGGCGCCGGATCCGCCCTGGAAGATGAGCCCCTCCTCCTTGTACCAGTCGAGGATCGAGTCCATCGAGTCGTCGACCGACAGGATGAAGCAGGCGCTGACCTGCTGCTTGGACGAGGTGCCGACGTTGAACCAGACCGGCGAGTTGAAGCTGAACACCTGGTGCAGCAGCATCCAGGTCAGCTCGTGCTCGAACAGCTCGGCGTCGGCTCCGCTCGCGAAGTACCCGTGCTCCTCGCCGGCCCGCCGGTACGTCCCGACGACCCGGTCGATGAGCTGGCGCAGGCTCCACTCCCGCTCCGGGGTGCCCACCGCCCCCCGGAAGTACTTCGTCGTCACGATGTTCGCGGCGTTGACGCTCCAGAACTCCGGGAACTCGACGCCCCGCTGTTCGAAGTTGATCGACCCGTCCCGCCAGTTCGTCATGACGACGTCACGGCGCTCCCACGTGACCTCGTCGTACGGGTGTACCCCCTCGGTCGTCCACACCCGTTCGATCCGCAGCCCTGCCGGCGTGCGTCCACGGCCCTTCTCCGCCCCCACGGCGCGTGTCATCTGCCTTGCCCCCACATGTCTCCTGGCGGCGAGCGCCGCCGAGTTTTCCTTCTGCCAACTACCCTGCGGAACCGGGTTCCGCACGCAGAGACTTGATCTCCCGCTCGAAGTCGTCGAGCGACTCGAAAGCGCGGTAGACACTCGCGAAGCGCAGATAAGCGACCTCGTCGAGTTCGCGCAGCGGTCCCAGGATCGCCAGGCCCACCTCGTGACTCGGCACCTCGGCCGCGCCCCGGGCCCGGATCGTCTCCTCCACCCGCTGGGCCAGCAGCGCGATCGCGTCCTCGTCGACCGGGCGCCCCTGGCATGCCTTGCGGACGCCGGACATGATCTTCGCCCGGCTGAACGGTTCGGTGACCCCGCTGCGCTTGACCACGGCGAGCACCGCCTCCTCCACCGTGGTGAATCGCTTGCCGCACTCGGGGCACGAGCGGCGACGCCGGATCAGCGCGCCGTCGTCCGCCTCGCGGGAGTCGACCACGCGGGAGTCCGGGTGCCGGCAGTACGGGCAACGCATGACAAAGCACCCCATTTCCGCGCATGGCAACCCGCCGTTGTCGCCGCGTGCATCCGCGACGGCACCGGTAGTGCGAATGAGTTCACTACGTAGCCACCCATAACCTCTGGGTAGTGATGCGGAGCCGGTCATCCACAACCTGTGGGTAACTGACACCGATGTAACTACTACATCTAGGGGTCGACCGTACGCCTGTCGGCTACCGATCGGCAAGCTGAACCCGCGAAGTCAGGTGGGCGTGTCGCCACCTGCACGGAACATACCGCCTGAACTACCGCATAGCCGGTAGCCGCAACTCCTGTCCCGGATGCACCGTGTAGTCGTCGATGCCGTTCAGCTCGCGGATCGCGTTCACGGCGACCCAGGGATCGCGACCCGGCAGCTCGCGGGCGGCGATGCGCCACAGCGTGTCGCCCGGCCGCACGACCGCCATCGGCGCCTCGGCCACCGGCGGGGCGGCCTCCCCCGTCGTGGCGACCACGACCGCGCCGAGCGTCGTCGTCACCGCCATCAGAAAGACAAGGACGACGATGCGCCCGCGTCGCGTCAGCCGAAGACCTCCGGCGTGTCCCATGGGAACTCCCTCGCCAGGGTGGATCCGTACAGAAGTTCGATCGAACCCCCGTACGATGTTCTACCACCGGATCAAGGTCACGTCGAGCATCGCGGCACACATGTTCGACGCCACGCCGGCGACACGCCGGTCGAACAGCTGTTTGAAAATCGGGCACATCGGCGTTACGGTCAGAGTCCAGCACGATTGCGCTGCGGCGCGGCGCTTTCACTCGCCGCGCCATCAACAACAGTGGGTGGCCCTGTGGCCACGGCCGGAACCGGCGGCGGCGACGTCGCCAACCGAGGGAGGACGGACGTGTCAACCGTAGACCGGGAGCGGCAGTCGAAGCGGGGCGGTGCCACCCGCCGCGGCGACGACCTGCGTGCGGTGGAGGCGGTGTCCAACTCGAACCCGGAGACCTTCGCGCCCGACCTCACCGACCGCCAGCGGCGGATTCTGGAATACATGCGCGAGATCGTGAGCCAGCGGGGCTACCCGCCGACCGTGCGCGAGATCGGCGAGGCCGTCGGGCTCGTCTCCCCCTCCAGCGTCGCCTATCAACTGGGCGTGCTGGAGAAGAAGGGCTACCTGCGCAAGGACCCCAACCGCCCACGGGCGGTCGACGTCCGCACGCCCGTCCAGGTGATCGAGGACGACCTCCGCAACCGGCCCCGCCCGGCCTACGTGCCGCTCGTCGGCCGCATCGCCGCCGGTGGCCCGATCCTGGCCGAGCAGTCCATTGAGGACATCTTCCCGCTCCCCCGGGAACTGGTCGGCGAGGGCACCCTCTTCCTGCTCCAGGTCAAGGGCGACTCGATGCTCGACGCGGCGATCTGCGACGGCGACTGGGTCGTCGTGCGCCAGCAGCAGACCGCCGACGGCGGCGACATCGTGGCCGCCATGCTCGACGGCGAGGCGACCGTGAAGACGTTCCGCCGCCGCGACGGCCACGTGTGGCTCATGCCCCAGAACCCCGCGTTCGAGCCGATCCTCGGCGACGAGGCGGCCATCCTCGGCAAGGTGGTCGCGGTCCTACGCCGCATCTGAGACACGACGTGACGATGGGGCGCCCACCGGTAACCGGCGGGCGCCCCATCGTCTGAGCTGGTGATCAGCGGCGGCGCGGGTCGTACTGCTGGTCGTAGCCGTCGTACTCGCCGTACTGCTGCTGCCCGGGCTGCCCGCCGTACTGGTTGTCGTAGCCCGGCTGCGCCCCGTACTGGCCGTTGTCGTAGCCCTGCTCGTACCCCTGGGCCCCGTACTGCTGACCGCCGTACTGTTGCCCGCCGTACTGGTTGTCGTAGCCCTGCTGGCCGTAGCCCTGAGCCTGGTCGTAACCACCCTGGTCGTAGCCCGCCTGGGCGCCGTAGGCGGGCTGCTGGCCGCCGTAGGCCTGACCGCCGTCCTGGTAGCCCTGGTCGTAGCCGTAGCCCTGCTGATAGCCCTGCTCGTACCCCTGGGCCCCGTAGCCCTGCTGGTCGTAGCCCTGCTGGCCGTACGCCTGGGCGTCGTAACCGCCCTGGGCGTCGTAGCCCTGCTGGTCGTACCCGCCCGCCGCGCCGTACGCCGCACCCCGCTGCCCGGCGCCCGCCGTCGCCGGCGCGTACGGATCGAAGTCGTCGTACCCCTCGCTGTAGCGGGCGTCGCGCGGCTGCGGCGGCACGCCGTACTCCCCGCCGCCCCGGCGGTCGCGGGGGTCGTCGTACGCGTCGTCGTAGTCGTCGTACGCCTCTTCCTCCTCCTCGCGCCGGCGGCGGCGGGCGCGGCGGATGCCGACGATGCCCGCGATGGCCAGCGCCAGGCCCACGGCGCCGACGGCCGCGGCGATGCGGGTGAGGTCGGAGGGCGACAACCGGTCGAACCAGCTCAGCGACGCGCCCGGCGACCGCAGCCCGCCACCCGCGTTGTCCCCGCTCGGCTCGGGCGCCTTCGGCACGTACGGGGTGTAGGAGAGGATCTTCGGCGAGGCGTCGGAGTCGGGTTCGATGTTGGAAACGGTGTAGAAGAGCTTGCCGTCCGCGCTGTAGGTGATCGCCTCGCCCTGCGGCTCGTTCGGCAGGGGCGTGATCCGCGGCGTGCCCTCCGTGATCGCCTTGACGACGTCGCCGTCAGTGACATCGAACTCGTACGCGTCCGCGTAGGTGCGGACGACCACCTTCGAGCCGTCGGGCGACCTCGCGGCGCCGGTGACCTGGTTGCCCAGGATCGCGAGCGGGTTCTCGGTTTCGGTCTTGGCGGGCTTGAACTCGCCGACCTTCTCCAGCGGGACGCCGGTCGTGCTGTTGGCGACCAGCTTCTTGGACGGCTTGTACAGCTTTGACGTCGAGCCTTCCTTCGTCAGCACGATCGGCGTGTCGTCGCCGTCGAGCAGCAGGGCCTGCGCGTCCGGCTTGCCGTCCGGGTACGTCATCCGGTAGATCGTCGCGGCGCTGCTCCGGTTGGCCGGCACCTTCCACACGGCGATCGTCGGCCGGTTCTTGCTGTCACCGAAGTCGGCGATCCATGCCGTCTTGCCGTCCTTGCCCAGGACGAGGTCCTGCGGGTCGCGCCGTGGCGCGCTGTTGGTGAAGGTGCTCGTCGTCTTGCACTTCTTGTCCAGCGTCACGAGGGACACGGTGTCGCTGTAACCCTGCGTGACCACCAGGAAGCCCGACGACGTGGCGGCCAGGCCGGTGATGCTCTTGAGATTGGCGTCGTTGATCGTGCAGACGCTCTTGCCCGCCTTCGCCTCGCCGATGATGAGGTCGTCGGCGCCCGCCGAGGGCGTCGGCTCGGCGGCCGAGGCGACCGCGGCCGGGCCGACCGCCAGAGCGGCGGCGAGGAGGAAAGCGGAGGCCACGTGGTGGGGGGACAAGGCACGTCGCATCGCATCAGTCTGGCAGAGCCGCGCCCGTGCTGCTGCCTCGGATCTGGCCGCGCGGGCGGTCGTGAGAGAAATCTTACGAATGTCAACGATCCGCAGGTGGCGGTTCACACGGACGTTGCCACGAACGGCGCCAGCTCGGCCGCCAGGCCCTCGTCCACCCGCGCCCGCACGGCCGTGCCCTCGGCCGTGTGCGCGGAGTGCAGCACCTCGCCGCGCTCGTGCAGCCGCGCCACGAGGTCTCCCCGGTCGTAGGGGACGACGGCCTCCAGTTCGATGGCCGGGCGGGGCAGGCGGGCGTCCACGGCCGCGCGCAGCTCCGCGAGGCCGACGCCGGAGTGCGCCGACACGAACACGGCGTCCGGCCAGGTGCGCTTGAGGCGCAGGAGGGTCTCCTCGCTCGCCGCGTCCACCTTGTTGATCACCAGAAGCTCGTTGAGCCGCTCGGCGCCCACCTCGGCGAGCACCTCGTGCACCGCCCGGACCTGCTCCTCCGGGTCCGGATGAGAGCCGTCGACCACGTGGACGACCAGGTCGGCCTCGGCGACCTCCTCCAACGTCGAGCGGAACGCCTCGACGATGTGGTGCGGCAGGTGGCGGACGAAGCCCACCGTGTCCGACAGCGTGTAGATGCGCCCGTCGGCCGTGCGCGCCTGCCGGACGGTCGGGTCGAGCGTGGCGAACAGCGCGTCCTCCACGAGAACGCCCGCGCCGGTGAGCCGGTTGAGGATGCTGGACTTGCCCGCGTTGGTGTAGCCGGCGATCGCCACGGCCGGTACGGCGTTGCGGCGGCGGCCGGCCCGCTTCGTGTCGCGGATCGTGCGCATCGCGGCGATCTCGCGCTTGAGCTTCGAGATGCGGGCCCGGATGCGGCGCCGGTCGGTCTCGATCTTGGTCTCACCCGGGCCACGGGTGCCCACGCCGCCGCCCGCGCCGCCGCCACGGCCGGAACCGCCGGCCTGGCGGGACAGCGCCTCGCCCCAGCCGCGCAGGCGGGGCAGGAAGTACTGCAACTGGGCCAGCTCGACCTGCGCCTTGCCCTCCTTGCTCTTCGCGTGCTGGGCGAAGATGTCCAGGATCAGGGCGGTCCGGTCGATGACCTTCACCTTTATCCGGCTTTCCAGCGTGCGCAGCTGGCTGGGCGACAGCTCACCGTCGCAGATCACGGTGTCCGCCCCGGAGGAGAGCACCACCGAGACCAGCTCGTCGACCTTGCCCCGGCCGATGTAGGTCGAGGGGTCGGGGCGGGTGCGCCGCTGGATGAGCCCCTCGAGCACCTGCGAGCCGGCCGTCTCGGCCAGCGCCGCGAGCTCCGTCAGGGAGTTCTCCGCGTCGGTGACCGTGCCCTCGGTCCACACGCCGACCAGGACGACGCGCTCCAGGCGCAGCTGCCGGTACTCGACCTCGGTGACGTCCACCAGCTCGGTGGACAGGCCGGCGACGCGGCGCAGCGCGTTGCGCTCTTCGAGGTCGTATTCACCCGTGGTCGCCGGGGACTCGTCGAACTCCGGTACCAGTTCTTTTTTAGCCATCCCATCGATCGTGCCACGTCGGGGGACGTCGGTGCACCCCAGTTACGACCGGCGCGGCACAATGCCAGCGTGACCAACCGTCTGCCCAGCGCCGGGTTCTCCATCACTGTCCGCGTGGCCGTCACGGCCGACGCCTCGGCCATCGGCCGCCTCACCACCTGCGTGGGCACCGCCGGGGCGATCGTCACCGCCCTCGACGTGGTCGACTCCGACCACACCAGGATCATCGCCGACCTCACCTGCGACACGGCGGACGCGGCGCACGCGGCAGCGGTCTCCGCGGCCCTGGAGGAGCTGCCCGGGGTCGAGGTCCGCAAGGTGAGCGACCGGACGTTCCTGCTCCACCTCGGCGGCAAGATCGAGGTCACCCCGAAGATCGCCCTGCGCACCCGCGACGAGCTGTCCCGCGCGTACACCCCGGGCGTCGCCCGGGTCTGCCTGGCCATCGCGGAGAACCCCGACGACGCCCGCCGGCTGACCATCAAGCGCAACACGGTCGCCGTGGTCACCGACGGCAGCGCCGTGCTCGGCCTGGGCAACATCGGCCCGGCCGCCGCGCTGCCGGTCATGGAGGGCAAGGCCGCACTGTTCAAGCGCTTCGGCGGGGTCGACGCGTGGCCGGTCGTGCTCGACACGCAGGACACGGACGAGATCGTCCGGATCGTCCAGGCCATCGCCCCCGCGTATGGCGGCATCAACCTGGAGGACATCGCGGCGCCGCGCTGCTTCGAGATCGAGGAGCGGCTGCGCGGCCTGCTCGACATCCCGGTCTTCCACGACGACCAGCACGGCACCGCGATCTGCGTGCTGGCCGCCCTCACGAACGCGCTGCGGGTCGTGGGCAAGGACATCACCGATGTACGGGTCGTGGTGAGCGGCGCCGGCGCGGCCGGCACGGCGATCATGAAGCTGCTGCTGCGCCAGGGGGTGGGCGACGTCATCGCGTACGACCGGGCCGGCGCCCTGCACCGCGGCATGACCGGGCTGAGCCCGGCGTGGCAGTGGCTGGTGGACAACACGAACGCCGGGAACTACTCCGGCGACCTGGCCGGCGCGATCCGGGGCGCGGACGTGTTCATCGGGGTGAGCGCCCCCAACCTGCTCACCGGCGCCGACATCGCCGGCATGGCCAAGGACGCCATCGTCTTCGCCCTGGCCAACCCGGACCCGGAGGTGGACCCCCGGGAGGCCCGCGAGCACGCGGCCATCGTCGCGACCGGCCGCTCCGACCAGCCCAACCAGATCAACAACGTACTGGCGTTCCCGGGCGTGTTCCGCGGCATGCTGGACGCGGGAGCGCGCGAGTTCACCCCCGACATGGCCCTGGCCGCCGCCCAGGCGATCGCCGACGTGGTCGGCGAGGAGAAGATCAACGCCAGCGTCATCGTGCCGAGCGTGTTCGACGCCCGGGTGGCCCCGGCGGTCGCCGCCGCCGTCCGGGCGGCCGCCAAGGACGTCGCCCGCGTCAACCCGCTCGGCGCCGACCCGGACCCGGCCGAGTCCGCCTAGTCCGCTGGCACGGGACCGCGCCGCCACTGGGCCTCCGCCAGCGGCGGCGCCTCAGGACAGCCGGAGGCGGCTCAGGTTGATCTCGCCGCTCGCCACGAGGACGGCCGGGCCGGTCAGCACGCACCGGTCGGGGGTGAGCGTGACGGTCACCCGGCCCCCGGGCACGTCGATCGCCACGACGCCAGCCTCGCGCGGCTGCGTGCCCAGCGCGCCGGTGAGCGCCACCGCGGCCACGGCGCACGCGCCCGAACCGCACGACAGCGTCTCGCCCGAGCCGCGCTCGATCACCCGCATGGCGACGTGCAGGTCCGCGCCGTCCACGGGCGCCTCGTTGGTCACGAACTCCACGTTCGCCGACTCGGGGAAGGCTGCCGGATCGAGATCCGCGACGGCCGCGAGGTCCAGCGACGCCAGGTCGGGCACCGGGCACACCAGGTTGGGATTGCCGCAGGTTGCCGCCACGCCATCGAACGTGACGCCGCCCACGTCCGCTTTGGCCGGGCCGCCGACCACCGGGACGGGCATCGCCACGGCGACGTCGTCACCCACCTCGGCGACGACCACCCCGGCACGGGTCAGCACCGCGACCGTGGGCCCGTCGGCGAGCCCGGCCTCCACCAGGTACCGGGCGTACACCCGGGTGCCGTTGCCGCACATGGCGGCCAGCGACCCGTCCGAGTTCCAGTAGTCCATGAACCACTCGGCCTCACCGGCGAGGTGCGCCACCTCGGGATGCGCCGCCGTCCGCACGACGCGCAGGACCCCGTCGCCGCCGACCCCGAACCGCCGGTCGCACAGCGCGGCGACCAGCCCGGGCGTCAGCGCCAACGACCCGTCCGGGTCGGGCAGCACGACGAAGTCGTTCCCGGTGCCGTGCCCTTTGACAAAGCTCAGTGTGCCGTCCATCGCCACCATCATGACTCACCCCGCTCCACTGGATCTTCGGGCCTACCGGTCGCCAGGGCGACCACTTCCCCCGAAGATCCAGAAGTAACTGATCATCCGGGCCAGCCGGCCGCCCGCAGGGCGTCCCGGATCCGGGCGACCACGACGTCCGGTCGGTCCCTGACCATCCAGGCCGGGAACCGCAGGACCCGCTCGCCGCGTTGCCACAGCGCGTTCTGGCGGTCCATGTCCGCCCAGGCCTGTAACGGGTCGTCGTGGTGGGCGCCATCGACCTCCAGATGAAGGCCGTACTCGGGGTAGTAGCCGTCGAGGTAACGCACCTTGCCCCCGGCGTCGCGGCGGCGCAGCTGCAGCTTGGGCTCGGGCAGTCCCGCACGCCGGATCGCGGCGAGAAGATCCAGCTCACCCACCGAGGTGGCACCCCCGGCGGCGTCGCGGGCCGTGGCGGCCGTCAACCGACGACGGCGGGCACGGGGCGCCCTGGCCAGGGCGTCGAGCACGTCGTCGTGGCGGACGAGGCGCTGCTGGTAACAGGCCGCGACGATGCCGCGCGCCTCGAGGTCGGTACGCGCCCAGGCCGCCGCGTCAACGAGCGACCTGGGCGCGCGCGTCCGCGGTGGCCGGGCGACCGGGTGGATGTCGCGCGGCAGCAGGGTGGTCGTCTGGCGGACGGTGACGCCGGCCGGCGGTGCGCGATGATCGCGATTCGTCGGCAGGACCACCCACACAGTGGGCGCCTCGAAGCCGCGTAGCCCATGGGCGATCAACGCGGTGAGTCCGGCGATCGGGGCGGGTTCGTCGGGTCCGGCCGCCAAGGACGCGACCCATAGTCGCTGTCGCTCGGTGAGTGCGCCGTTGTGGGCGACCAGCACGTTGCGATGAGCCCGCTGCCAGCGCCCACTTCGTACCCGGGCGCGAAGCGCGGAACGGCTGAGGAACCACAGTGCCTGCCGGACGCTCAGGACCCCGTCCTGACGGTCCAGCAGTTCGTCCAGTCCACCCACCCCACGAGTCTCGGCACCCCCGCACCGCCGCGTTACCCCCTGTGGATAACCACCACTGGATCTTCGGGCCTACCGGTCGCCATGGCGACCACTTCGCCCGAAGATTCACTGAAGAGATCGGCGCCACTGCGCGACGGCGGCCCGGGCGGTGTCGAGGGTGTCGGAGGCGGCGGCGTCCAGCCACCGGATGCGGGGGTCACGCCGGAACCAGGAGCGCTGGCGGCGCACGAAGCGGCGGGTGGCGCGGATCGTGTCGGCCGCCGCCGTCGCCTCGTCGCAGTCGCCGTCGAGGTACGCGAGGACCTGCTGGTAGCCCAGCGCGCGGCTGGCCGTGCGACCCTCGCGCAGGCCCCGGACGATGAGCCGTTCCACCTCGGCGACCAGGCCCTCGCGCCACATGAGCTCGACGCGCTGGGCCACCCGCGCGTCCAGCTCGACCGGGTCGCGGTCGACGCCGAGTTGCAGCGCGGGGTGGTACGGCCGCTCCCCGGGAAGCTCGGCCGTGAAAGGGCTGCCGGTCAGCTCGATGACCTCCAGGGCCCGCACGATGCGCCGCCCGTTGGACGGCAGGATCCTGGCGGCCGCCCCGGGGTCGCGCGCCGCCAGCCGCGCGTGCAGGACGCCCGGCCCGACCTCGGCCAGCTCCGCTTCCAGCGCGGCACGCAGGTCGGGATCCGTGCCGGGAAAGGAGAAGTCGTCGAGGACGGCCCGCACGTACAGCCCGGACCCGCCGACCAGCAGGGGCACCCTGCCCCGGGCGGCGATGTCGGCAATCGCGGCCCGCGCCTCGGCCTGGTATTCGGCGACGCTGGCCGGCTCGGTGACCTGCCAGAGGTCGAAGACGTGATGCGGCACGCCGCGCCGGTCCGCGACGCGTAGCTTGGCCGTGCCGATGTCCATGCCCTCGTAGAGCTGCATGGAGTCGGCGTTGACGACCTCGCCGCCCAGCGCCTCGGCGAGGTCGAGGCTCAGCGCCGTCTTGCCGGTGGCCGTGGGTCCGATGATCGCCACGACCGGCGCGGGCTCACCGCCGCTCACGCGGACCGCCAGGTGGCCACGAAGTACGCGACGCCGTACGGGGCCTCGTGGGCGAGCAGCTCGCCGCGCCACGAGCCGTCGGCCGGCCCAGCACCGACGTCCGCCACCCCGCCGCTGTCCAGCGTGGCGTTGGCCAGCACCTGCCAGGGTGCCCGCCCCGCGACCAGCAGTTCGGCGGCCGTGACCGGGTCCAGGGCCAGCAGGGCACCGGTGTCGACATCGGCGAGCGCGCGGGCCACGGCGGTGTCGAATCCTTCGGCGCGCGGATCGGCGTACCCGGGGGATTTCTCGCCGCGACAGGCTGAGCCGTCGCCCATCACCAGGAGCCCCCACGAATCCGGCGCGCGCAGGGCGCGGGCGAGAGCCGCGCACTCGGCCGGCGAGGCGTCGGCCGCGACCGTGCGGAATTCGATCTCCACCGGGCGGCCGGGATGAAAGTATCGGTCCAGCAGCCACGCGGCGACCGTCAGGCTCAGCGGCAGGCGCGGGGGCGCCTCACCGGTGCCGGGGCGTACCCGCAGGGGCACGCCCCACGGCTCGAAGGTGGCCGCGCAGGTGGCGTCGAAGGCGGCTGTCCGGTCTCCCCCGCCGAGCACGACGAGCCGGTCGAGGGCCGCATCGGCCAAGGTAGCGACCGCAGTGCCGCACGCCGCGCGCAGCGCGTCGAGTTCGCCGGCGGCGCCGGCGGCGACCTCCGGAACAAGCACGGGGGGATGCGGGCAGAGGGCGGCGGCGACCAGTGGCACGGGCCAACCGTAACGGCGTTCGGGCAGTTGGGAGCGCTCCCACCCGCACAGAAGGTCACGGTTCGGTCGCAGGAGTACCGTGGCCGCTCGACGTGTCCCCCCAACCCCCTGTGACAATGCCTGGGAGGACATGCTGATGTCGTCATGCCGCGCCCTGCGCGGCGGCTGCGCACTGGCGGCGATAGTCGGGCCGCCCGGCCCGACGCGCCGGGAACACGAGGATGGGCACATGAGCGACTGGACGGCCTTCGGTCGGGTCGACGAGGACGGCACCGTGTACGTCAAGACGTCCGCGGGCGAGCGGGCCGTCGGGTCATGGCAGGCGGGCACTCCTGAGGAGGGCCTCGCGCACTTCGCGCGCCGCTTCGCAGACCTCGTCACGGAAGTCGACCTCATCGAGGCCCGGCTGGCCAGCGGGGCGGCCGACGCCGGCCACTCGCTCACGTCACTTCGGCGCCTGCGCGGCTCCCTCGACGAGGCGCACGTCGTCGGCGACATCGACGGGCTCGGTGCCCGGCTCGACAAGCTGATGTCCGTGGCCGAGGAGAAGGCCAACGAGGCCCGCGCCGCCCGCGACGCCGCCCGCGTCCAGGCGCTGGCCGACAAGACCGCGCTGGTCGAGGAGGCCGAGAAGATCGCCGCCGAGTCGACGCAGTGGAAGTCGTCGGGCGACCGGATGCGCCAGATCCTCGACGAGTGGAAGCTCATCAAGGGCGTGGACAAGAAGTCGGACGGCGAGCTGTGGAAGCGCTACGCCGCCGCGCGCGACTCCTTCACCCGCCGCCGCGGTGCCCACTTCGCGAGCCTCGACGCGCAGCGCAAGCAGGCCACCGGCCAGAAGGAGCAGCTCGTCGAGGAGGCCGAGTCGCTGGCCGCCTCGACCGACTGGGCCGCGACCGCCAACCGCCTCAAGGAGCTCATGGCCGAATGGAAGGCGGCGCCGCGGGCCAGCAAGGAGGTGGAGCAGCGCCTCTGGGAGCGGTTCCGCGCCGCGCAGGACGCCTTCTTCACCCACCGCAGCGAGGTCTTCTCCGCCCGCGACAACGAGCAGCGGGCGGCGCTGGAGCGCCGGCAGGAGCTGCTCGCCCAGGCGGAGGCCATCGACGTCGACGCGGACCCGCGCGCCGCGCAGGCACAGCTGCGCGAGATCCAGGGCCTGTGGCACGACACCGGGCGGGTGCCGCGCGACGCCGCGGCCGGGCTCGACCGGCGGCTGCGGGCCGTGGACGACAAGGTCCGCAACGCGATGGAGTCGGCCTGGCGACGCACCACGCCGGAGTCCAGCCCGCTGCTGGCGCAGATGCGCGAACAGGTGGCCGAGGCCGAGGCGCGCCTGGCCCGGGCGCAGGCGGCCGGCGACGCCAAGCGCATCCGCGAGGCGCAGGCCGCGCTGGACCAGAAGCGGCAGTTCCTCAAGCTGGCCGAACACAGCGGCTGAGCTGCGTTGAGCAGGTAAGTTTCACATCTCCCATTGACCTGCATGGCACCCGCCATGCAGGTCAATGCGTTATGTCCCGCCCAACACCCGGGACAACGGCGATGTTGCGCGTTGACGCCCGCGACGACCAGCCAAAAGATGACGGTCAGCCCCCTCGTGCCCTGTCCAGGGCACCCGTCCGGGCCCGTCCACATACCCATGCTGAAGGGTTCCCCATGGCCATACACCTCAGGCCCGGCAGCCGCCGCAAGCGGTGGATCGCCGGGGCGAGCGCGCTCACCGCGGTCGCCACCGCCGCCGGTGCCACGCTGATCGCCTTGACCGTCGGGGCCGCACCGGCCTCCGCGGCCGCTGCCGGCACCGGCGTCGGCTACCTGCGCACCAGCGGCAACAAGATCGTCGACAGCACCGGCGCCACGGTCCGCCTGACCGGCATCAACTGGTTCGGCATGGAGACCGACAACAAGACCTTCCACGGCCTGTGGGCCAACGCCACGTGGAAGCAGCAGATCGACAAGATGGCCTCGCTCGGCTACAACACCCTGCGGATCCCGTTCTCGAACGACTCCGCCAAGGACGGCGTGACCGCGACGAGCGTCAACACGTTCAGCAACCCCGACCTCGTGGGCCTGACCTCGATGCAGATCCTCGACAAGGTCATCGACTACCTGGGCCAGAAGGGCATGCGGGCGATCCTCGACCGCCACCGCCCGACCTCGGCCGGGCAGAGCGCGCTGTGGTACACCGCAGGCGTCTCCGAGACGACCTGGATCAACGACTGGAAGTGGCTGGCGCAGCGCTACGCCGGCAACACCACCGTGATCGGCGCCGACCTGCACAACGAGCCGCACGCGGACGGCACGAACCCGAACGCGACCGGCGCCTGCTGGGGCTGCGGCGACCCGGCCCGCGACTGGCGGCTGGCCGCCGAGCGGGCCGGCAACGCGATCCTCGGGGTGAACCCGAACTGGCTCATCTTCGTCGAGGGCGTCAGCTGCCCCAGCGGCGGCCTGTCGAACACCTGGGACAACGACACCAGTAACGACGAGGACTGCGGCTGGTGGGGCGGCAACCTGACCAAGGCCGGCGAGTTCCCGGTACGGCTGAACGTGGCCAACCGCCTCGTCTACTCCCCGCACGAGTACGCCACCTCGGTGTTCCACCAGAAGTGGTTCGACGCGCCGGACTACCCGGCCAACATGCCGGCCATCTGGGACAAGTACTGGGGCTACCTCTACAAGCAGAACATCGCCCCGATCATGGTCGGCGAGTTCGGCACCACGATGCAGGCCGCGGTCGACAAGGTCTGGCTCACCGAGCTGATGAAGTACCTGGGTACGGGGGCCGACGGCATGTCGTTCACGTACTGGTCGTGGAACCCGAACTCCGGTGACACCGGCGGCATCGCGCTCGACGACTGGATCAGCATCAACACGGAGAAGCAGGCGATCATCCAGCCGTACCTGATCGCGCCCGTGCCGGGCGGCTCGACCGCCGGCCCGACCACCCTTCCCCCGACCAGCTCGGTCGTGACGAGCCGGCCGCCGACCAGCTCGGTCGTCACGAGCCGGCCGCCGACCAGCTCGGTCGTGACCAGCCGGCCGCCGACCAGTTCCGTGGTCACCAGCCGGCCGCCGACCAGCGGCCCGGCCGGCGCCTGCTCCGCCACGGTGAAGGCGACCAGCACCTGGCAGGGCGGCTGGCAGGGCGAGATCACGGTCACGGCCGGCAGCGCCGCGATCAACGGCTGGACGGTGACCGGCGCCATCAGCGGCATCACCCAGCTGTGGAACGGCACGCTCACCACGAGCGGCTCGAACATCACGGTGAAGAACCTGAGCTGGAACGGCTCGCTCGCCGCGGGCGGCACGGCCACCTTCGGGTTCCTCGCGAACAGCACGGCGTCCACGCCGGCGCTCACCTGCACCAGCCCGTGATCTGATCCCGCACGGCAGCGGCCGTCGTCCCCTCGGGACGGCGGCCGCTTCATATTGCTGCTGGTGATTGACCAAAAAGTGTTACGGAGATCAATGGTTGTATACGGAAAACGCTTACCATACGATGGCCGACGAGAGCGATCCCCGTCCGCGGCCGGGCAGCCGCGGACCTCAGCGCCGCCGTCCCCCACGGCGCATCCGACCGACAACGCACGTCCCCCACGTGAAGGCGGAACCACCATGTTGACCAAACGGCGGCGCTTCGCGCTGCTCGCTGCCGGCTCGGCCGTCATCCTCGCCGGCACCCTCCTCACCGCGACCCAGGCGCAGGCCGCCACCGGCTGCCGGGTCAGCTACGCCGTGGCCAGCCAGTGGCCCGGCGGCTTCAGCGCCAACGTCACGCTGACCAACATCGGCGACCCGGTGACCAGCTGGACGCTCACCTGGAGCTTCGGCGCCGGGCAGACCGTCACCCAGGCCTGGAGCGCCAACGTGACCCAGAGCGGGTCGACCGTCACCGCGACGAATGTCGACTACAACGGCGCCATCCCCACCAACGGCACGGCGTCGTTCGGCTTCAACGGCTCGTGGAACAACTCCAGCAACCCCGTGCCGAGCAACTTCGCCATGAACGGCGTGGCCTGCACCGGGTCCACCACCAACCCGACCACCGGCGGCGCGGGCACCAGCCAGGTCCCGCCCACGAGTCAGGCCCCGGCCACCACGCGGGCCCCGGCGACCTCGGCGGCCACGACGACGCGGGCACCGGTGACCACCGGCGCGCCGGTCACCACGGGCAGCACGAACACGACCGGCCTGGTGGGTTGGGCGACGCAGAACGGCGGCACGACGGGTGGGGGTAGTGCGGGGGTCACGACCGTCACGTCCGCCTCGGCGTTGACCTCGGCGTTGGGCTCGACGAACGCGGCCGTGATCCGGGTGTCGGGCACGATCTCCTGCTCGGGGATGCTGCGGGTGCGGTCGAACAAGACGATCATCGGGAACTCCGGTGCGACGATCG
>NZ_BAAALS010000051.1:0-18322 GCF_039528415.1 Luedemannella helvata
CCCAGATGCACGTCTCCCGCCTGCTCGCCCGCGCCCTGACCAAACTGCGCGAGCAGCTCGACGAGAACATCTGAGATATAGAGCCCAAGCGGCTGCCCCGCGGTGCGTGGGGCAGCCGCTTTCTCGTGGGCTGGTTCATCCAGGGTTCAGCGCGACGCCGCTCGCTGATCACCACGCGGGCCTACCGTCCCGCCAGGAACAGGCTGCCAACCCTGAGGATGACCATGCCCGAGCCCTGGTGCTGGGCGTGTCCAGCACCATCGAGGCCGCGAGCCCGGAGCGCGCGACCGCGGCGCCCGGCCACGGCACCGGCAGGCCGGCCCCCGGCAACGGCGCCCTCACGTTCACACCGATCCCGCCGAACCGGCTGGACTCACTGATCGTGCCGCGTGGCGGCTGGACGGCCGCGCCGTCGGCGCCTGACGCCTGATCTTGGGACGAGAGCGTTGCCGCAGCGACGTTTTCGTCCCAAGATCGACAGTCGCCGGGCACCGTGCAGCGGCTACGCCGTCTCGGCGGACGTCGCCCCGGTGGGCGTCGGTTCGTCGGGGGCCTCTTCCTCCGCCGCCTCGTCGCGGGCGCGTAGGCGGTCGCCGACGATGACCCGCAGGGCGGCCGCGAGCGGGATGGCGATCAGCGCGCCGATGAGCCCGAGGACGGTCGCGCCGACCAGGGCGACGAAGAGCACCGCGAGCGACGAGATCTCCACGGTGTCGCGCAGGACGCGCGGCGCGATGAGGTAGTTCTCCAGCGTCTGGTAGAGCGCGAAGAAGATCGCCACGAGGACGGGCGTCGTCCACGTCTGCGAGCCCGCCAGCGACACGATGACGCAGACGGCCGCGCCGAGGGTCGCCCCGATCAGCGGGATCATGTCGAGTACGGCCACGAGCAGCGCCAGCGGCAGCGCGAACGGCACGCCGAGCGCGAGGAGCGCCACGAAGGTGACCACGCCCGCGATCGCCGAGATCACCAGGTTGCCGATCATGTACGAGCCGACCTTGTCGATGACCAGGTTGGTCACGTCGAACACGGCCGGACGGTGGCGCTTGGGGAACAGCCGGGCCAGGCCGCGCCGCAGCCGGGGCAGGTCGAGCATCAGGTAGATCGTCAGCACGATGACGAGCAGGACGGACACGACCGCGCCGAGGACCTCCCGGGTGACCGTGACGGCCTGGGTGCCCACCTTGCCCGGCATCTCGCGCACCCACGCGTCGACGGCGGGCTGCAGGCCCAGCCGGCTCTCCAACTGCGCCAGGCCGGGCGAGCGCTCGCGCAACCCTTGCAGGTACCCGGGGAAGTCCGCGGTGAGTTCGCGCGCCTGCTGCAGCAGCGCGGGCGCGAAGAGCCAGACGAGCGCCGTCACGGCGGCGAACGTGACCAGCGCGATGATCGCCACCGCGTGGGCACGCTTGACCCGCCGGGCGATCATCCAGCGCACGACCGGGTCCAGGCCGACGGCGAGGAACACCGCGACGACGACCTGTACGAGCAGGGCGCGGGCGGCGTAGACGAGTACCGCCGCGACAGCGACGGCGAGCACGGCGAGCGCGCCGGTGGCGCACCAGACGAACACCTTCGCGGGGCCGATGGGTTCGGCCGGTTCTTCCTGGGGGGCGACATCTGTCACGCCAGGTCATGTACCCCGGATCGCCACCCGGCAAGCGGCGGGGTTTGACTCCATCGCGAAGCTTCTATATGTTGCGACGTAACAGCGTAGGAAAGGCCTTTCCAGTGGACACGGGCTCCCGGCGGCTGGCCGTTTCCGTCCCATCGCCACCAGGGGAGGAAAACCCCATGTCACCACCCATCCGTACCCGTCGCTGGCCGTGGCGCCTCGCCGCGATCGCGGGCGCCGCGCTGAGCGTCGTCGCGGGGGTCGCGGCCGTCGGTCTCACGCAGGCCAACGCCGCGACCGTCAACACGAACGCCTGGTACGTGTTCGTCAACCGGCACTCCGGCAAGGCGATGGACCTGTGGGAGTGGTCCACCGCCGACGGCGGCCAGGTCCGCCAGTACGCGCGCACGGACGCCAACAACCAGCAGTGGCAGTTCGTCGACGTCGGCAGCGGCTACTACCAGCTGCGCAACCGGCACAGCGGCAAGGTCATGGCCCTGCCGAACGCCACCGACGGAACGCAGCTCATCCAGACGACCGCGAGCAGCGACACGAAGCAGCACTTCACCCTGCGCGACTCCGCCGGCGGGTACGTCCGCTTCCTCAACCGGCACTCCGGCAAGGCGCTCGACCTGTGGCAGTGGTCGACCGCCGACGGCGGCGTCATCGCGCAGTACGCCGACCTCGACGGCGCCAACCAGCAGTGGCAGATGATCCAGGTCGGTACGGGCGGCGGCACCACGCCGACCACCGGCTCGGGCGGCGGCACGGGCGACTGCGGCAGCGGATCGTTCAACGCCGAGGTCACCGTCAACGGCGGCACCTGGACCGCCCGCAACGGCTCCACCACGGTCTACACGGGCAGCAGCATGCTGTCGGCCATGCAGGGCGCGGTGAACAGCCTGTCGTCCGGTCGCACGAGCAAGCAGCGCGTCGTCGTGCGCGGTTCCGGCTCGGTCGCCGCCAACACCCGCCTGTCGCTTCCGTCGTACACGATCCTGGATGTCTGCGGCACGATCAACGTGACCGGTTCGGGCTCGGGTGACATGGCCCCGGTGTACTCGCGGGGCACGCGCGACGTCGAGATCCAGAACCTCAGCGTGACCGGCACGCCGGTGTACGGGATCTTCCTGCGCAGCGTCGACAACGTCATCCTCGGCAGGATCGACATGCGCCTGTCGTCCGGCCTGGGCGTGCGCATCGACAACTACGGCAACACGTCCGTGATGGCCCGCAACTACCGGGTCGACAACGTGTACGTCTCCGGGGCCAGCTCGCACGCGCTGGAGACCTACGGCGTGGACGGCATCCAGATCGGCACGGTGACCGCGCGCAACGTGGGCGAGTCCGGGCTGCTGCTCAACCAGACCATCAACGCCACCGTCGGCACGGTCGACGCCGAGAACGCCGGTACGGGCACGGGCTACGCGGCGTTCCGCATCGCCAACCGCGCCGGGCGCATCGGCTCGTCGTACCCGGTGAACATCCGCGTCGGCCTGGTCAAGGCGCGCGGCGGCGGCCGGGGCATCTTCTGCGTGTCGGAGAGCGGCGGCGCGGTCATCGACCGCATCGACATCGCCAACACGGGTAACAACGCGATCCTGCTGGAGAACTGCTACGGCACGACGATCGCCGGCCAGTCGGGCACGGTGAACGGCGGCGGCGAGATCCGCATCGCGTCGCGCACGGAGTTCCCGGCGTCGGCGAACAACACCATCCAGAACCTGACCGTGTCCAACACGAACATCCGCCTCAGCCCGTGCGGCACGAACAACGTGATCCGCAACGTGACCAGGTCGAATTCCACCCTCACCTGGTGCTAGGCGGCCGGGTCCCGGGGAGCACGACTCAGATCGTGTTCCCCGGGGCCTCCTGCCCCCGGGTGGCCGCGTTCCTCGCCAGGCGCAGCGCCTTGCGGCCGTCGCGGCGCAGCGACCGGTAGAGGGCGCGACCGAGGAGCAGCACCTTCCCCATGAGGCTGGCCCGGAACAGCTGGATCTCCCAGTCCATGCGGCTGAGCGCGTTGTCCCGCGAGCCGATGATGTGCTCGGTCCACTCCTGCGCGGCGAGCAGGTGACTGACCTGGTAACGCTGGCGCCACAGCGCCTCCTCCAGCTCCCGGTAGCCGGCCACGTCCAGGGTGGGCCGGCCCGGCTGCACGGACAGCAGGTCGGCCCGGCGGGCGCGCTGCTCGGCCGGGCCGAGGTCCGCGTCGGTGGCGTCGAGCGCCACCTGCAGGTCCACGGCCGCGCGCAGGTCGTCCTGGCCCAGGGGTCGCCCGACGGTCGCGGCCAGGATCGACACGAGGTCGATCGCGCTCGAGGTGAGCTGCCACGGGTGCGGGTGTCCCCCGGTCACCAGCCGGACGGCGAAGCGCCACAGCGCCCGCGCGACCGCGACATCCACCGGCACCGGGGCCACGGGCTCCCACGCGGGCGGCGCCGGCCGCAGGTGGTACCCGTCGTCGAGCAGCGTCTCGGCCGTGGCGAGGGCGTCCGGACCGGTGATCGTCCGGTCGCCCGCCCGCCCGTCGAACCAGTCGACCAGCCGGGTCAGCTCGGCGCGCAGGCCGGCCACGTCCACCCGGGCGCACAGGGCCAGCAGGCGCTCCTCGAAGATCAGCCCGGACAGGTCGACGTCCGGGCCCGGGTCGGTGACGCGGCGCATGCCGTGCCGCTCGACCCGCGCGGCGCGCTGCACCGTCCGCACGCCGACCGGGGAAAGCTCGTACGTGTACCCGTCGCTCACGATCATCGCGTACCGGGTCAGCGCCGGACCGCGCCGCGCGACCGTGAGCCAGCCGGGGGCCAGGGACCCCTCCGCGCCGGCGCGCAGCGCCCGGGCCGCCAGCCGCCGGGGGTCGCCGAGCACCGGTACCTCCCGGTACGCCTGCGTGAACGCCCGCGACAGCACCGCGCCCATGGCCCCGCGCAGCGACGAGCCGGTGTCGCCCAGCAGGCCCGATCCGATGAGGACCGTGGCGGTGCCCGGTGACGGGTAGACGGCGTAGACCTCCGCGTGCGGCAGGCCGTGCAGGCTGAGCTGCCCGCGCGCCTGGTCGAGGGAGGCGGGCGCCTCGCTGGTGGGATACCAGGCGGCGTCCTCGTAGTGGCCCGCCGGGTTCAGCTCCACCAGCCGGTGAACGCCCAGGGGGTTGTCCGTCATGAGGGCGAGCGCCCCGCCGTCGCCGACGACGGCCGCCAGGATGCGCAGCACCTCGCCGGTCGCGGCCTGCTCCCCCTCGGTGGAGCCGAGCCGGTCCAGCCCGTCGGCCGCGATCACCAGGTCGTAGCGGGTGGTCCCGTCTAGCTTCGCGACGCTGCCGCACAGGATCGTCGCGGCGGGGAACCGGTCGCTGAGCCGCTCGGCGTCCAGGATGGACCGGGTTAGGCAGGTGACCGTCGCGCCGCGGCCGATCAGGTTCTCGACGAGCGCGTCGTCGTGCGGGCCGGCAACCAGGACGGCGTGACCCGGCGCGGCCAGGTCGGTGAGCACGTGCCGCAGCGCGCCGCCGGCGGCGACCTGCGGGCCCCGGGCCGGGTCGTGGTCGGTCCAGGCGTACATCTCGCCACCGATACGCGTGATCATCATGCCTCCCAGCCGAGATGGGTCCGCAGCTCCATGGGGCTCAGCAGGACGTCGGCGCCGAGTTCGCGGCGGGCCAGCTCGCGGCACGCCGCCGTGTCCGTACGGTGCCCGTACACCTCGGGCCACTGCCGGCGCAGCCGCGGCTCGCCGCCGAAGGTTCGGTCGTCGTTGTCGAGCGTCATGGGGTGGCCGTACACGGCGGCTTCGCAGCCGGCCAGCAGCCCGTACCAGATGGCGCTGCACAGCCGGTTCGACACGACCCGCTTGTGCCGGCGCAGCACGGCGAGCTGCCGGACCAGGAACTCCCGGTCGTGGTCGCGCCACCAGAACCCCCGGTACCCGTGGCAGATGACCTGGAACCCGGCCTTCTCGTACGCCCGGCGCACCGGCCTGGACCGGTACTCGTTCCAGTAGAGACAGACGGTGATCGGCGCATCCTCGACCGCGCGCAGCTCATCGATCATCGCGTGGTGGTCGCCGCTGACGAGCTGGCCCTCCCAGCCGTGGAACGGGTAGAAGATCGTGCCCTCGCGCCGCCCGCCCGGCGTCTCCGGCAGCATCGTGAGCAGGTACGCGAACGGCGCGCCCGTCACGATCACCTCGCGGCGGCCCTGCGACCACGACCGCCGGCGGGTCTCCTCGGACCACACGAACAGCTTGCTGCCGGCGACGAACGGCACGCCCGGGGCGAGCCCGTCGCCGATATTCCAACCGTGCTGCAGATAGCCCCGCATACGCGGCGGGTGCATCGGCTCCGGCAATTCGCAGTAGCGCGCCAAAACGTGCGCATGGCCATAGTAGTAATTCGCGTGATGCACGTCGCCGTCCCACACTCCCCGGGTCCAAGGCGAGCCCACGATACCTGTCGGGACGGCGAGATCCGTGTGCGGAACTGCCTTTCGCCGGCTGTTGTCCGCTCGTTCGTCTCCCGTTCAACCCGGCTTTTGACAACGACAGCTGTCTATTTGATTTACCCGCCCGGTGATGGGTTCTAATGGCCGCGTGAAGACCGAAGCACCGGCGCAGTCGGCGCTCGTCCTGGGCACCGCGCAACTGGGACCGCACTACGGCGTCGCCAACCGCGCCGGCCGCCCGGCCGACGCCACCGTGCGCGCCCTGCTCACCGCCGCCGCCGACCTCGGCGTCACGCACCTCGATACCGCACGCGCCTACGGCGACAGCGAGGAACGCATCGGGGCGCTGGTCGGCGACCTGCCGCTGCGGTTCGTCACCAAGGTCGCACCGCAGGGCCCGGACGCGACGCCCGCGTCCGTGCGGGCCAGCGTGACGCGCAGCCTGGCCGCGCTACGCCGCCCGGGCCCGCACACCCTGCTGTTGCACCGCGCCGCCGACGCCGCGGTCGGTTGGCCCGTCCTTCAGGAGTACGCCGCGACGCGCGCGGCCGATCGCATCGGCGTGTCCGTCCAGTCCCCGGACGAGTTGCGCTCCGCGCTCGCCCTGCCGGACCTGGGCTATGTCCAGCTGCCCTGCAACGTGCTCGACCGCCGCTGGCTCGCCCCCGACCTCGCGGCACTGTTCGCCGCCCGTCCCGACCTGATCGTCACCGTCCGGAGCGTGTACCTGCAGGGGCTGCTCACCGCGGGCCGCACGGTGGTCTGGCCGCACCTCCGTGCGGGTGCCCGGGACGCGCTCGTGGACACCCTCGACCGGCTCGCGGTCGAGCTCGGCCGCGCCGACCGCGCGGACCTCTGCGTGGCGTACGTGCGGTCGCTGCCGTGGGTGACGTCGATCGTGGTGGGCGCGGAGACCGAGGAGCAGCTGCGCCGCAACGCGTGGCTGGCGGCCCGACCGCCGCTGACCCCTGCCGAGGGCGCGGCCGTCCGGGCGACCCTCCCGGACGTCCCGGCCGCCCTCCTGGACCCGGCCCAATGGCCATGATCAGCCGCCCGCGCCTCGCGTCATCGGTCCCGTCATGAGCACCGACCTGTTCGACCTCAGCGGGCGGGTGGCCCTGGTGACCGGGGCGACCGGTCGGCTCGGGCGCGAGATGACGCGGGCGCTCGCCGGCGCGGGCGCGCGGACCTGGGCGGTCGCCCGCGACGAGGGCCGCCTGGCCGACCTGGCCGGCGAGGTCGACTGCGTACCACTGCGGTGCGACGTCACCGACGACGCCGACGTGGCCGCGCTCGCCGGCGAGGTGCGCGCGACCGGCGGGCGGTTGGACGTACTCGTGCACAACGCGCACGTGGGCCGCGGCGGATCGCTCGCCTCGACCACCGCGGCGGACTTCGCCGAGGCCACCGACCTGGCGCTGGGCGCCTTCGCCCGGCTCCTCGCGGCCACGAAGGATCTGCTCCGGCGCGCCGCCGGGGACGGATCGCCGTGCGTCATCACGGTCGCGTCCATGTACGGCCTCGTCGCGCCACGGCTGGACCTCTACGACTCGGCCGCCAGCCGCAACCCGCCCCACTACGGCGCGGCGAAGGCCGGGTTACTGCAGCTCAGCCGGTATGCCGCCGTGGAGCTGGCGCCGCTGGGCATCCGGGTCAACAGCATCACGCCCGGGCCGTTCCCGGGCGGGGGCGACCCGGCGTTCCTGGCGCGGCTGGCCCGGCAGGTGCCGCTCGGCCGGGTGGGCGCGCCACCGGAGATCGCCACCGCGCTGCTGTTCCTGGCGTCGCCCCGCTCGAGCTTCGTGACGGGGGCCAACGTCGTCGTCGACGGAGGATGGACCGCCTGGTAGGGGTGTTTCAGGTCCGCGCAGCCGGGGCAATGCGGTCATGGACGAGGAGGTAGGTGCCATGCGTTTGTTGACGTTGGCGGCCGGCGTGGCGGTGGGCTATGTGCTCGGCACGCGCGCGGGTCGGGAGAAGTACGACAAGATCGTCGAGGGTGCTCGCAACCTCGCGGATCAGCCGCCGGTGGTGCAGGCCAAGAGCCGGTTCCAGGAGCTGGTGGGGGCCGGCACGGACGCGGCGTCCCGCAAGCTGGGCGCGGCGACCGACGCCGTGACCCACAAGCTGGACACCGTGGCGACGGACTCCGCCACCACGACCGCGCCGCGCAAGCGGACCAAGCCGGCCGAGGAAGGCACGATCGTCACCACCCCGTGACGCATAAGCGGATCTCCGGGGACCGTGACCGCGGTCCCCGGAGATCCGCTGCCTTTTCAGGGAAGTGCCATGGAGCTCTCCGTGTTCGACCGCTTCACCAGCGGCCTGGACTACCCGATGTTCGTCGTCACCGTGCCGGGCAGCGGGTGCCTCGTGGGTTTCGCCACCCAGTGCAGCATCGACCCGCCCCGGTTCCTGGTCTGCCTGTCGAAGGCCAACCACACGTACCGGGCGGCCAGGGACGTGCTGGCCATGGCCGTCCACCGGCTGGGTCCTGATGATCACGATCTCGCCGCCCTGTTCGGCACCGAGACGGGCGACGAGATCGACAAGTTCGCCCACTGCGGCTGGCGGCCGGGGCCGCACGGCGTACCGCTGCTGGAACGCTGTGACGCGTGGTTCGTCGGCGAGATCGAGACCCGCGTTGACCTGGGCGACCATGTGGGCCACCTGCTGCGTCCCATCGAGACCGGCCCGGGGACCACGGCCGCCCCGCTGATGTTCACCGGCGTCCAGGACCTGGACGCCGGCCACGACGCCTAGAGCGGCGCGCCGCCGTAGCCGATCTCGTTGCCGTCCGGGTCGACGTACGTGATCTTCCGTACGCCGTTGTCGTAGGTCTCCCGGTTCGCGGGCTCCAGGCCCCGCTCCGCGATGCCGGCCACCACCGAGTCGAGGTCGTCGACGAAGATCGTCTGCCGGCCGTGCCCGGCGTGCGCCGGGCGCACCTCGATGTAGAGGAACCGGTGCTCGGCCAGCTCCCAGACGGCCTCAATGTCGTTGGGACGGAACGCGGGCGGGCCGCCCAGCAGCTTCTCGTACCAGGCCAGGGCGGTGGCGAAGTCGCTGACGGAGACTCCCGCGAACAGGTCGACGGTCATGGCGCCCATGCTAGATCGCGACGGCGGGCGAACCCCGTTGTTCGCCCGCCTGCCCTCTCAACGACCGAACAAGGGGACCGTCGCAAGCCGAAGATGGCGCAGGTCGCTGCGGCGTCACGGACGAACGCGGCCGTCATGGCGTGCCTCCCCAAAGGACGAATGGGGGGCACGCAAGCAAAATCAGCTCGTTGCGAGGACCCCGTCGATCTGGCCCAGCCCTTCCGTCATGCCCTCGACCACGCCCATGGCCAGCATCTGCTCCATCTGGTCGGTGTCGGCGAACGTCGACACGACCGTCATCCGCGTACCCTGACCGGCCGGCTCCAGGGTGACCACGCCGTGGGTGGCCGCCATGGTGTCCAGCGGCTCGCCGTCGTCGCTGGCGAAGCCGTCGTCGAACTCGAGCCGGTGCGGCGCGTCGATCGCCGTGATCGTCCACCAGCCGGACGCCTTCTCGCCTTCCGGGCCGGTCATGAAGTAGCGGACCTGGCCGCCGACCTCGAACTCGAACCGGGTGAAGGTGGCCGGCCAGGTGGGCGGGCCCCACCAGCGCTCGAGCTGGCGCGGGTCGGCCCAGACCTGCCAGACCCGCTCGACGCTGGTGTCGAACTCGGTGACGAACGTGAGCCGCAGGCCCTGCACATCGGTATCCGTACTGATGATGGTCATGAGTCGGGTCCTTTCAGGATGTCCTCGATGCCCCGGGCGCGGTGGCGCCACAACCGCTCGTACGCGTCGAGCAGCCGGGCGGCGCGGCGTAGCACCGTCACGTCGGCGCTGAGCACCTGCTCGCGCCCGCGCCTCTCCTTGGTAACGAGCGCGGCGCGCTCGAGCACCGCCACGTGCTTCTGCACGGCGGTGAGGCTCATGGGGTAGTGCCGAGCGAGGGCGGAGACGGACTGCCTCTCCCCGATGATCCGGGTGAGGATGTCACGCCGGGTCGCGTCGGCCAGCGCGTGGAACACCTGGTCGGCGCTCTCCGCGCTCAGCTGATCTATAACCATTTGGTTGTAGGTTAGCGTCGCGGGGCCCGCCGCGCAACGCGCATCGGCCATTGATGGCGGTTGACATCGATACGGCGGGCCAGCACACTGCTGAGAGAGCGCTCTCACGGCACCTAGCTGTTGCTATGTCACTCCACCGTCCCCTCGGAGCCTTGCCATGGAGCTTCCTCGGAGAACGTCACGCGCTTTGATCATCGCGGCCGCGACGGCCGTCTTCGCCGCCGGCGTCGGCGTCGCCCTGCGCGCCAACGCCGCCCTACCCGCGACACCCACCGGCTGGAGCCTCGCCTGGTCCGACGACTTCAACGGCTCGGCCAACACGCTCCCGTCCAGCGCCAACTGGATCTTCGACACCGGGTACAGCTACCCGGGCGGCCCGGCCAACTGGGGCACCGGCGAGATCCAGCAGTACACGAACAGCACCCAGAACGTCTCCCTCGACGGGGCGGGCAACCTGCGCATCACCCCGATCCGCACCAGTTCCGGCGGCTGGACCTCGGCCCGCATCGAGACCGTCCGGTCCAACTTCAAGCCGCCCGCCGGCGGCGTGCTGCGCATCGAGGGCCGCATCCAGATGCCCAACGTCACCGGGGCGGCCGCCGCCGGATACTGGCCGGCGTTCTGGGCGCTCGGCTCGCCCTACCGGGGCAACTACCAGAACTGGCCCGGCGTCGGCGAGTTCGACGTCATGGAGAACGTCAACGGCCTCAACCAGGTCTGGGGCGTGCTGCACTGCGGCGTCAACCCGGGCGGCCCGTGCAACGAGACCAACGGTCTCGGCGCCAGCCGCGCCTGCCCCAACTCCGCCTGTCAGGGCAACTTCCACACGTACCGGTTCGAGTGGGACGCCAGCGTCAGCCCGCAGATGCTGCGCTGGTATGTCGACGGCGTCCAGTTCCACTCCGTCAGCCAGACCCAGATCGGCTCGTACTGGTCACAGATGACCGACCACAGCGGGTACTTCCTGCTGCTCAACGTCGCCATGGGCGGCGGCTTCCCCAACGGGGTCGCCGGCTCCGCCACCCCCACCGGCGCCACCGCGTCCGGCGTACCGATGCTCGTCGACTACGTCGCCGTCTACACCCGCGCCGGCTCCACCACCCCGACGTCGGCGGCGCCCACCACCGGGTCGTCCGGCGGCGGCACGGGCGCGTACGCCACCATCCAGGCCGAGGCGTTCAACGCCCAGTCCGGCGTGGTCGTTGAGACCACCACGGACACGGGCGGCGGGCAGAACCTCGGCTACCTCGCCAACGGCGACTGGGTCCGGTACGACAACGTCGACTTCGGCGCCACCCCGGCACGCCAGTTCTCCGCCCGCGTCGCCTCCGGCGCGGCCGGCGGCATCAGCGGCCTCGTCGAGGTCCGCCTCGACAGCCTGTCCAACGCCCCGATCGGCAGCTTCGCCATCGCCAACACCGGCGGCTGGCAGAGCTGGCGCACCGTGCCGGCCAACATCGCCGCCACCACCGGCCGGCACACCGTGTTCCTCCGCTTCGCCAGCGGCCAACCCGCCGACTTCGTCAACCTCAACTGGTTCACCTTCGGCCACTAGGCCGGCCACCGCTGGAAGATCACCGTTTCGTGGACCAGGGTGCAGCCCAGCTGCATCCTGGTACACGAAACACAGATCATGGTGGGCGACCCAAGGAGCGGCGCGTGTCCATGTCGCCGGTTATCGCGTCGACGTAGGTCCACAAGCCGGCTAGCGTCACCCCCCATGAGTGCTCGGCTGCGTGAGATCGCCCGGACCACGGTGGCGATCGCCGAGGCCGGCGAGTACCGCAACGGGGCCGGGCAGCGGGTCCGCATCGGCGAGGCGGTGACCGCCGCGATCGCGGGGACCCGCCACTACCTGCCCGACGACGACCTTCCGGTCACGGGCGCGCCCGCCACCCCGCGCATCGAGGTGACCCGGGAGTCCACCCTGGCCGCCGCGCGCCGGCTCGGCGACGAGGCCGCCTGCCTGGTGTTCGCCTCCGCCAAGAACCCCGGTGGCGGTTTCCTCGGCGGGGCGAAGGCGCAGGAGGAGAGCATCGCGCGCTCGTCGGGGCTCTATCAGAGCCTGCTGGCCGCGCCGGACTTCTACGCGTACCACCGCACGCAGCGCGACCTGCGCTACAGCGACCGGGTCATCTACTCCCCCGGCGTACCCGTCTTCCGCAACGACAAGGGCGAGCTGCTCGACCGCCCGCACCACGCGGCGTTCCTCACCGCCGCGGCGCCGAACCTGGGTGCCATCCTGCGCAACCAGCCCGACGACGCGGCCGACGTGCCGGCGGTGCTGCGCCGACGGGCGCGACGGGTGCTCGAGGTCGCTGCCGCGCACGGACACCACACGCTCGTGCTCGGGGCGTGGGGTTGCGGGGTCTTCCGCAACGACCCGGCGACGGTCGCGGACGCGTTCGCGGACGCGCTGCGCGAGGTCGACCGCTTCGATCGCGTCGTCTTCGCCGTCTACGACAACCTCCCCCACACCTCCGTGTACGCGACGTTCGCGTCCCGCTTCGCCTGACCCGCCCCGCGCCCGCGTCCTGCCCCCTCAGCTGAGCCGACGTTTGGGTGGTTCCGCGTGTCATTCACACGCCCCGTTCCGCGCGCAACCGCCCAAACGTCGGGCGAGGGCCCGGGGCATGGCGTGCTAGCAAGGAGGTGACACGCAGCGCTGTTGCCGTGGAGGGGACGCCGTGGGATTGATCATTGCCGAAAAGGCCGCGCTTACCAGCGGCGCCGACTTCTGGCACACGAAGGCCGTCGGCGACCTCCCGTCGATCATGGTGGCCGACGGCCCGCACGGCCTGCGCAAGCAGGTCACCGACCACGGGCCCGCGGAGCCGGCGACCTGCTTCCCGCCGGCCGTGGCGCTCGGCTCGACGTGGGACCCGGACCTGGTCGGCCGGGTGGGTGCCGCGCTGGGCGCAGAGACCCGCGCGGCGGGCGTGTCCGTGCTGCTCGGCCCCGGCATCAACCTCAAGCGCACCCCACTGGGCGGCCGCAACTTCGAGTACTACGCGGAGGACCCGCTGCTCACGGGCGTACTTGCGGTGGAATGGGTACGCGGCCTGCAGAGTCAGGGGGTCGGCGCGTCGGTCAAGCACTTCGCGGTCAACAGCCAGGAGACCGACCGCATGCGGGTCAGCGCCGACGTGGACGAGCGGACCCTGCGCGAGCTGTACCTGCGCGCGTTCCAGCGGGTCGTCGAGCAGGCCCGGCCGTGGACGGTCATGTGCGCGTACAACCGGATCAACGGGGTGCACGCGGCGCAGCACCAGTGGCTGCTCACGGAGGTGCTGCGCGGCGAATGGGGCTTCGACGGCGTGGTCGTGTCCGACTGGGGCGCGGTCGCCGACCGGGTCGCGTCCGTGCGGGCGGGCCTCGACCTGACCATGCCCGGGCCGGACGACGCCGGCGACCGCGCGGTCGAACGCGCCGTCGCCGACGGCGTACTCGATGAGGCTTTGCTGGATGCGGCGGCGGGGCGGGTGGCGGCGCTGGTCGAGCGGGCCCGCAGCCACGACGGCGGGGACGGGACCTTTGACGCGGACGCGCATCACGCGCTGGCCCGGGAGGCCGCCGCGCGGGGCATCGTGCTGCTGAAGAACGAGGGCGGGCTGTTGCCGCTGCGCCCCGAGGGCGTCTCGATCGCGGTCATCGGGGAGTACGCGCGCACGCCGCGCATCCAGGGCGGCGGCAGCTCGCGGGTCAACCCGACGCGGGTGGACACCGCCCTGGCGGAGATCACCGCGTCGACGTCGGCGCCGGTGACGTTCGCGGCGCGCGGCGACGAGGCGGTCGAGGCGGCCCTGGCCAGCGACGTGGCGATCGTCTTCGTCGCGTCGGACGAGGAGACCGAGGGCCGCGACCGGGAGACCCTCGACCTGCCGGCCGACCAGGTCCGGCTCGTCGAGCGCGTCGTCGCGGCCAACCCGCGCACGGTCGTCGTGCTGGCCAACGGCGGCGTCGTGCTCACCTCGGCGTGGGACGGCGCGGTGCCAGCGCTGGTCGAGGCGTGGCTGCTCGGCCAGGCCGGCGGCGCGGCGATCGCGGACGTGCTGTTCGGCCGGGTCAACCCGTCCGGCCGCCTCACCGAGACCATCCCGCTGCGGCTGGCCGACCATCCGTCCTATCTGGACTTTCCCGGCGGGGCCGGCCACGTGCGCTACGGCGAGGGCCTGCATGTCGGCTACCGGGGCTTCGACGCCCGCGACCAGGCGGTCGCCTACCCCTTCGGCTTCGGCCTCTCCTACACCACCTTCGGGTACGGGCAGGCGAGCGCGACCCGCGCGGGCGACACGATCGAGGTGCGCGTGCCGGTGACCAACGCCGGCCAGCGCGACGGCCGGGAGGTCGTCCAGGTGTACGCGAGCCTGCCCGACTCGGCGGTACGCCGCCCGGTCCGCGAGCTGAAGGGCTTCGCGAACGTGGCGATCCCGGCCGGTTCGACGGTCGAGGTGACCGTGCGCGTGCCGGTCGCGGACCTCGCGTACTGGGACCCGCGGCTCGGTCGCTGGGCCGTCGAGGGCGGCACCTACACGCTCGCGGTCGGCGCGTCGTCGCGCGACCTGCGCACGACCGTCACCGTACGGGTCGACGGCGACGACACCCGCCCGCCGCTCACCGGCGAATCCACCCTCGCCGAGTGGCTGTCCGACCCCATCGGCGGCGAGCTGATCGGTGAGGCGTTCGCCGCCCTGCTCGCCGAGGGCGGCGACGACCTGGCGTCCGTGGCGGCCGACCCGGAGACGTTCACGTTCCTGGGAAGCCTGCCACTGAACCGGCTGGCCACGTTCCCGGGCAGCCCGCTGACCCCGGACACGATCGAGAAGCTGGTCACGGCCGCCAACCCCTGACGGCGGTCACCCGTACAGGATCTCGTCGGGCCTGCGGTACGTCACGGCCGCCTCATAGTCGGTGGCCAACGGGCCGAGCAGCGCGTCCACGTCACCGTCGTGATCGGCGGCGGCCATCCGTACGACCTGTTCGGCCAGCGTCTTCCCATCGATCAACAACAGCGGGTACTGGTCGTCGATGACCTCGATCTGCGCCTGCCTGGAGTAGGTCCCCGTGGTGACGAAGACGCCGATCCACCCGCGGCGCAACCGGGCGACCACCCGAGCGACCTGATCCGGGCTGATCGACGACGTCGGCAGGACGCATTTGGCCTGCCCGAGCACCACGAGCGGAGTGTTGCTGGCCGGCGTCCCGACGTCGAGCCGCCCGACGAAGTCCATTCCGCCGTCACCACCGGGCCTGGTGAGCCATCCCTCGTGGTACCGGGCTCCCGAACCACCCAGGATCTGCGCCGCCACCCGCGCGGCGAGCAGTTCGAAGGCGTGCTTGCGGCCGTCGAAGAACCGGTAGATGCGCTCCAGCACCTCGGCCTCAGCGGATCCCGGCACCGGGAGTTGATCGGCAGTCGACTTCACCCGTGAGGACACGACACGACGGCGGATCCTCGGGATGGCGGAGCGCCCCTCCTTTATCCAGCGCAGCCAGGACTGAGGCGCGTGGCGCGTGGCCGTCTCAGCGTCCAGACCGACGTCGCGGCGGTCGTCGATCCATCGCATGTCCAGGGCATCACCGGCGTCCGCGAGGTCGAGGACGGCCAGGTCAAGGACGATGTTGGGAAAGCTGCGACCGGTGTCGGGGTCGCGCTGCACCACGTGCTCGAGCCGCTCGATCACAGCGGCCCCGCAGAACTGCACATGGCCTTTGACCAGACGGCGCCCGTCCTTGACGACGGTCGCAGACCGGTAGATGAGCAGCGGCGGCGCGTAGAGGCGGCGCTGCGCTGTGGTGGCCGCGTGAAGCGTCCAGGCATCGAGAAGCGCCCGGTTCCCGGCAGTCGCGCCGGGCAGACCGAGCGTCGTGGGCTTGTGGTCCCCGTAGTAGCGCACGTGCCCGTGGTCCAGGTCGAACTCGTCATGCCACGGGTTCGTCACGTGCCCGGCCTTCCACGGGCTCGACCGGATGTTGATGACGGGCCGTCGTGGTCCATCGGGCGCGACGACGGGTGCCGCGAGGTTGATGCCCGCTTCGAGCATCAGGCGCGGAGCCTCCACACCGTTGGGCGAGGTCAGAAAGTGGTAGTTCAGGTAGCCGTCCAGCTCGACATCAAGGCGGCTTGCGCCCTGCGCGTAGCGCAGGACATCGAGCATATGAATCGGACGGGCGCTCATCCGACGATCCTCGCCGAGCCGGCGCCGCGGAAACACGGCCCTTTCGGACACTGTGCAGGGCGCACCGCGTGGGCGCGCGAACCTCCGGCGCGTTTGTACACATGTTCTATCCACAGGCTGTGGAGTCAGTCGTCGAAGGGCTCGTCGCTCCACCGGAACCATGCCTCGGCACCATCGATATGCAGCAGAAACTCCGCGACCGGGCCGGCTGGGGACACCAGGCTCATCGTCGCGACGATGCGGTCGTACGCCGACTCCCACGCCCGGATGGCGGCCGGGCTGTCGTCGTCCTCGAGCGCCGCCGACAGCGCCAACTCCTCGACGAACAGCGGCGCGACCGCGGCGAATCCGGGGCGTGCCGCGAAGCTGCCGGACAGCCACGGAAAGTCCGCGTCCGTGATGACGATCTCGCCCAGCACCTCGTCGCCACGGACCAGCCGCCACGTTCCACTGATCAGGTCAGCCAACTCACGCACGCGCCCCACCGTACGCACCCGGATATTCGATTGAGCGGATGGCCGGTGCGGCCTACCTTTGACGTCAGCACCGAAGACGGACCGAACCAGAAGCGGGAGACCGACATGTTGTGGCATGCCTCATCCACGGCGCAGCGACGCACGTCGCGCGGCGAGGTCGCCATGACCCATGCCGGCGAGTCCGAAGGTTCGGTGAACGTCGAAGGCAACCCCGCCGTGGAACGGTGGCGCGGCTAGCGGATTCCGCTGGCGATTCTCGCGCCGCCCTCCCGAACCGGGACGGCGGCGTTTCTTTCTCCTCTCCCTCCTATGGGCGTAGCTCAACGGAAGAGCGCTGGTCTCCAAAACCAGATGTTGCAGGTTCAAGTCCTGTCGCCCGTGCGCCAGCCCCGGCCCACCGGGGGTGCCGATCTTTGTCAACTCCACAGCGGATAGCAGCAGGTCGCCGGCCACCCATCGCCTGCGACCACCATGGACCGTCGGAGCAGCTGGAATGCTCACCTCGCTCTCAACGAGGAGATCATGGGTTCGAGTCCCATACGGTCTACGAGAACGAATGAACCGTTCGCTGCGGTAGCCCAACGGAAGAGGCAGCCGATTCAAGATCGGTTCAGTGGGGGTTCGACTCCCTCGCGCAGCACACTTTGTTCACGGCGGACCGCACCCCGCCACGTGCCGGGCACCCAATCGCGGTGCCCGGCCCGGTCCCTCGTCGTCTATCAGGTAGGACGCAGCGCTCTGAACGCTGAAAGCGTGGTTCGAATCCATGCGAGGGAGCGACAGTTCCACGCCGACGAAGCTCACCCACCCTTCGCCAAACCCTTGTAGCTCAGCTGGACAGAGCGCCGGTCTACGAAGCCGGATGTCGCGAGTTCAAGTCTCGCCGAGGGTACGCAGCACGTTCCGGTAGCTCAGCTGGGAGAGCACCGTCCTGACGCGACGGAGGTCGGCGGTTCGAGCCCGTCCCGGAACACGTATGGCGCGGTGGGCGAATTGGTAGAGCCGCCCGGCTTTCACCCGGGACATGTGCGGGTTCGAGACCCGTCCGCGCCACTCATTCCCTGATAGCTCAATTGGCGGAGCGGGCCCCTGTTAAGGGCAAGGTTCCAGGTTCGAATCCTGGTCGGGGAGCGATGGTGGCTGTAGCTCAGCGGCAGAGCGCCCGGCTGTGGACCGGGAGGTCACGGGTTCAAATCCCGTCAGTCACCCCAAGGGAGCGCGCCAGAGTTGGAGAGCTGGGGCCGCCTGTAAAGCGGTTGCCGCGCGCTGAGGCGGTTCGAATCCGCCCGCTCCCACGTGGTCGCCAAGGCGCGCCGAACCGAAGCGGACGCGCTGTGGACATTGTGTGGACATTCGACGCGTCAGCCCGACGCGTCAGCCCGATGTTTGGGTGATTCCGCGCCAAACTCTGCCTCCTGATTACACGCCAAACCACCCAAACGTCGGCGGGGCCGCACGTCGGGCGGGGCGTGGGCGCGGGCGCGGCGCGGCGCGGGCGCGGGCCG
>NZ_BAAALS010000052.1:0-17631 GCF_039528415.1 Luedemannella helvata
GACCGAGGGCTACCAGAGCAGCGGCAGCTCCAACATCACCGTCAGCGACGGCGGCAGCCCGCAGACCTCCGCGGCGCCGGTCACCACCGCGGCGCAGACGACCGCGCCGACCACGCAGCCGTCGGGTCAGGCCGGCACGACGCTGAAGGCGGCCGCGAACCGCACCGGTCGGTACTTCGGCACCGCGATCAGCACGAGCAGGCTCGGCGACTCCACCTACACCACGATCGCCAACCGCGAGTTCGACATGGTGACCGCCGAGAACGAGATGAAGATCGACGCCACCGAGCCCAACCGGGGGCAGTTCAACTTCAGCAACGCTGACCGCGTCTACAACTGGGCCGTCCAGAACGGCAAGAGAGTTCGCGGTCACACGCTGGCCTGGCACGCCCAGCAGCCCGGCTGGATGCAGAGCCTGTCCGGGTCGAACCTGCGGCAGGCCATGATCGACCACATCAACGGGGTCATGGGCTACTACAAGGGCAGGATCTACGCCTGGGACGTCGTCAACGAGGCCTTCGAGGACGGCAACAGCGGAGCACGCCGTAGCTCGAACCTGCAGGGCACCGGTAACGACTGGATCGAGGTCGCCTTCCGTACCGCCCGCAACGCCGACCCGGCCGCGAAGCTCTGCTACAACGACTACAACACCGACAACTGGACCTGGGCCAAGACGCAGGCCGTCTACAACATGGTCCGCGACTTCAAGTCCCGCGGCGTGCCGATCGACTGCGTGGGCTTCCAGTCGCACTTCAACGCCAACTCGCCGTACAACTCCAACTACCGCACCACGCTGCAGAGCTTCGCCGACCTCGGCGTGGACGTGCAGATCACCGAGCTCGACATCGAGGGCTCGGGCACCTCGCAGGCCAACACGTACGCCGCCGTGGTCAACGACTGCCTGGCTGTGACGCGCTGCAACGGCATCACGGTCTGGGGCGTGCGGGACACCGACTCGTGGCGGGCCAGCGGTACCCCGCTGCTGTTCGACGGGTCGGGCAACAAGAAGGCCGCCTACACCTCCACGCTGAACGCCCTCAACGGTGGTACGCCGACGAACCCGTCGAACCCGCCGACCACGACGGCGGGCACCACGACGGCGCCGGGCGGCGGTGGCAGCTGCACCGCGACGCTGTCGGCCGGGCAGGTGTGGGGCGACCGGTACAACCTGAATGTTTCGGTCTCCGGCTCGAACTCCTGGAGGGTGACGATGAACGTGCCGTCGCCGGCGCGGATCAGCGCTACCTGGAACGTCAACGCCCAGTGGCCGAGCAGCCAGGTCATGGTCGCCACCCCGAACGGTAGCGGCAACAACTTCGGCGTGACGATCATGACTAACGGCAACTGGACCTGGCCCACGGTCAGCTGCAGCGTCACCTGACCGCCATTCGAGTCGTCGTGAGCCGGTAGGGGCCGGTTACGGAAGGCCGGCGACCGACACTCGAGCCAACGGGCACCGCCGTCCGCGTCTGGGCGGCGGTGCCCACGGCCGTACGGTCAGGCCGATCCGCGTTTGATCAGTTTCGTCGGCAGGATGAGCGGACTGGGACTTTGGCCAGCGAGCAGGGCGAGGAGCATGCGGGTCATCTCCCTGCCCAGATCCTGTATCGGCTGGTGGATCGTCGTCAGGGGTGGATCGGTGTGGGCCGCGATGGCGAGGTCGTCGAACCCGACGACGGCGACGTCGTCGGGCACGGTACGGCCGGATTGGCGCAGCACGCGCAAGGCTCCGGCGGCCATGTTGTCGTTCGCGGCGAACACCGCGTCAAGCTGCGGATGGGTGGCGAGCAGGGCGGTCATGGCCGCGGCGCCGCTGTGCTCCGTGAAGTCTCCCGCGTGTTCGGCATAGGGGACGAGCCCCGCCATGGCCATGGCCTCGGTATAACCGCGGTGGCGCGCTTCGCTCACGTCGGTGTCGGCCAGGCCGGTGATGGCGGCGATGCGGGTACGGCCGAGACTGATCAGGTACTCGGTGGCCGTTCTCGCGCCGCCGTAGTTGTCGGCGTCCGCGTACCAGCTCGGTTCACCGCGCAGTGGCCGGCCGCCGAAGACCGTGGGCAGCCCGGCCTGCCGTGCGATGCGCACGAGGGGGTCCTCGCCGCGCAACGCCATGAGCATGACGCCGTCGGCCCCACGCGTACGGAGCAGGCTCCGGAACCGGGCCTGGCCCCGTTCGGACGCGGCCAGGCACAGCATGAGATGCAGGTCGGTGTCCTCCAGCGCGGCGGAGACGCCGACGATGACCCGGCCGAAGAACGGATCGGCGAACAGTGCCGGATCGTCGCCGGCTATGGCCAGGGCGATCACGTTGGTCTTCTGGGTGGCGAGCGCCTGCGCCGTGCGACTGGGGATGTAGCCCAGGTCGCTGATGGCCCGCTCGACGGCCTCGCGCTTGGCGCGGCTGACATGGGGGGCGTTGTTGATGACCCGCGACGCGGCGGTCCTGGAAACGCCGGCCCGTTTGGCGACCTCGTCGAGGGTGGGCTGCCGTCGCGGCGCGTTAGTCGCCATCGGTACTGGGTGTCCTTTCCTCGCCGGCGTGCAAGTTCCTGTTGTCGCGGAACCCGGCCCCCACGTCGCGGCGAGTGTATCGAGGCCACCGCGACGCGGATACCTGCACGTACTGGAAGCGCTTCCAGTTTTTTGAAGATTGTCTATGGGTTGTGATCACGATGGTCTGACGCAGGCCGTATTGACGCAAGTCAGAAGCCGATGTCACGATCACGTCCTCGGGGACGGGCAGGTTTATCTATGGAAGCGCTTCCGGGTGGACGAGCTTTTCTCGGATCGGCCCCCGTTCCCGACTGACGGTGGTTGATCTGTCGACTTCACTGGACCCACTGCTGGTGACCCCGGTGGATCCGCCGCTCAGGAGGAGGAAGCGACGCGCTCGGGGTTGCCCGGCCCCGGCGCGTCGACCTCGCTAGCGTCATTTCGCTCTCAGGGAAGGCAGCAACGTGTTCCAAGGAGTCTTGAGACGCCGTAGGCGACGAACGACGGTCATTGCCGGCGTTGCCGTCGCCGCGCTCGCGGCGAGCAGCGTGTGGCTGGCGACCACGTCAGCCAACGCCGGCACACTGTCCGGCACCATGTACCGCGACCCGGACGCCGGCGTTATGAAGTGGGTCGCCGCGAACCCGAACGACTCGCGCCGCAACGTCATCAACACCAACATCGCCAGCCAGCCCGCCGCGCGTTGGTTCGCCAACGTCAACATGGCGACGGCCGCTTCCGAGGTTGGTTCGTACATCAACGCCGCGAACGCGGCCGGCCAGGTCCCGGTCATGTCCGTCTACGGCATCACCAACCGTGACTGTGGCGGCGCCAGCTCCGGCGGCGCGCCGGACCTGCCCACCTACAACCAGTGGGTGCGCACCTTCGCGCCCGCACTGGGCAGCCAGACCGTCATCATCATCCTCGAGACCGACTCCCTCGCGCTGCTGACCTGCCTGGACGCCAACGGCATCGCGGAGCGCAACAACGCGTTGTCCACGGCCGTGCGTGACATCAAGGCCGCCAACGGCAACGCCAAGGTCTACCTCGACGGTGGCCACTCGGCCTGGAACTCCGCGTCCGAGCAGGCGAACCGCCTGCGCAACGCGGGCATCCAGTACGCCGACGGGTTCTACACCAACGTGTCGAACTTCCAGCCCACCTCGGCCGAGGCCTCGTACGGAAACGCCATCATCAACGCGCTCAACAGCGCGGGCGTGACCGGCAAGCGCCAGATCATCGACACCAGCCGCAACGGCGGTGCCGCGGGTGACTGGTGCGCGGACGACAACACCGACCGCCGCATCGGCCAGTACCCGACGCTGAACACGGGCAACGCCAACATCGACGGCTACATCTGGGTGAAGCCCCCGGGCGAGGCGGACGGCTGCGCGTTCACCGCCGGCTCGTTCCAGCCGACCCTGGCCTACAGCCTGGCCAACGGCGTCGCGGCGCCGTCGTCCAGCGCGCCGACGACCCGGGCGCCGGTCACCACCTCGGCCGCCCCGACGACCCGGTCCGCGAGCACCAGCCTTCCGCCGGTCTCGGCCGCGCCGCGGGTGGACAACCCGTTCGTGGGCGGCAAGGGCTACGTGAACCCGGAGTGGTCTGCCAAGGCCGCCGCCGAGCCGGGCGGCACGCGGGTGTCGAACCAGCCGACCGCGGTGTGGCTCGACCGCATCGCCGCGATCGAGGGTACGGCCAACAGCCAGTCCAACGGACCGATGGGCCTGGAGGACCACCTGGACGCCGCGGTGGCGCAGGGTGCCACGTACGCGCAGTTCGTGATCTACAACCTGCCGGGTCGTGACTGCTCCGCGCTCGCGTCGAACGGTGAGCTGAAGGCGAACGAGCTGTCGCGGTACAAGGCGGAGTACATCGACCCGATCGCGGCGATCCAGGGCCTGCCGAAGTTCCGGGGCCTGCGGATCATCAACGTCATCGAGGTCGACTCGCTGCCGAACCTGGTCACCAACACCAACCTGGCGGCGTGCGCCGAGATGAAGTCCAACGGTGCCTACGTTGACGGCATCGCGTACGCCCTCAACAAGCTGGGTGCGCTCAGCAACGTCTACAACTACGTGGACGCGGCGCACCACGGCTGGATCGGCTGGGACAGCAACTCCGGTCCCACGGCTGAGCTCATGTACTCCACCGTGGTGAAGTCGGGCTCCGTGAACAACGTCGCCGGCTTCATCACGAACACGGCGAACTACTCCGCGCTGTCGGAGCCCTACGTCAAGATCACCGACACGGTGAACGGCACGTCGGTGCGTCAGGCCAAGTGGTTCGACTGGAACATGTACGCCGACGAGCTGACCTTCGCGCAGGCGTTCCGCAACCAGTTGATCGGCAAGGGCTTCCCGTCGAGCATCGGCATGCTGATCGACACCAGCCGCAACGGCTGGGGTGGCTCGGCCCGCCCGACGGGCCCCGGCCCCACCACGTCGGTGGACGCCTATGTCAACGGTGGCCGCATCGACCGGCGCATCCACGCCGGCAACTGGTGCAACCAGTCCGGTGCGGGCCTGGGTGAGCGGCCGACCGCCGCGCCGGCCTCCGGTATCGACGCCTACGTCTGGATCAAGCCCCCGGGCGAGTCCGACGGTTCCTCCTCGGAGATCCCGAACTCCGACGGGAAGGGCTTCGACCGGATGTGCGACCCGACGTACACCGGCAACGACCGCAACGGCAACAGCATGACCGGCGCGCTGGCCAACGCCCCCATCTCGGGTGCGTGGTTCTCGGCCCAGTTCCGCGAGCTCATGGCCAACGCCTACCCGCCGCTCGACGGGGTGATCCAGACGAGCCGGCCGCCGACGAGTAACCCGCCGACGAGCAACCCGCCGACCAGCCGGCCGCCGACGAGTAACCCGCCGACGAGCAACCCGCCCACCAGCAACCCGCCGACGAGCAACCCGCCGACGAGCAACCCGCCCACCAGCCGGCCGCCGACCAGCAACCCGCCCACCAGCGGTCCGCCGGTGACGGGCTCCTGCTCGGCCACCTACAAGCTGATCAACTCGTGGCCGGGTGGCTTCCAGGGTGAGGTCACCGTGAAGGCCGGCTCCTCGGCCATCACGAGTTGGCGGGCGACCTGGACGCTGCCCAGCGGCCAGACCATCACCCAGCTGTGGAGCGGTCAGTTGAGCACGAGCGGCTCGAACGTGACAGTGACGAACATGTCCTGGAACGGCTCGCTCGCCGCGAATGCCACGACCACCTTCGGCTTCCTCGGTGCTGGCGGCGACGCCACCGCGGTGCCGACGGTGACCTGCACATAGCCCACGAAGATCCGCAGTACAGCAAGGGTGCCCGGCGCATACGCGCCGGGCACCCTTCGCGTTCGGCGTCCCGCCTACCGGTCGAAGAAGCGGAAGATGGGTTGCGCGACACAGACCGGCTTGTCGGCGCCCTCGCGGTGGATCACCACGTCGACCGTGAGCTGCGCGCCGCCCTCGACGTCGTCGAGGGCGGCCAAGGTCGCGGTGGCCCTGACGAGGGACCCGGCCGGCACCGGAGCGGGGAACCGTACCTTACCCAGGCCGTAGTTGACCTTCGTGTGTACGGAGTGGACCGTGAGGATCTCGGTCCACAGGGGAATGAGCAGGGACAGCGTGAGGTACCCGTGAGCCACGGTGGTGCCGAACGGACCGGACGCCGCGCGCGCGGGGTCGACGTGGATCCACTGATGGTCGCCGGTCGCGTCCGCGAACGCGTCGATGCGGATCTGGTCGACCTTCACCCACGAGCTGGACCCGAGGCTGGTTCCGACGAGGGGGCGCAGGTCGTCCAGTGTGTCAACGACAGTGGTCACGGGTTCTCCTCAGGAATCAGCGCGGGCAGTTCGGACTTGCGGACCTTCCCGCTCGCGGTGCGCGGCAGGTCCTCCACGAAACGGATGTACCGGGGCACCTTGTAGCGGGCCATCCGGGCCACGAGATGCTCGCTGATCGCGGCCTCGTCCAGGTCCGCGTCCGGCCGGGGTACGACCAGGGCGAAGCCGACCTCGCCCCAGCGCGCGTGCGGCACGCCGACCACCGCGCAGGCGGCGACCCCGGGAAGCTCGGCAAGGGCTGCCTCGACCTCTGCCGGATAGACGTTCTCGCCGCCGGAGATGTACATGTCCGTCATCCGTCCGAGGACGGTGGCCCAGCCGTCGTCGTCCAGGCGCACGAGGTCCCCGCTCCGGAACCAGCCCCGGTGGAAGGCCTCCGCGGTCTCCCGTGGCCGTCGCCAGTAGCCGGGGGACAGGTTGGGTCCGCGCACGAGAAGCTGCCCGTCCTGGCCGATCTCGATGTCGGTGAAGAAGTGCGGCACGCCGGGCGACGTCGGCTTGTCCGCCGCGCCGGACAAGGGGGCGAGCAGCGCACCGGGCGCCGCCTCGGTCATCCCGTAGCCCTGCAGGATGGGCACGCCGCGGGCGTGCCAGGCGCGGGCCACCCACTCGACGACCGGCGACCCGCCGTAGATGACGTAGCGCAGCGAGGACAGGTCGGCCGCGGGCCAGTCCGGGTGCTCGCACAGCATCTGCAGCATCGTCGGTACCGCGGAGAACGCCCGGATGCGCTGCTCGGCGACGGCCTCCAGCAGCCAGCCCGGGTCGAAGCGCGGGGCGACGACCACGGTGCCTCCCTTGAAGAGCGTGGGAAGACTGACCTGGCCGAGCCCGGCCGCGTGGAACAGCGGGGCGGTGCACAGCACCACGTCCGTGGAGAGCACGTCGACATGCGCGAGCTGGTTGATCGTGTTGAAGGTGAGGTTGTTGTGGGTGAGCACGACGCCCTTGGGCCGGCCGGTGGTCCCGCTGGTGTAGAGGATGACGGCCGCCTGGGCTAAATCCACGTCCTCGTCGGGCGGGTCGCCCGGGGTGTCGGCGAGCGCGGAGAACTCCTCGACCGTCAGCATGGCGCGCCCGTCATCGGGTGGCCTCAGCTCCGGCGCGTGGATCAGCACCGCGGGCGTGCAGTCCGCCAGCTGAGCGAAGATCTCCGGCGGGGCGAGCCGGGTGTTGAGCGGAACGAAGACGGCGCCCAGCCGGCCGGCCGCGAACAGCGCCTCGAACGTCGCGATCGCGTTGGGTCCGAGGTAGGCCACCCGGTCGCCGGCGCGGACGCCCAGCTCGGCGAGGCCGGCGGCGAGCCGGTCCACCCGGGCGGCCAGCTCGGCATAGCTCACCTCACGGTCAGCCTCGCGCAGCGCGATCGCGTGCGGTGATATCCGGGCCCGGCGGGCGGGCCAACTGCCCAGTCCCAGGTCAATCATGGCCGAGACCCAGCACCCGCAGGGCGTTGTCACGCAGCACGAGCGGGCGCACCTCCGGCTTGATGTCCAGCTGACCGAACTCCGTGAGCCATCGGTCGGGGGTGATCAGGGGGAAGTCGGAGCCGAACAGCGCCTTGCGGCGCAAGGGACCGTTCACGGCCCGCACAAGCTGTTCCGGAAAGTAGCGCGGCGCCCAGCCGGACAGGTCGACGAAGACGTTCGCCTTGTGGGTGGCGACCGCGATCGCCTCGTCCTGCCAGGGCACGGCCGGATGGGCCAGGATGATGGTGAGCGACGGCAGGTCGGCGGCCACATCGTCGACGAGCATCGGATCGGAGTAGCGCAGCCGGATGCCGCGCCCGCCGGGAAGGCCGGCCCCGATCCCCGTCTGGCCGCTGTGGAACAGGACCGGCAGGCCGAGCTCGCCGGCCGCCTCGTACAGGGGGTACGCCGTCGCGACGTTGGGCGCGAAGCCCTGCAACGAAGGATGCAGCTTGAGGCCCCGCGCCCCGGCCGCCGCCAGGTCGCGCAGCCGGTCGACGGCACCGGCCCCCTCGTTCGGGTCGACGGACGCGAATGGGACGAGCACGTCCGGGTGCCTGGCCACCTGGGCGAGCAGTTCGTGTCCGTCGAGCGGCGGGTGCCCGGTCGCGGTCCGCGCGTCCACTGTGAACACCACGGCGGCGATGCGCCGCTCCCGGTAGTACGCGGCGATCTCGTCGACCGTGGGCGTACGGGCGTGGCTTGCTCGGAAGTGGGCGGCCGACGCGTCCATCAGTTCCCGGTCGAGCGAGTAGTGCCCGTGGCCGTCCGTCTCCAGGTGCACGTGGGCGTCGATCGCCTCGATCGTCGCCGGGTCGATCGTCATGCCGGCGGCTCCGGGAACTGCTGGCCGAGCCGTTGCAGGTGCGGGGCGAACCGGTCCGGCCAGATGGACGCGATCGCGTCCGCGCTCCAGCCGCTGCCCGGCGCGAACTCTACGGCCACCTCCCGCGGGTGCGACCAGATCGCCAACCGGTCCCCGCCGATGCCGACGGCTTGGCCGGTGATGCCGGCGGCCGCGTCCGAGGCGAGGAACACCACCAGGCCGGCGGCGTCGTCCGGCGAACCGAAGCCCAGCTCGCGCCGGGCGTACGGAGGCAGTGGCTCGCCCGCCTCGAGCGCCTCGACGTACGGCTTGAGGAACGGCACGGTGGCCGTCATGGCGGTGGCCGCGACCGGCACCACGGCGTTGACCGTGATGCCGGCTCGGCTCAGCTCCATCGCCCAGGTGCGGGTCATGCCGACGATGCCGGCCTTGGCCGCCGCGTAGTTGGTCTGGCCGATCGTGCCGACCTGGCCGGTGGGTGAGCCGACGCAGATGACGCGACCCCCGTCGCCCTGCTCCCGCATCCGCACGGCGGCCGCCCGTACACAGGTGAACGTGCCTCGTAGGTGCACCCGGACGACGTCGTCGAACTGCTCATCCGTCATCTTCCAGAGCATGGTGTCGCGCAGGATGCCGGCGTTGGTGACGAGCACGTCGAGGCGGCCGTACTCCTTCACCGCGCAGTCGACGAGCCCTTGCGCGACCTCGGTGGTGCCCACGGCACCGACCGACGCCACGGCACGCCCACCGGCCGCCGTGATGTCGTCCGTGGTGCGCGCGGCGGCGTCCGTGTCGACGTCGTTGACCACCACCGCGGCGCCGGCCGCGCCGAGCGCCCGCGCGTACGCCGCGCCCAGCCCGGCCCCGGCGCCGGTGACGATCGCGACCTTCCCCGTCAGGTCCATGTGTCGGCTTTCCTTCCTCTCGTTGCCGCGCTGCCGGCCAGCCCTCGTGGGAGGAAGAGGGCCGTGATGACCAGCAGCACCGCGTAGACCGCGTACGACAGCACCGCGGGCGCGTAGTCCGGCATGTCGGGCCGGGTGGCCAGCGTGCTGAGCAGCTGGACGAGAAGGGTCACGACGGCGGTGCCGAGCAGCGCGCCCCAGATGGTGCCCAGCCCGCCGACCACGGCCATCACCACGTACTGGATGGACAGCAGTACCGGGAAGGAGCCGGGGGACAGGTAGCCGACGTAGAAGGCGTAGATGCCGCCGGCCAGCCCGGCGAACGCGGCCGAGACGGTGAACACCAGCAGCCGGTACCCGCCGACGGGCACGCCGCTGGCCGCGGCCCCGATCTCGCTGGTGGCCAACGCGCGCAGCCCTCGACCGGTCCGCGAACCGACGAGGTTGCGGGCCACCACCATCGTCAGCGCCACACCGACCCAGGCCAGGTAGGCGTAGGCGACATCCGAGTCGAGCACCATCGAGCCGAACGACAGCCGCGGAATGCCCTGCAGACCGATGGCGCCGCCGGCCCAGCTCGCCTGGTCCAGCACGGACAGCAGGATGAGCTGCAGGGCCAGGGTCGCGAAGGCGAGCTGGTGTCCCCGCAGCCGCAGGATGGGCACCCCGATCAGCGCGGCGCACGCGGCGGCGGCGATGGGCGCCGCCAGCAGCCCGAGCCACGGGTACCCGGTGTGGATCGCCAGCAGCGCGGCGGTGTACCCGCCGATGGCGGTGAAGGACGCCTGGCCGAGGGACACCTGGCCGGCGTACCCCAACAGGAGCGACAGGCCGACGGTGGCCATGGCCGCGACGCCGATGAGGATGTAGATGGTCAGCTGGCTCGCGGACAGCAGCGGGGGAATCGCCAGTGTCGCGGCCGCGACGAGCAGGGTGACCGCGATCTTCATGACGCCTCCACCGCCGCCGGGTGGCGGCCGGCCCGGACGATCAGTACCGCGAGCATGAACACCAGCGCCACCTCGGTCTGGTACGAGCTGTTCAGGTATCCGGCGACGAGGACCTCCACGACGCCGAGCAGCAGGCCGCCGACGAGGGTGAGGACGGGCCGGCTCAGGTTGCCGAGGATGGCGGCGGCGAACCCGTTGACCACGAGCACCACGTCGCTGTCGAATGAGACCTGGTGCACCGGTGTGAGCAGGACGCCCGCCAGGCCGCCGAGCATGCCGCCGAGGGCGAAGGCGATCAGGCCCATCCGGGTGACGCCGATGCCGACGACCCGCGCCGCGTAGGGGTTCGCGGCGGTGGCGGTGAGGGCCCGGCCGACGTCCGTGCGGGCGAACAGCAGCGCCAGCCCGGCGAGCACGACCGCGGTCACGCCGATGATGAGCAGGTAGTGCGATTGCAGGCGGGCGTCGCCCAGCGGGACCGATCCGGGCACGCCGCCGAACGACCGCGGCTGATCACCCCACGCGAGGATCTCCACCGCGTACGCGAAGACGCCCAGCCCGAGGGTCACGACGAGCGCGGCCTGGGGAGTGGTGCCCGGTCTGCCGATCGCCACCGCCCCGGTGATCAGCCCCACCACACCCGCGAGGAGCACCGCGAGCGACTCGGCCGCGCCGTGCGGCAGGCCGGCCGTGAGCAGGGTGGACACGGTGAGCGCGGCGACGACCGCGAACGCGCCCTGGGCGAAGTTCACCACCCGGGTCACCCGGTGGATGACCACGAGACCACTGCCGACCAGCGCGTACCCGCAGCCGATGCCGACGCCCGTGACGAGGTACTGCAGCAGGGCGCCCATCACGCGGCCCCGAGGTACGCGTCCGCGACCGCGGGGCTGTCGGCGAGTTCGGCCGAGGTGCCCTCGGCGACGACGCGGCCCGCCTCCAGCACGTACCCGCGCGTACACAGGTCGAGGGCGAGGCGGGCGTTCTGCTCGATGAGCAGCACCGCGAGACCGTCGGCGGCGTGCCGTCGTCGCAGGTGCCCGGCGAGGGTGTCGATGATGAGCGGGGCCAGGCCCAGGGACATCTCGTCGATGACGAGCACGTCGGGTCGGGCCATCAGCGCCCGGCCGAACGCGACCATCTGCTGCTCGCCGCCGGAGAGCAGCCCGGCCCGGCGGTGGCGCAGCGGGACCAGTTCGGGCAGCAGGTGATAGACCTGCGAGGTGTCGCGGTCGCGGCGACGCCAGGCGCCGAGCCGGAGGTTGTCGTCGACGCTCAGCGGAGCGAACAGCTGCCGTCCCTCGGGCACGAGGGCGGTGCGGCCGCGGACCGCGATCCGGCCGGCCGCGGGCTTGAGCAGCCCGCAGATGGCGTTGACGAGGGTGCTCTTGCCGGCCCCGTTGGGCCCGATGATCGCGACCATCTCGCCCGCGTGCAGGCGCAGCGCCACCCCGTCGAGCGCGACGGCGGCGCCGTATCTGACCGTGAGGTCATCGACCTCGACGACCGGGTCGGCGGCGCTCGTCATGCCGCCCCGCCCAGGTACGCCCGCGCGACGCGGGGATCGGCACGCACCGAGGCGAAGCTGCCGCTCGCGATGACCTGGCCCAGCTCGAGGACCGTGACACGGTCCGCGAGCCGGGCCACGAACCCGACGTCATGCTCCACCAACACGATGCTGAGTCCGCCGGCGCGCAATCGCTCGATCAACTCGGCCAGCGCCGCCCGCTCCGCGGCGCGCAGTCCCGATGCCGGTTCGTCGAGCAACAGCAGCCGGGGTCGGGCACACAGCGCCCGGGCCAGCTGAAGGGCACGCTGCTGTCCGATGGGCAGCGCGTCGGCCGGCCGGTCCGCCCAGTCGTCCAGGCCCACCTCGCTGAGCGCGGTCGCGGCCCGGTCGCCGATCTCACGCTCCTCGCGGCGGTGCCGCGCCAGGCGCAGCACCGCCGCGACCGGACCCGCCGTGGTGCTCGCGTGCGCGCCGGTCATGACGTTCTCCCGTACGGTCATGCCGCGAAAGACGCGCGCCTCCTGGAACACCGCCGCGATGCCGAGTCGGGCCCGCCGGTGCGCCGGTAGCCGGTCGACCGGCGCCCCGTCGAAGCGGACACTTCCCGCCGACGCCCGCAGCTGCCCACCGATGACCCGGAACAGCGTCGACTTGCCGGCGCCGTTGGGGCCGATTACCGCGTGCGTCTCGCCGGGCGCCACGTCAAGGTCGACGTGGCGCACCGCGTAGACGCCGCCGAACCGCCGGGCGAGTCCGGCGACGGAGAGCAGTGGTACCACGTCCACGGAGGCGCCTCACCCACCCGCTACCGTGGCCAACTGGGCGCGGGCCCAGTCGGTCGCCTGGAACTTGCCGTCCTTGACGACGACCACGGCGATGTAGGTCGCCGCGAGGCCGGCGTGGTCGGTCGCGCTGTAGCGGTAGGTGCCGTTCGGCGTGGTGAGGGTGAGCCCTTCGAGAGCCGACCTGATCTTCTCCGGGTCGGTGCTCCCCGCGCCGGTCACGGCCGCCGCGAGCAGTTTCACCCCCGTGTACCCGTCGCCCGCGAACTGCGGCGGCGGATACCCGTGCTTGGCGGCGAACGGGACGGCCATCTCGTCGATCGCCTGCTTCAGCGCGCCGGCCGGCAGCGCGTCGCCCACCACGCTGACCGAACTGGCCAGGTACACGCCCTCGGCGGCCGCCCCGGTCGGCTGGAGCCACAGCGTGCTGGCCTGGGCGCCGGTGAACATCAGCGGGATGCCGAGTCCGGCCGTGGGGTACTGCTTGGCGAACGCCACGGCGGGTGCCCCGGTCGCCCACACGGTCAGGGCCTGGGCGCCCGAGGACTTCACGCGGTTGAGCACCGCGCTGAACTCGGTCGTCGTGGTCTGGAACTGTTCGGTCGCGACCAGGCTCACCCCGTAGGTGGCCGCCTTCGCCTGCATGCCGGCGAAGCCCGCCTGGGCGTACGAACTCTTGGTGTCGTAGGCCACCGCGACCTTCGTGTACCCCTGCGCCTGGTAGTACTGCAGGATCCGCTCGCCGTAGGTGCCCGCGGTGGCCGGCACGACGAAGACGTTCGGGTGGACCGGCTTGACCTGCTCGTCTGCCGGGGTGAGCGAGATGTAGGGAATCTTGGCGCGGTCCACCTGCGGGATGGTGGCCAGCGCGGAGTTGGAGAACGGCGAGCCGATGACGGCGACCACGCCGGCGCCCTTGAACTCGTTGAAGGCGAGCACCGACTGGTCAGGCTGGCTCTTGTCGTCCTTCACGGTCAGCTCGATCTTGCGGCCGAGCAGCCCGCCCTTCTCGTTGATCTGCTCCACCGCCAGCTCGATGGACTTTCTGTCCTCGCTGCCGAGTGGAGCGTAGTTGCCGGTGAGCGACACGATGACGCCCACCTTGATGGGATCGGACCCGCTGGTCCCGGACGAGGATGTGCTGTCACAGCCCACCGCGGCGAGCATGACCGCCGCGACGGTGGCGATGGAAAGGGGGACGGAAAAGGAGCGTCGCACGAGGCCTCCCGTACGAATGCGCTGGCAGGTCGAGGGAATGCGGCACGACGCGGTGGGGCCGCGCGTGCGACGGCAAGCTGCGCCGTCCCAGAGATATCGGCGAAAACGTATGGATGAAGTTAGGTTGTTTGATGACGCGCGTCAAGAATGTGCCTAACATTGAGCCCGTGCCGGACCAGGATCAGCCGCAACGTCGTCCCCAGGCGCTCATGCTGGCGTTCCTCGGCGAGTACGTGCTGGGGCGGCGGGTCTGCGTCTCCTCCGGCAGCGTGATCGACGTCCTCGGCCGGGCCGGCGTGTCGGAGCACGCGACCCGGTCCACGCTGACCCGCATGGTCGGCCACGAACTGCTGCGCCGCCAGCCGCTAGGCCGGCGGATGTACTTCGGCCTGACCGAGCGCTCCATCCGGATCCTGGAGGAGGGGGCCGAGCGGATCTGGCAGACCGGGGCGGTCAACCAGGACTGGGACGGCACCTGGACGCTGCTGGGGTTCTCGCTGCCAGGGTCCTGGCAGCGGGAGCGCCACGACCTGCGTTCCCAGCTGGGCTGGGCCGGGTTCGGGCCGTTGCAGGGCGGCCTGTGGATCGCGCCGGGCGCCCCCGAGGTGAGCGGGATCGTCGCCGGCCTCGGGCTGACCACGCAGGTGCGGGTGTTCCGGGCGACGGCCGACCAGGTCACTGATGTCGACCGACTCGTTCGCGACACGTGGGACCTGGCCGGGCTGGCCGTCCGCTACGAGGATTTCCTCGAGCGTTGGGACGGTTCGCCGCCGGCCGATCCGCTCGCGGCCAAGCTCGGGCTGGTGACCGATTGGCTGCAGATCATCCGGCGCGATCCGCGGCTGCCGGTGCGGCACCTGCCGCCGGACTGGCCCGCGGTGCGTGCCCAGGACCTGTTCCACCGGCTCGCCCGTGGGCTCAACGCGGGCGCCCGGACAGTCGCCGAGAAGGTCCTCGACACGATTCCCGACGAGTAGCCGCCGGGCGCCCGGCCGCGGGCGGCTATGAGGCGTTGGTGCGCAGCGACCGGGCACACTCCGTGAGGGTCTCGGCCAACGTCTTGCGCGTCGGGATGTCGACGTCGCCCAGCATCCCGCCCTCGATGCCGTCCAGGGCCTGGTCGCAGCGCCGCAGGGTGTTCTGCCCCTTGCGGGTGAGGCTGGTGCGCAGCACCCGGCGCTGGCTCGGGTCCGGGGTGCGCCGGACCAGCTCCCGGTCCTCCAGGTCGCGGATGACCAGGCTCATCGCCTGTGGGGTGACGAACGCGATGCGGGCCAGTTGCGCGGAGGAGAGCCCGTCGCGGATGCGCAGCTCGCTGAGCGCCATGTACTCGGTGGTCGTGATGCCGTGGCGCGCCAACGCCTCGTCCAGATGCGCCCGGATTCTGCGCTCCAGCCGGAACACCAGGTAGCTGATGCGCGGCGTCGAAGGGTCATCGGTGGAGTCATGGCGGTTCGTCACAGTGGCTACGATACCGCCCGGCATCGATCAATCACGGCCAGTGGAAGTTCCAAACCCTGTGTCAAGGAACTTGATGACAAGTTCCTTGACATTAAACGGAAGCCGTTGCTGCACAAGCTTTCTATCGGTGCCACCGCTTGACCAGGCCCGGCTCTGGGCCTACGGTCCTAGCGATCAATATCGATGTTCTCTGCGAGGAGGGCGAGCGGATGAAACGACTGACAGCGATAGTGACCGGCGCGGTTGTCGCGGCGGCGAGCGCGGTCGTGGCGGTGGTGGTGGCGCACCCCGCGGCGGCGGCGAGCCTGGTGCAGGTAACGAACTTCGGGAACAACCCGGGTGGCATGCAGATGCATGTCTACGTGCCGGACAACCGGCCGGCCAACCCGGCGATCGTAGTGGCCATGCATGGCTGTGGGGGCTCGGGTCCGGGTTTCTACTCGGGCAGTGAGTTCGCCTCCCTGGCCGACCGGTACGGCTACATCGTGATCTATCCGAGTGCCCAGCAGCAGGCCGGGTTCGGCAAGTGCTTTGACACATGGTCGGACGCCTCCAAGCGTCGGGGCGGTGGCAGCGACCCGGTCTCGATCGTGTCGATGATCACCTACGTGCAGCAGACCTATGGTGGGGACCCGAACCGGGTCTTCGCCACGGGTAGTTCGTCGGGTGGCATGATGACCAACCACATGCTCGCCCTCTACCCCGACGTGTTCAAGGCCGGGGCCGCGTTCATGGGCGTTCCGTTCAACTGCTTCGCCAACGCGGCCGACTACGCGCCGGGCAGCAGCCAGTGCACCGGTGGCAACATGAACCGTACCCCGCAGCAGTGGGGCGACGCCGTGCGTGCGGCGTACCCGGGGTACTCCGGTGCCCGCCCGCGGGTGCAGCTGTGGCACGGCACGAACGACACCCTGGTGCCGTACTCGCTGCTGCAGGAGACGATCGAGCAGTGGACGAACGTGTTCGGGCTCAGCCAGACCCCGACGTCGTCGGACACTCCGCAGAACGGCTGGAACCGGCGTCGGTACGCCGACGGCTCCGGCAACGTCCTCGTGGAGGCGTACAGCATCCAGGGGGCCGGGCACAGCCTGCCGCAGAGCGGCCAGGCCGCTGTCGCCATCCAGTTCTTCGGTCTGACCGGTGGCACCCCGACCTCGAACCGTCCGAGCACCGCTCCGCCGACCAGCGCCCCCGTGACGACCCGCCCGCCGACCAGCGCTCCCGTGACGAGTGCTCCCGTGACGAGTGCTCCCGTGACGAGTGCTCCGGTGACCAGTGCTGTGGTGACCAGCGCTCCCGTGACCAGCCAGCCCGTCGGCGGCGGGTGCCGGGTGTCCACGGAGCTCACCGCCTGGAACAACGGCCTGGTCGAGAACATCACCATCACCAACACGGGCACGTCCACGATCAACGGTTGGTCGCTGGTGTTCACCCTCCCCAGCGGACAGAACATCACCGGTGGCTGGAACGCCACCTACACCCCCAGCAGCGGCCAGGTGACCGCCAGGAACGTCAGCTACAACCCGACCATCGCCGCTGGCGGGTCAACCACCATCGGCTTCCAAGCCACGCACACCGGTAACGGCGGAAAGCCGGCCAGCTTCAGCCTCAACGGCGTCGCCTGCGCCGTCGTGTAACCACGAGCGACCCGCGGTAGCCCCACGACACCGGGCTACCGCGGGTCGCCCTTATGGAGACGCACGCGACACAGCGTCGCGACCAAAAGTTTCTGTCGAAGTGTCGATAGGGGCGGTGATCGAGAACGTGCCCTGCGTGCATGACTACCGACCGGTCCCGCGGCAGGGCGCACAGCTGTCGACACCAGGCATTGACGACCATTGACGTTCCGATTGGCCGTGGGTATCGTCCAGTCAGTTTCGGACATTAACCCGAAAGTTTCGGCGCTGGTTCAGGGGCCGCGACGAGCGCGACTCGCAATCCACCCAAAGCGGCAGCGCCGAACACCCGGCCGGAAGCTTGCGCATCCCTTCGTCCCGCATCAGAGGAGTGTCATGAGACCTTTAACCAGACGCGGCCGGTTCCGGGTGGCGCTGACCACCGCGGCGGCCGCGCTGACCGTCGGGGGCGTAGCCGCCGCCACGTTCGTGGTGGCGACGACCGCGTCCGCTGCCGAGAGCACGCTGGGTGCCGCTGCCGCGCAGTCGGGTCGGTACTTCGG
>NZ_BAAALS010000053.1:0-16126 GCF_039528415.1 Luedemannella helvata
ACCTACAACCCCGAGCCGCCTGACCAGCACCACAGGTTCATTTTCGAGTCAACGTTGGACGGAGGAGGTGCGCGGCGGAGGGTGGTATGTGGTTGATAATGAGAGTATGTCTGTTTTGTGGATGGGGATGGTTGTCGCGCTGGGGGTTAGCGGGGTCGGTGGGGGCGCCGGGGTCGCTCAGGGGGGTGGGTCCGCCGCGCCCGCGGGGGTGGTGGCGGAGGCCGAATGGGCGCAGCTGCGGGCGCCCGTGTGGCTGACCAGGACCGGGGGGTTCGTCGGGGCGCGGGATCGGATCATGATCTCGCGGTTCGGGGCGTGGACGCATCAGGATCTGCGGACCGGGCAGACCCGCACCGGGCACCTGGACCGGTGGGAGGTGCTGCGGCTCAACCGGCTGCTCGACCTGGCGCGCGGCACGCGCCCGCGGCCCGGCCCGCCGAACTGCGCGGACGCGTTCCGGTTCACGCTGGTGACGAGCGGGATCCGGGCCGGCTACGAGGAGTGCGGCCAGCGGGTCGGGCCGGTGGGCGACGTCGTCCACTTCATCCTCAGGGCCGTGTCGACCTGACGCTCGAGATGCCGTCGTGGCGGCGCTGCGCGACGATGGCGGGATGTTACGGAAGTGGATCCCCCTCGCCGTGGTCGTCGCCGCCGGTACCCTGCTGAGCGGCTGCGGCGGGCAGAAGCCCACGGCCCCGACGTCGCCCGACGCGACCAGTGTCGTCACGCAGAACGCGACCGGCGCCCCGCCCGGCGCCGGCATGCTGTCCGGCATCACCGTGCACCGCACCGGCGGCGTGGCGGGCGTCGACGAGACGCTCGCCGTCACCCCGGCCGGCGCGTGGACCTACCGGAACGCCAAGACGGGCGCGACCGAGACCGGGACCTTCACGCCCGATCAGGCGCTCGCCCTGACCGAGATCGCGTCCGACCCGGCGCTGCCCCAGCAGATCGCCGACAGCGCGCCGAAGGGCGCCTGCAACGACGGCTTCACCTACGCCCTCGAGGTCTCCGGCAAGAGCTACGACGTGGAGGACTGCGGGGAGGTCAAGCCGCTGGTGGGCGCGCTGCTCGCGAAGCTCGCCGAGGCGACGCCGCTCTAGCTAGTCCACCGTGGGCAGGGGTGGGCCGAGCACGTCGTCCGCGTCGACGATCGTGTAGGCGTACCCCTGCTCGGCGAGGAAGCGCTGCCGGTGCGCGGCGTACTCGGTGTCGATCGTGTCCCGGGACACGACCGTGTAGAAGTGGGCCTGGCGGCCGTCGGCCTTGGGCCGCAGCACGCGTCCGAGCCGCTGGGCCTCCTCCTGGCGGGAGCCGAACGTGCCCGACACCTGGATCGCCACGGCCGCCTCCGGCAGGTCGATCGAGAAGTTGCCGACCTTCGAGATCACCAGCGTGGAGATCTCGCCCGACCGGAACGCGTCGAAGAGCCGCTCGCGTTCCTTGTTGGTCGTGGCGCCCTGCACGATCGGGGCGTCCAGGTATTCGCCCAGCTCGTGGAGCTGGTCGATGTACGCGCCGATGACCAGCACCTGGTCGTCGGAGTGCCGCTCGACGAGCGCGCGCACCACGGGCAGCTTCGTGCGCGCCGTGGCCGCCATCCGGTAACGCTCCTCCGGCTCGGCGACCGCGTAGTTCATCCGCTCCGCGTCCGTGAGCGTCACCCGTACCTCGGTGCAGTCGGCCGGGGCGATCCAGCCCTGCGACTCGATGTCCTTCCACGGCGCGTCGTAGCGCTTCGGCCCGATCAGCGAGAACACGTCGCCCTCGCGGCCGTCCTCGCGTACGAGGGTGGCCGTGAGCCCCAGCCGGCGACGGGCCTGCAGGTCGGCCGTGAAGCGGAAGATGGGAGCCGGCAACAGGTGCACCTCGTCGTAGACGACCAGCCCCCAGTCCCGGGCGTTGAAGACGTCCAGGTGCGGGAACGTGCCGCCCCGGCGCGTGGTGAGCACCTGGTACGTGGCGATGGTGACCGGGCGGATCTCCTTGCGCTCCCCGGAGTACTCGCCGATCTCCTCCTCGGTGAGCGAGGTGCGGGCGATGAGCTCGCGCTTCCACTGCCGGCCCGCCACCGTGTTCGTGACCAGGATCAGCGTGGTCGCGCTCGCCTGCGCCATCGCGGCCGCGCCCACGAGCGTCTTGCCGGCGCCGCAGGGCAGCACCACGACCCCCGAGCCGCCCGCCCAGAAATGATCCACGGCCTCCTGCTGGTAGGAGCGCAGCTCCCAGCCGTCCGGGCGCAGCTCGATCGGGTGCGCCTCGCCGTCGACGTAGCCGGCCAGGTCCTCGGCCGGCCAGCCCAGCTTGAGCAGCGCCTGCTTGAGTCGGCCCCGCTCGGAGGCGTGCACCACGAACGTGTCCGGGTCGAGCTGCTGGCCGAGCATCCCGGCGAGCTTCTTCGACTTGGCCACCTCGACGAGGACCGCCCGGTCCGAACCCTCCAGCACCAGGCCGTGCGTCGGGTGCTTCATCAGGCGCAGCCGGCCGTAGCGGTCCATCGTCTCGGCCACGTCGACCAGCAGGGCGTGCGGCACCGGGTAGCGGGAGAAGCGCAGCAGCGCGTCCACCACGCTCTCGGCGTCGTGGCCGGCCGCGCGGGCGTTCCACAGGCCCAGCGGGGTCAGCCGGTAGGTGTGCACGTGTTCGGGCGAGCGTTCCAGCTCGGCGAACGGCGCGATCGCCATCCGGCACGCGAGCGCGTCCGGGTGGTCGACCTCGAGAAGGAGCGTCTTGTCGGATTGGACGATCAGGGGGCCGTCGGACACAGGCCGTCACACCTCTCGGTACGCGCGCGGACACTCCAGTGTGCCTCAGTGTCGTCCCCGAGAAGACCCGGACATTCCCCCAAATCGGTTCCCTCGCGGCCGTCATTGGTGAAAACCTCAATACATGGGTACGGCCTGACGCGCGGCGGAGGTGCAGGGTGACGGTCGAGGAGGACTCCGAGCGTTCCTCCGGTCTTTCGCTGGCGGCCTGGACGGCCGTCGCGGCGACGGGCCTGCTGCTGTTCGGCTGGTTCCTGGTGGCCTGGCTGGCGCTGGACCGGCACGTGCTCGACGCGGCCGGCGAGTCGGTCGGCACCGCCTTCGTCCTGCTCGTCGTCGTCTCCGTGATCGGCGTCATCCGCCGCCGCTGACGCCTATTCGTCCAGGGTCGCCGACGTGATCCGGTGCAGGGCGAACGTGTGCAGCATCTCGTTGCGGTCGTCCTCGGCGCGCAGGTAACCGGCCGCCATCGACACCGGCCGCACCAGCTTCGCGTTCGTCGAGCCGTGCGCGTCGACGTACCCGACCCACACCTTGGCCTGGTCGCGCATCGCCTGCTGGAGCACCGCGAGTGCCTGGGTGTGCTGCTGGGCCGGGGTGGTCGCCTCGCCGACCAGGTTCAGCCGGCTCTTCGCGGGCGGCGGGCGGCGCACCGAGCGGGCCAGCTTGTCGCCCAGGCGCAGCTGCTCCACGGCGGCGGCCAGGCGCGGGCCGGTCGGGCGGGGCAGCTCCACGTCCTCCGGGCGGCCGAACCGGGGCGCCGGCCGGGACGTGGCCCGCGCCGCCTTCGGCCGGGTGACCAGGGTCGCGCCGGCGGCGTCCTCCGGCACGGGCGCGTACCCGGCCTCGCGGAGCGCCTCCAGCAGCCGGCCCGGGCCCGTACCGGTCACCAGGACGGTCGGGGCCAGCTGGCGCAGCATGAGGGTGGCCAGGCGGCGGTCGGCGAACACCTCGGCGATCAGCGCCTCGTCGTCGCTGCGCAGGTACGCCCCCGCGCCGCCCGAGCGCAGGCCGCCGTGCTTGCGGGAGATGTCGTCGATCAGGTACGTGAGGGCCTGCGGCAACGGGGTCGTCGACCGCCGGGCGAACAGGCCGTGCAGGTCACTCGCGGCGTACCCGGCGTCCAAGGCCCGGCGCAGGCTGTCGGCCGTCACCCGGTAGACGCCCGCCCCACCCCGCGACTCGTGCTCGGCCACCAGCGCCAGCTCGGCGGCGAGCGCCGGGTCGGGCGGGCCGGGCACCACGACGGTCAGGTCCGCCTGCACGAGCAGGTGGTCCACCGGCTCGGGCAGCAGCGTCTCCAGTGCGGCCACGAGCGCGTCGGCCGGCTCGTTCGGGTCGCGACGCAGGCCCAGCGGGTCGTCGTCCGGGTCGCGGTCAGCCTCGGCGAGCAGCAGCCGCGCGTACGAGGTCAGCGCGCCGAGCCCGGTGACCCCCAGGGACGCGGCCTCGGCGAGGGTGGCCCGCGTGAGCGAGGTGGGTCCGGCCGACGTGCCGCCGGTCGCGGCCGTGGTCCGGTTCGTCGCCGCGCTCGTCGCCGCGTTCGTTGAGCCGGCCCGCAGCACGGCGCCCGTCGACGCCGCCCGCAGGCCGGCGCTCGCGGGCGTTCCGCCGGGGCCTGCCACCACGGTCGTCGTTCCGGGGGCCAGGCCGCCGTAGCGGCGCGGCGCGCGCCAGGCGAGCTGGGCGAGCACCGCGTCGGCGTCCGGGCCGACGCCCGGCGGCAGCGAGGCGAGCACCCCGAGCACGCCCCGGCGTACCCCCGGGGCGCCCAGCCGGGTCACCTCGGGCGACAGGGGACCCACGATCCGGTCACGGTCGTCGCGCTGGCCGACCAGGTGCGGGGCGCGGGTCATGCCGAGCCAGGTGCGGCCCAGCACCGCCCAGCGCTGCGGCAGCGGGCTGGCCCGCCACAGGTCGTACGCCGGGGTGGGCAGCCAGCGCTGCTCGTCCGTACGGGTCGGCTCGCTGGCCGCGACCAGGCCGGCCGCGTACGCGACCTCCAGGAGCGTCCCGGTGTCGGCCTCGTTCGTGCCCGCCTGCTTGGCCAGCCGGCGCAGGTCGCGCACGCCCATCCCGCCGGCCTTGAGCACGGGTGCGGGGGCGTCGGCCAGCTCGGCCAGCAGCGTGTCGAGGTGGCGCACCGCCTCCATCGCCTGCCCGGCGCCCGCGTTGTCGACCGTACGGACCGTGCGGGGCTTCGCGTCCACCTCCGGCGGCCGGGGGTGCAGCGTGCCGAGCGGACCCGCGTCGCGGCGCAGCAGCAGGCCGACCTCGCGGGGCAGTTCCACGGTGTCGTCGCTGACCGCCACGAGCAGCCGGTTGCCGACCAGCCAGCGCACCGGGCTGTCCGGGTCGCCGTCGGAGCCCTTGAGCAGCTTGCCGCGCACCGTGCCGATCGGCGGACCGGCCGCGAGCCGGTCCAGCACCGCCCGTGCTTCCGGGGAGGCCGACAGCAGGGTCCGGCGCAGCTTCGCCGCGTCGCTCACCAGGGAGGCCACGGCCTCGTCCAGCTCCGCGGCGGGCCGGCCCAGCCCGGCCGGGTACGCCGACGTGACCTCATCGATCGCGGCCACCAGGTGCAGGTGGGTCTCGTCCCCGTACACGAGGAAGCGCTCGCGCAGTGCGCGTACCGCGCGCAGCACATCCGCGGACTCCACGCCCGGGCCGACGGCCAGGGCGAGCAGCGCCTCCACGGACGCCGTGTCGCCGTCGCCGCGCACCAGGCGCAGCCCGTCGAGAATTTCGAGGGTGAACTGGTCGAGCCCGTCGAGGGCACGGGCCACCGAGACCCTGCTCTGCGACCGGGCCGCGAGCACGGACAGGTCGCCCGGCATGGGCACCACGAGGTCGGGCCGCAGGTTGAGCAGGGTCGCCAGCGCGGCGTCCGGGGACGCGCGCAGCTGGTCGGCGAGCTTGCTGGTCATCGTCTATCAACGCTAGCGGCACCGGGGCCCTCCCCGGGGTCGGGTGGCCGGCCGGCGATGCTGACCACCCGCACGATGCTGTGGAACACTGTGCCCAACATCACCCCCGGGTCATTAAGGAGCGGACGCATGGGCGCACGTCGATCTGACGGGAAGCGGCAGACCGGGCGGCGCAGCCGCGCCCAGGTAGTGAAGCCCGGGCGCCTGCCGGTCAGCGAGTTCGCGTTCGACCGCGCCGGCGCGGCCTCGCCCTTCGGCGACGATCTGACGTTCCCGCTCCCCACCGCGGAGTTGACCTACCGGCATCCCACGACGGCCTGATCACGCGCGGGGCACCCGTACTCTCGGGGCATGCCCCTCGTCGTTGGTTTTGATCTTGACCTCACCCTGGTGGACAGCCGGCCGGGAATCGCCGCCACCTACCGGGCCCTGAGCGCGGAGACCGGCGTCTACATCGACGCCGACGCCGCCGTGACCAGGCTGGGGCCGCCACTCGACGAGGAGATCGCCCGCTGGTTCCCGGAAGCGCACGTGCCGCCCATGGCCGAGCGCTTCCGCGCGCTCTACCGGGAGTACGCCGTGGCGGCCTCGCCCGCCCTGCCGGGCGTGCGCGAGTCACTCGACGCGGTGCGCGCCCGGTCCGGGCGGATCATCGTGATCACCGGGAAGTACGCGCCGAACGCGCGGCTGCACCTCAACCACCTGGACCTGGTCGTCGACGAGGTGGTCGGCTGGGCGTGGGCCGAGGCGAAGACCGTCGCGCTGCTCGACCACTCGGTCGACGTCTACGTCGGCGACCATCCGGCCGATATGCGGGCGGCCGTGGCGGGCGGCTCGGTCGCCGTGGGGGTCACCACCGGCGACTGGGCGCCCGAGGAGCTCGCGGAGGCCGGAGCCGACGTCGTTCTCGCGGACCTGCGCGACTTTCCGGGCTGGCTGGATTCCCTTCCCGGGCGACATGCCGGATCTCGGTTGGGAACGTCCGCCGACGGTCGTTAGCCTTGATTCGTTCACTGTCCGCTGGGTGAGGTTGGGGTCTACGGTGCCGACTGGTCGAGTCAAGTGGTACGACACGGACAAAGGATTCGGTTTCCTCACTAGCGACGACGGCGGCGACGTCTTCGTCCACAAGGCCGCGCTGCCGGCCGGGACCGATACCCTCAGCGCCGGCCAGCGCGTCGAGTTCGGCGTCGTCGAGAGCCGCAAGGGCAACCAGGCGTTGCAGGTCAAGCTCCTCGACGCGCCCCCGTCCGTCGCCGAGCTGCGCCGCCGGCCGGCCGAGGAGCTGCATGGCCTCATCGAGGACATGATCAAGGTGCTGGAGGCGAAGGTCATGCCCGACCTGCGTCGTGGCCGCTTCCCGGACAAGAAGACGTCCCAGATGGTCGCCCAGGTCGTCCACGCGGTAGCCCGCGAGCTGGAGATCTGACCCGAACGCACACGGCCGCGACCGATGATCGCGGCGGATGCACCGTGAGCGCACGCTCAGGCGTCCACGCGGGGTCCGGCTTAGCCCGTTCCGTCGTTATTCGGCGCGCCTCGCGTGCCCTTGCTGGCACCCCTCCTCCGCCAAGGTGCGCACTTGGGCTGCTTCGCGTGGTGGCTACCCCGCCAAGGTGCGTACTTTGGCTGCTTCGGGCGGTGGCTACCCCGCCAAGGTGCGCACCTTGGCTGCTTCGCGCGGTCGGCCCGGCACCGGGGCGGGTTGGTCGGTCAGGGGAGGCGGGTCAGGGGTGGGGCGGCGGGGGTCAGGCCCTCGGTGGCGGCCCGGGTGAGCAGGGCTTCGACGGCCGCGTAGCCCTCGTCGCCCAGGTTCGTGGTGAAGTCGTTGACGTACAGCTTGATGTGGGCGGCCGCCACGTCCGGTTCCATCTCCTGCGCGTGCGCCATCACGTACTCCCGGGTGCCTCCCGGGGTCTCCCACGCGCGCCGTACGGACTCGCGGATCCAGGCCGACGCGGACGCCGGGTCGACCGTGCCGCGCTTGGCGAGGATCGCGCCGAGCGGGATGGGCAGGCCGGTGTCGGACTCCCACCATTCGCCCAGGTCGGCCAGCGCTGTCAGGCCGTAGTCCGGGTACGTGAAGCGGGCCTCGTGAATGACCAGGCCGGCGTCCCAGGTGCCGTCGGCGACGCCCGGCATGATCTTGTCGAACGGGACGACCACGATCGACGCGGGCGGCCTGGCGGCGGACCACAGGCGCATGAGCAGGTACGCGGTGGTGCGCTCGCCGGGCACGGCCACCGTGAGGCCCGACAGGTCTGAAATGCCAGGCCTGGCCGTCAGCACCAGCGGCCCACACCCACGGCCGAGCGCGCCGCCGCACGGCAGCAGCTCGTACCGGTCGAGCAGCCAGGGCAGTGCCGCGTAGCTCACCTTGACCAGGTCGAACCGCCCGTCCAGCGCCGCCGTGTTCGTGACGTCCACGTCGGCGTACGTGACGTCGAGCGGCGGGGCGCCCGGCACCTGGCCGTGCACGAGCGCGTGGAAGACGAACGTGTCGTTCGGGCAGGGCGAGAAGGCGATGCGCAGCTCAGTCACCCTGTCACGGTAGCCAGTTCCCCGGCCGCGGTCGTCAGGGCGGCCAGCGCGGCGGGAATCCGCCACGCGGCGCGGTCGCGCGGGCCGACCGGATTGGAGATCGTACGCAGCTCGACGAACGCCGCCCCGGCCTGTTCGGCGGCGGTCGCCACGCCGTAGCCCTCCATCGCCTCGGCGAGGGCGTTCGGGTGGCGGCGGTTGAGCACCTCCATGGCCGTGGTGGTGCCGGTGACGGTGGAGAGGGTGAGCACGTCCCCGATCCGGGCCGCGGGCAACACCACCCGCAGCGCGTTGAGCAGGTCCTCGTCGGCGGCCATCGTGGACGAGCCGAAGCCGAGCTCGTCGAGGGTCAGGAAGCCGTCGGGGGAGTCGGCGCCGAGGTCGGCCGCGATGCTGCGGGTGCCGATGACGATCCCGCCCACGTCGACCCGGTCGGCGAAGCCGCCCGCGATCCCCGCGTTGATCACCGCGTCGAACGGCTCGCCGGCCGTGTGCGCGATCGTCAGGTACCGGGAGGTGGCCGCCGCGGCGGCAGCCACGCCGACGCCCGCCGCGGCGACGACGACCCGGTCGCCGGCCGCGAGCGCCTCCTCGGCGGGCACGTTCTCGGGTTGGCCGAGGCCGCGCAGGATCGCCTGCCGCTCGACCTCCACCGCTGTGACGATAAGGACCCGGTCCCGGCCGAGCAGCCGTCCGAGTTTCTTCACGTGCCGCTCCGCGGGTCGGTGACGCCGCTGTCCCGCGACGACGGTCGATAGATGGTAAATCCTGGCGGCGCCTCGTCGTCGTCGAGTCCGATCTTCGGGACGGGCACGGCCGTGGCCGGCGGTGGGGCGGCCGGCGGCGCGGAGGCGGCCGGCGGCGATGGCGGGGCCGGTGGCGCCGCGTCGGGCGCCGTGGCCGGGGCAGGCACGACCGCGCCGCCGTCCGCGCGCCCGGTGAGCCGGTCGCCGCGCAGTCGCCAGCCCGCCACGAACGCCCGGGCGGTGGCGGCGACCAGGGCGAGCGCGGCCAGGCCGAGCCCCCAGCGCACGCCGAAGGGGACGAGGCCCACTGCCGCCCCGGCCACCCAGGCCAGCATCAGCAGCGTCTCCGCGTGCGCGAACGCGCTCGCCCGCACGGATTCGGGCACCCGTTCCTGGATCGTGGCGTCCACGGACAGCTTCGCCAGCCCGCTCGCGATCGCCGTGGCGAGGCACAGCAGGACGACGGAGCCGATGCTGGCGCGCAGTGTGGCGTACACGGCCGTGGCGGTCACGATGAGCAGGCCGACCGATTGCACGCGGGTGGGCCGCCGGATGTGCAGGCCCGCGCCGACCGCCGTGGCGAGGAAGGTGCCGAGGGCCAGCGCCCCACCGACCAGGGCCAGCGCGGCCGGCGCGCCCAGCGTGGCGCCGAACACGCTCAGTGCCAGGCCGTCGCCCTCGCGCACCGCGAACGCCAGGAACAGCAGCAGGAACCCGTACAGCGCACGCAGCGACGCGCTGCCCGCGACCGTGGACACCAGCAGCCGGCCCGAGATCAGCTTGCCGCCGTTGCCGTTGCCGTGCCGCCACGGCACCTGGAAGATCTTCGGGAGTACCTCGGGCGGATCCGAGTCCGCGCGCGGCGGCAGGTTCATCGCGATCAGCATGCCGACCGCGAAGACCAGCGTGGCCAGTCGCAGCGGCCACTGCGGCCCGAGCCAGTAGAGCAACCCGCCGGCCGCGCCGGCCACCGCGCCGGCGACCGTGCCGAACACGGACGCCCGCGCCCCGGCCTGCGACAACCCCATGCCACGCGGCAGCAGGCGGGGCACCGCGGCGCTGCGCGCCACCCCGTACGCCCGCGACAGCACCAGGACCCCGAAGGCCGCCGGGTAGAGCCAGAGTTCGAGGAGGTTCGCTGAGATGACCCACGCGAGGACGCCGCGACCGAGCATCGTGGTCGCCAGGGCGTACCGCCGGCCGTGGCGGAAACGGTCCAGCAACGGCCCGACCAGCGGCGCCAGCAGCGCGAACGGGACCATCGTCACCAGCAGATAGAGCGCCACCCGGCCGCGGGCCGCGTCCGTCGGTACGCCGAAGAAGATGGTGCTCGCCAGGCCGATCATGATCAGCGTGTCGCCCGCGCACGAGGCCGCGTGCAGGTCGAGCAGGCGCATCATGCCGATATTGCCGTCGCCGCCCAGATTGCGGGCCGTGCGCACGTTGCGGGCCACCCAGCGACCGGTGCGCGCCCCGCCGGTGGCCGTGACGCGCACGCCGCGCGCGGCGGCGCGGGTGCCGCGCGCGGTCGCTCCGACCGCACGGCCAACGGATCGCAGCAGCGGCATGCCACCATCCTTACCCATACGGGCCACCGATGCGCTACCCGACCCGAACCGCGCGGTCGCGCGTACTCTCCGTGGCGACCCGAAACGCGGACCCGGCGGCGGGACGACTACATTGGGCACCGTGACGACGACCAGCGCGGACCCGCAGCCCACCCGGGCCAAGGCCGAACCTCGCGCCAAGCTCGACCAGGTCTGCGCGGCCGCGGTCGACCTGGCGCGGTCGGCCCTGGACACCGACGTGGCCGGGGAGCACCTGGAGGCCGTGGCCGAGGCCGAGCGGGTCGTCACCCACTACTTCGCCTGCACGCTCGGCGGCTACAAGGGGTGGCGGTGGGCGGTCACGGTGGCCCGCGTCGCGCGCAGCAAGCACGTGACGATCTGCGAGACCGTCCTGCTGCCCGGCCCCGACGCGGTGCTGGCGCCCACGTGGGTGCCGTGGCAGGAGCGGCTGCAGCCCGGCGACCTCGGCGTCGGCGACCTGCTGCCCACGACGGAGGACGACGAGCGCCTCGTGCCCGGGTACGTGCTCTCCGACGACCCGGCCGTCGAGGAGGTCAGCTGGGACCTCGGCCTCGGCAGGCCGCGCGTCATGTCCCGGTACGGCCGGGAGGACACGGCGCAGCGCTGGTACGACGGTGAGCACGGCCCGCACGCCGCGATCTCGACAGCCGCTCCCCGCGGCGCCCGGTGCGGTACGTGCGGGTTCTACCTGCCGCTGGCCGGCTCGCTGCGCTCAGCGTTCGGGGCGTGCGGCAACCTGTTCGCCCCCGACGACGGGCGGGTGGTGAGCGCCGATCACGGGTGTGGGGCGCACTCCGAGGTGCTGCTGGAGCCCGCCGCCCCGGTCGACGAGCTGCCGACGGTGTTCGACGACAGCGAGGTCGAGTCCGTGGCGGTGAGCCGCGCGGCCGGCTCCGTTCACCCGGAAACCCCCGCGGAGCCGTACGGCCACGGCTGATACCGCTCGGGCGGGATCAGCGGGCCGAGGTGGACCCGGCCGCGAGCCGGCGGCGGCGGTTGGCGTCGTGGCGGAGCATGACGAACAGGCCGGGGAAGCCCCACAGGAAGCCGGCCACGCAGATCCACAACCATTCCTCGCTGCCGTCGAACAGCAGCAGGACGACGAACGCGACCGCCCACGCGACGATGCCCGCCACGGCGAACGGGACCATCGGGGGGTCGAGGGGTTTCACCTCGGGCCGGTCGCCTTCTGTCACGGCCGATAGGGTACAGCGCCCAGGTCAGGCGTGGTGATGGTGCTGGTGCATGACGGCATGGCCGAGGCCGCGGCCGATGAGCCAGCGGTTCACGGGCACGGTGAGTAGGAACGCCACGAGCAGGGAGAACGCCAGGCTGGCCCAGAACAGGCCGCTGGCCAGGCCGGCTGCCATGGCGCCCGGGACGACCAGCATGACCGCGTTGTCGACGAGTTCCATGACGGCGATGGAGACCGTGTCGGCCGCCAGCGCCACCTTGATGGCGGCGCCGAGGCGCAGGCCGCCGCGGAGGACCTTGCGCAGCGTCAGGGCGTACCCGAACAGGAACGCGAGGGCGACCGACAGGGCGACCGTGGCCGCGTCGTGCCAGCCGGCCGTGGTGCCGATCGCCATGCCGAGCACTTCGCCGATGGCGCAGCCGGTGAGGCAGTGTCTGGTGGCGTCGGCGGCCATGCGCCAGCTCACAGGGGTACTCATGAGGCCTTTATATACCCCCTAGGGGTATCATCGCCAGAGATACGACTCACATCGATTCCGGATGTCGTTAGCAAGGCTTATTAGTTAAGCTAACGACCGTGATGGCACCCTCCTCCCGGCCCGCGCAGGTCAACCAGCTGGCCATAGAGCTGCGGGACGCGATCACCCGACTCAATCGCCGGCTGCGCCAGACCCGGCCGCTGGGCGAGGTGACCGTCGCCCAGATCTCCGCGCTGCTCAGCCTCGACGCGGCCGGCGCGCTGACCCCGCGCGAGCTGGCCGAGGCCGAGCGCGTCCAACCGCCCACGATGACCCGCATCGTGGCCAAGCTGGAGGACCGCGGCCTGGTGCAGCGCACCCCGCACCCCACCGACGGCCGGCAGGTCGTGCTCGCCCCCTCACAGGCGGGCCGCGACATGCTCGACGAATACCGCCGCGCCCGCGACGAATGGCTCGCCCAGCGGCTCGGCGCCCTCACCCCCGAGGAGCGCGAGACGGTCCACCGGGCCGCCGAGATCCTCAACCGACTCGCCAAAGACTGACCTCGAGGAGGCGCAACCACCCCGTGCAGGCACGGCTCACGACCACGTTCCGATCCCTGTCCGTCCGCAACTATCGACTCTTCTCCACCGGTCAGCTGATCTCCCTCATCGGCTTCTGGATGCAGGCCATCGGCCAGGACTGGCTGGTCCTGGAACTCACGAACAACTCCGCGACAGCCCTGGGCACGGTCACCGCCCTGCAGTTCGCGCCGATACTGCTGTTCAGCCTCTACGGCGGCAAGCTCGCCGACCGGTACGACAAGCGGGTCCTGCTGCTCATCGCCAACGCCATCTGGACGCTGCTCGCCATCAGCATGGGCGTGCTCATCCTCACCGGCGGGATCGCCATCGGCGCCATCTACGTCTTCGCCTTCCTGCTGGGCCTGGTCAGCTCCGTCGAGACGCCCGTACGCCAGGCGTTCGTCTCCGAGCTCGTCGGCCCGAGCCTGCTGTCCAACGCGATCTCGTTGAACGCGGCCGCGTTCAACACCGCCCGCATCGTCGGCCCGGCCGTCGCCGGTGTCGCCGTCGCCGTCCTCGGCGTCGGCCCGGTATTCCTGATCAACGGGCTCAGCTACGTGGGCGCGCTCTGCGGCCTGTGGCTCATGCGCCCCGCGGACCTGTTCCGGGAGGGCCTGCTCACCGCCAAGGACGGCCCGAAGCCGCGCATCTCCGAGGGCCTGCGCTACGTCGTCCGCCGGCCCGATCTCGCCCTGCCCATCTCGCTCGTGTTCGTGATCGGCCTGCTCGCCTTCAACTTCCAGCTCACGCTGGCACTGATCGCCAAGACCGTGTTCCACACGGGGGCCGCCCAGTTCGGCCTGCTCACGACTGCCCTGGCGATCGGCGCGCTCGGTGGGGCGCTCGGCAGCTCCCAGCGGCGCGGCCGGCCGACCTCCGCGACCGTACTCGGCGCCGCGGCGATCTTCGGCCTGCTGGAGATAGCGGTCGGGTTCGCGCCCACCTTCGCCGTCATGGTCGTCCTGCTGGTGCCCACCGGGTTCTTCATGGTGTTCTTCGCGCAGGCCGCCAACCAGCGGGTCCAGCTCGGCACCGACGCCGCGCTGCGCGGGCGGGTCATGTCCCTGTACGTGATGGTGTTCCTCGGCACGACGCCCATCGGCTCGCTGATCGTGGGCTGGCTGTCGAGCACCTTCGGGCCCCGGCCCAGCGTCTGGGTCGGCGGCCTGGCCGCACTGTTGGCCGCGGGTGCCGCGTTCGTCTACCGCTGCTGGCGGCGCGACCTGCGGGTCCACGTGCACCTGCACCCGATGCGGATGCACATCGGAGCGGCGCGCACGATATGCGCTAGTTGAGCTGTCGGCCCGTCGTGGGACGCTAAAGGCATGGACAACGATCGACTGCGGGAGTGCCTCGACGAGGACTACACCCGCCTGCGCAAGGTCGCCGCGGGCGCGGACCTGGCCGCGCGCGTGCCCAGCTGCCCCGACTGGACGGTCGCCGAGCTCGTCGACCACGTCGCGATGGTCTACCTGCACAAAGTGGCCTGCATGAAGTTCGGCCGCCCGCAGGAATGGCCGCCGGAGACCGGTGGGGAGGAGCCGCTGCCGCTGCTGGAGCGGGCCTACGGGGAGCTGGCCGCCGAGTTCGCCACCCGGGCGCCGAGCACCTCGGCCTACACCTGGTACGAGCCCGACCAGACGGTCGGCTTCTGGGTGCGGCGCATGGCTCAGGAGACCGTGATCCACCGCGTCGACGCCGAACTGGGCGCCGGCGTGCCGATCGCCCCCATCCCGGCCGACCTGGCCCTCGACGGCATCGATGAGCTGCTGGTCGCGTTCGTGTCCTACGGCTCGCGCGCCTGGGCGGAGGACTTCGCCGACGTGCTGGCTCCGGCCGCCGGCACGACCGTACACATCGCCGCGGGCGAGCGTGCCTGGTCGGTGGAGATCGCCGCGGACGGCGTCAGCGTCGCGGACGCCTCCGGCGGTGTGGGTACGGGCGCCAGCACGTCGATCGCCGGTGAACCCGACGACGTCCTGCTGTGGCTGTGGAACCGGGCCGGCGACGGCGCGGTGACCACCTCGGGCGACCCGGACGCGCTGGCCGCCTTCCGCCGCGTACTGGTGGCCGCCACGCAGTGAGCGCCGACACGTTGCGGCTCTTCGTGGCCGTCGACCCGGACCGGGCGGCGATCGCCGACCTGGGCAACCTGGTCGACGGCCTCGCCGTGGCGCGTCCCGCCCCGCCGGGCGGCTCCCTGCGGCTGACCCGCCGCGACGCGTGGCACATCACGCTCGCCTTCATCGGCGAGGTGCCGGCCACAAACCGCGACAAGGCCGAGGGCGCCGTGGCGCGCGCGGCCGGAAGCGTCGCGGCAGCGGATGCCGTGCCGCGGCGGCGGGCCGGCGCGGCAGCGCCGGTCGGGCCGGTGACTGTGCGGATCGCCGGCGGCGGGCGGTTCAACAAGGGCCGGTTCACGGTGCTGTGGGCCGGCCTCGCGGGCGACCTGGACGGCCTCGGCGCTATCGCCGCGGCCGTCCGGCGCGAACTGCGGCGCGCGAAACTTCCCGTCGATGAAAGGTCCTTCAAGCCGCACCTGACGATCGCCCGCCCGGGCGACCGCCTCGCGCCCGACGCGCTGGCCGCCGACCTCGACGCGCTCGCCGGGTACACCGGACCGGCCTGGACGGTCTCCGAAGTGCTGCTTTACGCCAGCGAACCCGGTCCGAAGCCCCGCTACACCCGGCTGTTCGCCGCGAACGTGGGCACCGTCACACTCGGTGGGGCAAATGAGCGCGGTTAGCAACGGTGCCGAAAGAACCTCGTAACGCAGCGCGGGCAATATAAATCCCGACGGTCCGTGGTGGACGGCCGGCAAAAAGGTCGCGGTGAGCGCTGTGACCAAGGCATCGGATGATGCGGTGGGGCCCAGCTGTAGGGACGGCAGCTGGGCCCCGCTTGGTCTCCAGGTCCACACACGGAGCGCGACCCCACGGTCCTCACGACTCCCCAACACGCGCACCTGCCTGGGCGGAGGGCGGGGGAGCGCACGCGGAATTACCGCCAAAGTGCGCGCCTTGCCCGCCTGGGCAGCAGGAATAACCGCCGAAGTGCGCACCTTGCCCGCCTGGACAGCCGGAATAACCGCCGAAGTGCGCACTTTGCCGGCCTGGGCAACCACGCGAAGCCGCCACGGTGCGCATGTTGCTCGGGCGGGGGGAGCGCTCGGGCGTGCGATGAGGTGGACGGGCGGCCACCCGAGGCGCGACAAGAGGTGCGGGTGGCCGCCACAGTGCGCACCTTGGCGGGATCAGCGGCGCGGGTGGCCGCCAAAGTGATGCTCCTATGGTTTGTCAACGGTGAGGGCGTGGTGGATTTC
>NZ_BAAALS010000054.1:0-13107 GCF_039528415.1 Luedemannella helvata
TTCAATGGCACTGGCATATCAAGCACCCTGTTGAGTTCTCAAAGAACAAACACCCTCTGCGTTCCTGAGCCGCATCCGCGACCCGCTCTCGCAGGGCAACTCCCCTACCTTACCCGACCGACTTCGCGTTGTCAACCAGTTCTCACTGATTGGTTCCGCATCGCTCGGGGTTCCCCAAGCGCGCGCAGCACACCGTAGTGTTTTGCTGTCACTCGGGGGGAGCCGCAACCCGGCCGGTCCACCTGATCGGAGGTAACCTCCGCGGTGATCCGCCCGGCTCGTTGCCGGCTCGGCTACTCTACCCGATTCGCTCCGCCGTTTCAAACCGGCTTCGCATCTTCAGGTTCGCCGGGCCTCGCTCGCGCTCGTCCCGACTCGCCCGGCAGCTGCCGCCACCAGGCTGTTCGTCCCCGGTTTCGCTTTCGCTCACCGGAGCCGTCGAGAACATTAGCGGAACCCGTGTTGGGATTCCAAATCGGGGTCCCCGGGGCGGGATGATGGTCCTGTGACGGATGTGGTGGCGGCCGAGGGCCTGATGGGTCTACTGAGTCCCGCGTGGCAGGCCGCCATCGCGTTTTGCCTGCTCGGGGTCCTGCTGCTCGGCCTGGCCAAGCTCGCTCGCCGCGGCCCGACGCGCATGACGAACGCGATGGTGGTCACCGCCATGGTGATCGTCGTGATCACCGCGCTGACCGTGCTGGCGCAGCTGCTCTAGCCGAGCCGCCGGTTGGCCACGCTCGGCACGACCTGGCGGACCTGCGCCACCCGGCCCATGTCCAGATCCGCGACCGCGATGCCCACCGTGTCCGGGACCTGCGCCACCACCGTCCCCCACGGGTCGATGATCATGCTTCGACCGAAGCAGCTGCGCCCCGGCTCGTGGTCGCCGATCTGCCCGGCCGCCACCACGTAGCACTGGCTCTCGATCGCCCGCGCCCGCAGCAGCACCTCCCAGTGGTCGCGCCCGGTGTGCGCGGTGAATGCGGCCGGCACTAGCAGAACCCGCGCGCCCGCGATGGTCAGCCGTCGGTACAGCTCCGGAAAGCGCAGGTCGTAGCAGATGGACAGGCCCACGTCGACGCCGTCGACGGCCACGGTCACAACCTCGTCGCCGGGCGCGACCGTCGCCGATTCGCGGTAGGGCGCCCGCCCCGGGATCTCAACATCAAAAAGATGGATCTTCCGGTACGCCGCGGCGAGCGCGCCGCCGCGGTCGAAGACGAGGGAGGTGTTGTACGTGTGGGCAGCGTCGGGGCCCGCCTCATGGAACGACCCGGCCGCCACCCACATGCCGTGCCGGGCTGCGGCCGCGGCGAAGAACTCCGCGAACTTACCGTCCACGGGCTCGGGCTTGGGCTCGCCGTCGGCGGGACCGAGATAGTCGACGTACTCCGGCAGGACCGCCAGGTCCGCGCCGGCGTCGGCCGCGCGGGCGAGCAGGTCCGCGGCAACCGCCAGGTTGGCGGCGCGATCCGCGCGCGAGTTGAGCTGACACACTGCGACCCTCATGGCGAGATCGTAGTGGCTGCGCTCAGATCGCGGTGAGGACGAGGGCGGCGGCCGCCAGCGCCAGTCCAACTCCCTGCCAGGGACGGATCCGTTCCCGGTCCACAACCAACGCGAGCAGGACGGTCGCCACCGGATACAGGGCGGCGACCGGGGCGACCACGCTGAGCGGCCCACTCCGTGCGGCGAGCAGGTAGAGCGCGTTGGCGCCGACGTCGCCGATCCCGGCCGCGAGCACCCACGCGCCCGTACGAGCCGGCAGGCGCAGCGATACCCCCAGCCGGGCCATGAACAGCAGGCCCACTGTGATCGAGCACACGCGCGCACCGACGAGTGGCCACATGCCCGAATCGTCGTGGGCCTGTGCCAACAGGACGAAGAAGACACCGAAGAGGGCGCCCGAGGTGAGCGCGAGGACGAGCACCCGCGGACCGACCGGCGTCGCATGGTCCGGCGCGGAGGGGCCGACGCTCACCAGGCCGATCGCGACGACAGCGCAGACCGCCCCGGCCAGCGGGACCACGTCCGGGACGCGCTGGGAGACCAGGCCGACGATCATCGGTACGACCGCGGAGGTCACCGCGGTGACGGGCGCGACCACGGCCGCGTTGCCGGTGGCGAGGCCCTGGTACAGCAGGACAAGTCCGATGATGCCGGCGATGCCGGCCGCGCCGCCCCACGCGAGGTCGGTGGCGTACAGGGTGCCCGGGAAGAGGAACACGACGGCGCCGAGCAGAGCCGCGCCGGCCAACTGGGCGCGGACCGTGACCGCCCAGGCGCTGGCCAGGCGGGTCGCGCGCCCGCCACAGTAGTCGGCAGACCCCCAGACGAGGGCGGACAGCGCGGCGAGGGCCACTGCGAAGGCGGGCATCCGAGGGATGCTCAGGTAATGCGCGGCTGCCGTCAAGGCCGCTGACGGAGGCGCCGATCACCCGCCTCGGTCAGGCGGACTTCTCCTCGCGGCGGTGCCGCTCGGCCCGGCGGTTGGCGATGCTGCGCGGCACGATCGTCGGGTTGACGTTCTCGAGGACGACCTCGCGCGTGATGAGCACGCGGGCGACGTCGGGGTTGCTCGGCACCTCGTACATCACGGAGAGGAGTACCTCTTCCATGATCGCGCGAAGGCCGCGCGCACCCGTGCCGCGCCGGATCGCCTGGTCGGCAATCGCCTCGAGCGCCTCGGCGTCGAACTCCAGCTCGACGCCGTCAAGTTCGAAGAGCCGCTGGTACTGCCGGACGAGCGCGTTGCGGGGCTCCGTGAGGATCCGCACGAGGGCTTCCCGGTCAAGGCTGCGCACGCTCGTGAAGACGGGCAGCCGGCCGATGAACTCCGGGATCAGGCCGAACTTGATCAGATCCTCGGGCATGACCTCGGCGAACACGTCGTCCGTGTTGCGCTCGGTGATGCTGCGCAGGTTGGCGCCGAAGCCGAGCCCCTTCTTGCCGACCCGCTGCTCGATGATCGTCTCCAGGCCGGCGAAGGCGCCGCCGCAGACGAAGAGCACGTTCGTCGTGTCGATCTGAATGAACTCCTGGTGCGGGTGCTTGCGGCCGCCCTGCGGCGGCACGTTGGCGACCGTACCCTCAAGGATCTTCAACAACGCCTGCTGGACGCCCTCGCCGGACACGTCACGGGTGATCGAGGGGTTCTCCGACTTGCGGGCGATCTTGTCGATCTCGTCGATGTAGACGATGCCCGTCTCGGCGCGCTTGACGTCGTAGTCAGCCGCCTGGATGAGCTTGAGGAGGATGTTCTCGACGTCCTCGCCGACGTAGCCGGCCTCCGTCAGGGCGGTGGCGTCGGCGATCGCGAACGGGACGTTGAGCATCCGCGCGAGCGTCTGGGCCAGGTGGGTCTTGCCGCATCCGGTGGGGCCGATGAGCATGATGTTGGACTTGGTGAGCTCGATCTGCTCGCCGTCGCCGCGTTGGCCGGACGACTCGGCCTGGACCCGCTTGTAGTGGTTGTAGACCGCCACCGCGAGGGCCTTCTTGGCCTGGTCCTGCCCGACGACATAGTCGTCGAGGAACTGGCAGATCTCCATCGGCTTGGGCAGGTCATCCCAGCGGACCTCGGCCGACTCGGCGAGCTCCTCCTCGATGATCTCGTTGCAGAGGTCGATGCACTCGTCGCAGATGTAGACCCCTGGGCCCGCGATGAGCTTCTTGACCTGCTTCTGCGACTTGCCACAGAACGAGCATTTCAGTAGGTCGCCGCCGTCGCCGATCCGTGCCACCTACGTTCTCCCTGCCTCGCCCGGCCGCTGCCCGTCGCCTCGACGTTACCTGGTTGGGGGCGATTCTCCGACCCCAGACCGCCTTCACATTTCCGGTGTGTCCGCCGCCCCTGCTCAGCGTGGCTGGCGGACACACCGGAAGGAGATCAACTGACCGAACCGGCAGTGACCGTGGTCTTCTTGCGGTTCGTCATGATCGTGTCAATGAGGCCGTACTCCTTGGCCTCCTCAGCCGTGAGGATCTTGTCGCGGTCGATGTCCCGACGGACCTTCTCGATGGGCTGGCCCGTGTGGGTCGCCAGCATCGTCTCCAGCTGGGTGCGCATGCGCAGGATCTCCCGGGCCTGGATCTCGATGTCCGAACCCTGCCCGTAACCGCCCTCGGTGGCCGGCTGGTGGATGATGATCCGCGAGTTCGGCAGGGCCAGCCGCTTGCCGGGCGCGCCGGCCGCGAGCAGGACCGCGGCCGCGCTGGCCGCCTGACCCATGCACACCGTGGTGATGTCCGGCCGGACGTACTGCATCGTGTCGTAGATCGCGGTGAGCGCGGTGAACGACCCGCCCGGGCTGTTGATGTACATGGTGATGTCGCGGTCGGGGTCGGTCGACTCCAGCACCAGCAGCTGCGCCATGACGTCGTTGGCCGAGGCGTCGTCCACCTGGACGCCGAGGAAGATGATGCGCTCCTCGAACATCTTGTTGTACGGGTTGGACTCCTTGACCCCGTACGACGTGCGCTCGATGAACGACGGGATGATGTAGCGGTTGTGGACCTCGCGCAGCGCGGGAGGCAGAGACAGGTCGGTCATGATCGGCTCCCTTTAGCTCCGCGTCCCGGCGCCCTCCGGAACCTGGGTGGCTCCGGTGATCACTTTGTCGATGAAACCGTAGTCGCGCGCCTCCTCGGCCGTGAACCAGCGGTCGCGGTCGGAGTCCGACTCGATCTGCTCCGGGTTCTGGCCCGTGTGGAACGCGACGCGCTCCTGGAACATGCGCTTCGTGTAGAGCATCTGCTCGGCCTGGATGGCGATGTCGGCCGCGGTGCCGCCGATGCCGCCGGACGGCTGGTGCATCATGATCCGCGCGTGGGGCAGAGCGTACCGCTTGCCCTTGGTGCCCGCGCAGAGCAGGAGCTGGCCCATGGAGGCCGCCATGCCCATCGCCACGGTCGCGACGTCGTTCTTGACGAACTGCATGACGTCGTAGATCGCCATGCCGCTGTAGACCGAGCCGCCGGGCGAGTTGATGTAGAGCCAGATGTCGCGGTCGTCGTCGGCCGCGAGCAGCAGCAGCTGCGCGCAGATGCGGTTGGCGACCTGGTCGTTGACCTCGGTGCCGAGGAAAATGATCCGCTCCTTGAGGAGCCGGTTGAACACCGAATCGTCGAGGTTGCCGGCTAGCTGGTCGCCGCCCCGGGCGGATGGGCCCCGCCCGATCGGCGCGGCGGGGATGTGCAGGTCAGTCATGGCAGCCCCTTCGCCCGTCGAGTCCTTGCTGTGGTGCCGGCCGCGTGCGCGGCGCGGTTTTGCTGATCCGACCCTAGCCCGTGGATCCGACTCCGCACCGGTGCGGGCGCACGTGTTCGCTGTGAGCGCACCGCACCGGTCGGGCGGTCGGGGTCAGGAGGAGTGCTCGAGGCTGTGCGCGTCCGTCTCGGCCCCACGCAGCTCGTCGAGGCTCATGGGCGTGCCGGCCGAGTCCTTGATGGTGACCTTCTCCAGCACGAGCGCCAGGGCCTTCGAGCGGCGCACGTCGCCGTAGACGGCGCCGGCCGTGCCGTTGCGGACCAGCTGGTCGTAGTACTGCTGAGGGGCGACCCCGGCGCGCTCGGCGCGGTGGACGATCTCGTGGCCGAACTCGTCGTCGGTGACCTGGATGTCCTCGGCGTCGGCGAACGTGTCCAGCAGGAGCTGGATGCGGACGCCCTCGGCCGCCGCGGTCGTCAGGTCGGTGTCGAGGTCTTCCTCGGTCTTGCCCTCCGAGGACAGGTACTCCTCCAGCGAGGCGCCGATGCGCTCCAGCTGGTCGGCCATGGCCTCCTTGCGGTAGCGCACCTCCTCGCGGACGATGCCCTCCGGCGCCGGCACGTCGGCGGCGGCGACGAGCGCCTCCAGGGCCTTGTCGCGGGCGGCGTAGAGCTGCTCGACCCGCTTGACCCGCGACAGGCGCGTCACCAGGTCGGCGCGCAGCTCCGCCAGCGTGTCGAACTCGCTCGCCAGGGACGCGAACTCGTCGTCGATCGGCGGCAGCTCGCGCTCCTTGACCGTACGCACGGTCACCGAGACGTCGGCGTCGCGGCCGGCGTAGTCGCCGCCCACCAGCTGGGTGGTGAAGGTCGCGGACTCGCCCGCCGACATGCCGGCCAGGGTGTCGTCCAGGCCCGGCAGGAGCTGGTTGCTGCCGACCTCGTGGGAGAGGTTCGTGGCGGACCCGCCCGGGACCTCCTCACCGTCCACGGTCGCGGCCAGGTCGATCTGCACGAAATCGCCCCGCTGGGCGGCGCGCTCCACGGTCTTGAGGGTGGCGAACCGCTGGCGCAGGCCGTCGAGCTGGGTGTCGACGTCCTCGTCGCTCACCTCCGCCTTGTCGACCGTGATCTCGACGGTCTCCAGCGCGGGCAGCTTCAGCTCGGGGCGCACGTCCACCTCGGCGGTGAACTTCAGCGGCTCGCCGTCACCGAACTCGGTGATCTCCACGTCCGGGCGGCCCAGCGTCTTCACGTCGTGCTCGCGCACGGCGGCGAGGATCTGGGTCGGGATGGCCTCCTGAACGGCCTCGGTCAGCACGGTGCCCCGGCCGACCCGCTGGTCGATCACGGCGTCCGGGATGCGGCCCTTGCGGAAACCGGGCACGTTGACCTGGCCGGCGATGGCGCGGTACGCCTTCTTCAGGCTCGGCTCGAGCTCAGCGAACGGCACCTCGATGGCGAGCCGTACCCGGGTCGGGCTCAGGGTCTCGACGGTGCTCTTCACAGGCGTACTCCTTGTGTGATCATCATGATCGGTTCAGGTTGCGTAGACCGGCATGAGTGTAGGCGGGCACGCGCCCGCCCCGCGCGGCGACGCCCGCGCTGTGCCGGGGCGCCGCACACGACGACCGGGGCGCCATAGGACGACCGGCCGACGGTCCACGACGGCGAGGTCAGACTATCGCGGCCACCCCGGGGCCCCGCGCGGTGTCGGCCGGATCGCCCATCCGCGCGGCATGTTGATCTTCCTGGGCTCCGGACCACCCGCCCCCCACCTACCGCCCGAAGTAGCGTTCGCCTCTTCCTCACGCGGTCCGCGTGATCACCACACTAAGGGCAATCACGTACCGAATTACTCGCCCAATTCGGTACGTACGGCCAATCTCCAAGGCCGCTTCCCCGGCGGCCCTCCGCCCGGAAGCCTCATAAGTTCCTCCGGGTGAGCGGGCCGCAGCGTATGCGCACCAGGCGTGGAGGATGTTTGATAGCGAAGACGACGACACACCTAGAGTCCCATTATGTGGACTCCTAGGTGATGATTTGTCGGGGTGGCGGGATTTGAACCCACGGCCCCTCGCTCCCAAAGCGAGTGCGCTACCAAGCTGCGCCACACCCCGTGGCCGGAAGAAGTGTACGGGTCGACCCGCCCACGCCGCTTGTCGGATCCCACGCCGTGCGTCCCGCTTCAGCCCAGCGGCGCACACCCGCTACTCTTGACCCGGCCCACCCGTGGGCCACGCGGGCGTAGCTCAATGGCAGAGTCTCAGTCTTCCAAACTGATGGTGCGGGTTCGATTCCCGTCGCCCGCTCCACTCGTTCCACCGCTGGTCAGAGCCCGTATGAGGCTGAGCAGCCAGTTAGCGAACCTCATCATCAACTCACCTCGTGCCATTAGCGTGCCATTAGCCGACCGGGACCAGGGCGCCGGCAGCGCCGTCGTCCGGGTCGACCTTCTTGTCCTTGGCAGCCTTCTTGCGGCGGGCGATCCGCTCGTCCATGCCGGCGGCGATCTCCCGGTCACGCTCGCTGGTGGCGTGCTGGTAGATCAGCGCCGCCCGCATGCTCGCGTGCCCCATCCGGTGCATCAGCTCCCGCGTGCTGGCACCCGAGGCCGCCGCCAGGGTGTTACCGGTGTGGCGCAGGTCGTGGAACGTGAAGTGCGCCGGTAGGCCTGCCCTGACGCGGGCCGCCGCCCAGCTCGTCGCGCGCAGGAAGTTCGACGAGCGCAGCACGGCGCCCTTCTCCCCCGTGAACACCAGCGAGTCCGGGTCGGCGCCGGTGAATTCGCCCAGATGCGCACGCAGAGCTGCCACGGCCGCCGCCGGCAGGGTGACCACCCGGGCTCCGGCCGCCGACTTGGGAGGACCGAACTCCATCCGCTTGCGAAGCTGCGCCACCTTGCGCGGCACTCGCACCGTGGCCGCGTCGAGGTCGACGTCACAGCGCCGTAGCGCCGACAGCTCCCCCCACCGCAGACCGCTGAACGCGGCGACGAGGACCAGGGCGACGAACCGGGGCGGCATCAGCTCGGCCAGGCCGAACACCTGGTCGACGTTGGCCACCGGCCGCTCCGGCGTGTGGTACGTGTCGTAGCCCTTGATCCGGCACGGATTCACCCGGATCATCTCGTCTTCCTTGACCGCCGTGTTGAGGATCGCCCGCAGCAGCGTGTAGGACTTGACCGCCTGCGGCTCGGTCACGCCGTCGCGCAGCAGCGCCGATCGCCACGTACGGATAGTCTGCGGCTTGATCTCGTCGAGGTTCAGCCCGCCGAGCCGAGGCCGGATGTAGAGGCGGAACAGGTCTTCGTACAGCTCACGGGTTCGCGGCGCCAACTTGCGCTCCGCAATCCACCGCTGGCCGTACTCGCCCAACTCCACCTCGCCGGCCTCCGGTGCCGTCCAGGTGCCCCGGATGATCTCCGACTCGATCAGGGTCAGCCACTTGCCGGCGTCGCGATCGTTGGCGAACGTGTTTGGTGCCTTGCGCTCCAATCCGTCCGGGCCGACGTAGCGGGCCTGGTAGCGACCCGACGGCAGCTTGCGCACGCTGCCGAAGCGGCGGCGTCCCTTGCGGTTGGCCATCACGCCACCGCCCGAAGGCGACGCCGCAGCTCCGCCCGACTCAGCGGCACGACCCGGTTGCGCTCGATGTACTCATCCACGGCCGCCGGCTCGAACCGCACCAAGCGCCCGACCTTCACGTACGTGATGCGACGCTCGGCGACCAGGCGACGCACGAAACGCGGCGTAGCGCGCAGTCGCGCAGCAACCTCATCGCCCGTCAGCAGGTCGGCCGGGTCGATGCCCGCCGCCTGCACACGCGGCCCGCCGGCTGACGGGTCCTGCTCTGCCGAACGCATGTCGTTCCTTCCCTCGCTTTTGGTGTCAAGCTCGGCTTGACGGTGTTCTTGCTAGTTGTTCAGGGCTGCGTAGTGCTGTCGTGCGGCGTCTTGGTGTTCGCGGGCGAGGGCGGCGGAGGTGGTGGCGAGCATGGCGTCGGCGGGGGTTTGCCAGCCGGCGCCGACGAATTGGAGGAAGTTCACGACCAGCACGGTCGGCTGTTCCGCCACGGCCCCGTCTCGGCTCGGACCGGTGGATTCGTTGCGGCGGAAGGTGATGCGCTGGTCGCGGATGAATCGGAACGTGATGGAGTACCGCGACGACTTGGTGAGGAAGTGCCCGCCGTAGCCGAGCATGTGCGCCCACCGGCGCAGCAGCGTGAACCGGTTGGCCGCCTTCCGCGCCGTGCTCGTCGGCCGCGGCCTGTCGGGGGTCGCGGCCAGTGGGGTACACCGGGGGCAGGAGTTGAGTCGGGTCGTGCCGTCGCAGTCCGGACACGTCCACCGGGCACCGGCCCGCCTGACTGGCTTGGCCGTGCGGCCGGCCGGGACGGTGCGGGTCTGCCGGCTGGTGGGGCGGCCGAGACGCCAGCACGCGTCGATGAGCCGTTGGATGTGGTCGCCGTCGGGGTCGGCGTACACGTCGACGGTCTCCGGGGTGAGCCGGCCGGACAGATGACCGGTCGCCTCGGTGGACTTCGTGGCGTACTTGGCCAGGTAGCCGGCGACCACGCTGTCACTGATCGACCCGTCACCGGCCAGGGCGATCGTGCGGGGCTCGTACTGCTCGCCCCAGGCGATCACCCATCCGCCCGGCCGGTCGGGGTGCGAGCGGGTCCGGAACCGGGTGTGCATGGTGGCGTAGCGCATCGCGTCGTGCAGGTCGTCGACGGTGAATCCGGCCGGTGGCGGCACGATGGCGTCCAGGTCGTCGGGGTCGATGCCGTCCAGGCGCAGCACGCTGTGGAAGTGCACGGCCGCTCGCGCTTGCAGCTCGGCGACCTTGCCGTGCCCGATGCGCACGGGTGGGATCCACGTGATGCGGTCCTCACCGACCGTTTTGGGGATGCGGGGGATGCCGCGTGCGTCGGCGAGGTGGCCGAGGTAGCGGTCTGCGGCCTGCTTGGTGCGCCGCCACAGTTCGCCGGAGAAGATGTTCCACACGACCTGGTGGTCGTGGTCGTAGCAGTCCAGGCACAACGGGGTGCCGAGCATCCGGTCGGTCTTGTCGTGCCGGGCGAAGCAGGCCAGGGGCCGCCCGTGCTCGCAGCGGGGGTTGTCGCGGCGGGCGTGGCACGGGTCCGGCCGGCAGTCACACCGCTTGCGATCCGCACACGTGTGGCGGCCATTCGGCACACGGCGGGTGTGGACCTCACCGAAGGACGGGGCGGTGTGGGTGGTGAAGATGGCCGGATGCTGCGACACCCGCTCCGGCACGCCCTTGCCGCCGAGCAGCCCGGTCCGCACGACCTCGTAGGCGTCACGCTGGTAGACCTTCGAGCAGGACGGGCACACGGTCTCGCGTCGGTTGCCGCACGGCTTGTAGAGCACTCCGTCAGGCATGGTCGCCGTGTCGACCGAGGACAGCAGCCGCCCCGTGGCCGCCTCGACGGTGGTCATGGTGCCGGCCAGGCGGATCGGGCTGGTGCACGTCGCGGCGCCCTTGACGTTCTCCAGCCAGTCGGGGAAGTCGTCGCGGATCGCGCGGGCGATGGCCTGCCGGCGCAGGTCCGAGGATCGGGCCAGGAGGGACAGGCCGAGGGGGTCTGGCTCGGCGGCCGGGGCCGCACCCGAAGCGTTGGCTTCGGGTGCGACGGTCAGCGTCGAGACAGTCACCGGGCGCTCGCTGCGATGCGACGGCCGTTGACGGGTCGGATTTGCTTGGTCGGGTCAGTGTCGGCGTTGACGGCGGCTAGGAGCTGGGCGGCGTAGTCGGTGCCTTTCTGCATCCGTACGGCGAGCTTGCCCGTCGTGATCGGCGTGCCGTGCTCAACCTGGTACTGTTCGGCGATCTGACGCGCCTTCGCGAGGTCCTCGGCGGTGACGGTCGGCTGTGCGCGTTGTGCAGCGTCCGGGCCGGTGACAGGAGTGTCGGTGGCGGAGGGTGCCAACGGTGCGGGCGACGGTGTCGACGGGATCTCGCGGGTGCGGTCGGTGCGGGCAGCCGGGTCGGTCTTGGCGGCCGGGCGGCGGTCGATCGTGATACGGGGCTGGGTGGCGATCCGGGTCGCCAGCTCGGCCGGCGTCGGAACCGGTTGCGGTTGCGGCACGACGACCGGGGTCGGCTCCACGACGGGGGCCGGCACGGTAGTCGGTGCCGGGGTCGGGTCCACAGACGTCGTTGGCTGCGGAGCGGCGGAAACGGTTGCGGTTACAGGGTTGTGGGTGTTGGTGGTGCGGTGGCTGGTCGCGAGGATCGCGGCCGTAGCCATAATCATCAAGCCGTCCACGGCCAGGGGGCCGAGTACGGTCACGATCGGTTCTTCGCCGTAGTGGGCGAGCAGTCCGGACAAGTGTCGGTAGGACACGAACGCGGCCACCAGGGCGACCGGGAGTAGCCCGACCCACCGTGTGGCGGTCCAGCCGAACTGGCGCGGCCACGGGGTACGGACCAAGATTTCGATAGCGATGAACAGGAACACCGGCCACACGATCGAGATGACGACCGCGCCCGGTTCAGGAGCCCACGGGCCGACATGACCGGCGGGCGGGATGAACGAGTGGGCGACGTTGGCCGCGACCGAGACCAGGGCGCCGAGGGCGGCTCCGGTCTTGGCCCAGCCACGCCCACGCGCGGGGTTGTTGTTGGTCATGGCATGACCGCCGCGAGGATGCCCTCAACGAGGGTTGCCACGGCACCCGGGCGGTACGGTGCGCTGATCTTTATGACGGACAGTGCTCCGTTGTCCGGGCGGCCCCAGATGGTGGGGAACGCGAGCTCGACGCCTTCAGTCGTGAAGTCGATCCATACGAACTTCGCGATCAGCTGGTAAGCGCCGTCGTAGAACAGCTCCAGTTCCCCCGACGCCCGCCCATGGCGCAGCATCTCGTAGACGGTGTGCGCTTCGGCACGTCGCACGGCCGCGACACGCGGATCCGCGATGACGATGTTGCTCATGACGTCGAGTCCTTTCCGTTGATGAGGTCGAGCAGGGTGGGGCCACGGTCAGGGCTCGGCGTGTGTCGGGCCGACCTGCTGACCGGGGCGCGCTTGGGGCGCGTCTTGCGGTTCAGATCCAGGTCGGCGGTCTGGTCAGGGGTCAGCCGGTCCAGCGCTGAACGGTTCTCGGCGTGGCGGCGGATGAGTAGGGGACGCACCACCTGGTTGGTGGGGCAGTCGGTGACTGCGTCGGGGTAGGCGAAGCCACATCCGGGGCACCGCGACTTCGCGGGCACACCGGGGTGGTGATCGGCGTACACGTCGACGAGCAACGCGACGGTGACCAGCAGGCCGGCGGACAACAACCGTCGGTCCAAGCCGGTCGTCGGGGTGGTGTCGGTCATGCCGCACCGCCCGAACCGTTGCCGTAGCGCATCTGCGCCGCCTGCCGGGTCACCCCGAGCCGGTCGGCGATCTCCGCCCACGAGTAGGCGTGCGGTTGCTGCCGCAGTCCCGTGATGGCCTCGCGGGTTACCGCGTCGACCTCAGCGGAGAGAGCGGCAAGAGACCGCAGGGCCTCGATGTCACCAGCGGCGACCCGACGCGCGTACGCGCGCAGGATCCGCCGGGCGAACGCGTCAAAGGCGCTGGTCTCCACGGCCCGCTTGCCACGCTTGGGCGTCAAGCCGGCCTTGACGGTGTTCTCCGGTGTGGTGTCGCTCATGCGGCACCGCCCCGGATGCGCTCCCACTCCTCAGCCGCGCCGCGCAAGGCGACGATGACGTCAGAGGCCCAACGTCCCGGGTCGTCGTTCCAGCCGGACACGATCTCCTCGTCGAAAGCGAGACCGGCCAGGTCGGTGGGCAACGCCACACCGTGGTTGAGGACCAGGAAGTCGGCGAAGTAGCGCACCGTCTCGGTGAACTCGACCGTCACGTCCAGGGCGGACATGCGG
>NZ_BAAALS010000055.1:0-12932 GCF_039528415.1 Luedemannella helvata
CGGCGCTCGCGCCGATCACCTGGTCGGGCGACTGGCCGGTCCTGCAGACCGTCAATGGCCGGTGGGGCGCCTCGTACCCGTACCCGAATGTTCCCCGGCCGCCGCGGCAGGTGAGGCCCCCCACGGGCACGGACACCTTCACCACGTTGGGTCCGGAGTGGGAATGGAACCACAACCCCGACACCACCAAGTTCAGCGTGGGCAACGGGCTACGGCTGTCGACCGCCACGGTCACCACCGACCTGTACGCCGCACGTAACACGCTGACCCACCGCATCCTCGGCCCGACATCGACGGCCACGATCGAACTGAACTACGGCTCCATGCAGAACGGTGACCGGGCAGGACTCGCCATGTTGCGGGACTCGTCGGCGTGGATCGGCGTCAAACGCGACAACAACGCCACCCGGGTCGTCATGCAGAACGGGCTGACGATGAACAGCAGCTGGGGCACAACCGGCACCGGCAGCGAATCGGCCAGCGCCAACATCTCCGGCGGACGGATCTGGCTGCGCGTGGCCGCCGACATCCGGCCCGGCAGCGGACGGCAGGCCCGCTTCTCCTACAGCACCGACGGCACCAACTTCACCCAGCTCGGCACCCTGACCCTCAACAACGCCTGGCAGTTCTTCATGGGCTACCGGTACGGCATCTTCAACTACGCCACCAGTTCCCTCGGCGGGTCGGTCACCGTCCCGCAGTTCACTATGTCAACGCCGTAGTTCCCGGTACGGACAGCCGGGGCGGCGCCGAGCGTGCCGCCCCGGCCGGGTGCCCGCCGTCGCGAGCGGTAGGAGCACCGAACTGCGGACGGCCCGTCGGACCGGCTGCTGATCGACGAGGCCGGCGCCTCCGGCGCCAGCCTCGTGGAGCGGGCGTCGACGATGTCACCATCACCCAATCCTGAACGCCGTTGAACCGTTCTGGTCGGGAGCGCGTGCTCCCGAGCAGAACGGTTAGTTGACATGGAAACTTTTTCGACGGAAACTATCCATCGATGTACGTCGATGGATTCGGGGAAAGGCCGGCTTCGGTCTTTCCCCGAACGCTGTCCCCGAAAGGACGCCCATGCGCTCATCCGCCAAGAGAATCGCCGCCGGCCTGACCGCCGTCGCCACCGCCACCCTGGCCCTGACGCTCCCCGCGTCACCGGCAGCCGCAGGCGAACCGTTCCAGAGCCCGGACACGGGCCTCGTCTTCTACTCCAGCTACCCGACCGAGATCGTCGGCCGGCAGGCCACCCCCGACGGCGTCTGCCGCCCGGTCCCCGCCGACGCCACCTGGATGCTCGCCTGGAGCGGCGGATTCCTCAGCGTCCCCGGCTACCTGACGCCCGACTGCAGCGGCCAAGCGCGCGAGCTGAACAACTTCCACAGCTGGCCGAAGGGCCAATACCTCTCCTACAAGGCCGGCTGACCAGCGCTTCCCGGTGGCCGTCCACGACGGCCACCGGGAAGCAGGAGCACGCGACCGCGGGCCGTCCGCACCGCGAGCAACGCCGAGGTGTACTGCCCGGATTCAACCGGTCGGAGTGGAAGATCGCCTGCGGGGCCCGGGTCAGCCGCTGCGCCGCCATGATGAACGCGTCGCAGACCAGCGACGCGTTCATGCGGTCGGCGATGGCGTAGCCGGCCACCATCTTGGTGTGGCAGTCGATGACGGTGGCGAGGTAGACGAAGCCCTGCCACGTTGGGATGTAGGTGATGTCGCCGACGAGCTTGACCCCGGGTGCGTGCGCGGTGAAGTCGCGGCCGACGAGGTCGGGTGTGGTGGGTGCGTCGGGGTCGGCAACGGTGGTCAGGCGCCACGGGCGCGGTTGGCAGGCGACGAGGTTGTGTTCGCGCATGATGTCGCGGACCAGTTCCGGGCCGCACTCGATGCCACGGCGGCGTAGCTCGTGCCACACCCTGCGGTAGCCGTAGGTCTCATCCGAGTCGGCGAACACCTCACGGACCCATTGCGCCAGAACAGTTCTACGTTCGACGGTCGCCGACGCGGGCCGGTTATGCCATTCGTAGTAGCCGGCCCGCGACACGGCCACCCAGGCGCACATCTTCACGACCGGGTAGTGGGCCCTCTCGCCGTCGATGCACTCGTACTTGCTGCTCACCGGTACTCCTGGGCGAAGAAGGCCGCCGCTTTCCCAGAAACTCGTTGCGCATCCGAAGTTCCCGGACCTCCTCCAGATCGCGTAGCCGGGCCCGTTCACTCACAGTCAGCGGCGCCTCGTCGACCGGGTGCTCACGCCGGTAGGCGTTGACCCAGTTGCCCAGGGTGCCCTCGTTGATGCCCAACTCCCGGGCGACCTGCGCGACCGGACGCGACGTCTCGATCACCATCTTCACCGCCTCGTCGCGGTAGGCCGGGGTGAAGGTCTTCTTCGCTCGTGCCATCTGATTCCTCCGAAAGATCAACGACCCGATTTGAGGGTCGCTGTCCGAAATCTTCAGGGCACTTCACAACGGTGGGCAGCGACCATCGGCTCTTCGCACTAAGTGGACAGCCGGGTCGTTCGACCATGGCATCGGACGAGTGCATCGTCGTCCCAATCCTGTGCTCTACTCCACGGATGTCAGCTACGGAACGCGTGCGGCGACTCGGCGGTACCGGTCCCGTCCAGGTGACCGTTCGCCAGGGCAGGCGCGACCCGGGGCAGGTGGCGCGCATCTTCGGCGGTACGCAGTGGTGGCTGCACCCGGACGGGCGGTTGCTCGTGGTGCCCCTCCCAGGGCTGGCGCGCGACGACCTGTTCCCGCTGCCCGGGGAATACTGGGCGGAGGGTGTCGGGCTGTCGTTCGCCGCGATGGGTCGGGTGCCGTCGGTCGCCGTCGGGATCTCCGGACAGCTGGTGCCGGATGCCGACGGCTGGGCTCTGGCCATGACGTACGAGACGCGTGCGAACACCCCCGCCGGGGCCAGCGTCGTGGAGGTCGCTCAGCGGCTCACCGAGCTGTCCGGGCTGGAGGGCCGCGGCGAGACCGGGCTGCCGACCACGTACCGCGCGCTCCTGCGCGGCACCGTGGGCGGCGTGAGTTTCGCCGATGTGCCCGCCGAGATCGACCTGCTGCCGGCGGCCGGCGCCGACCCGGTCGAAATCAACATCGCCGGCGGCGAGGAGAACCGCGTCGGCGACCTCACCTGGCTCGCCAGCAGCGAGGTCGCCGCGCCGGGCGGCGGGCGCTACGCCATCGCGTACACCGGCCAGGAGCTGACCGCCCAGCTGGACGCTCCGGCCGGGTCGATGACGATCACGTGGACGGCGGAGCCGAAGCCGCCACCTGGCCGGGACTGGCTCACCGTGCCGATGCCCGTCGCAGCCGTGGCCGCGCGGTTGCGCCTGAGATTCGACGGAAGCGGGGTGCACGGCACAGTGACCGGCGCCGGGCCGCTCATGGGCACCCAAGTTACCTATTCGGCCACTGTGGATGGCCATCGGGTGGACAACCGTCTGCCTGATGCGGATCGGGCGTTCGACCGGTTGTGGCGTCCGAGCACCTGACGGTGCATACCCGAGCAGGCAGCAATACGGGCTGTTATCCGTGCGGTAACGAATGGTCAGCTCATCCGGGGCATCCTCACCCGTCATATCGTCGCGCCAGGGTGATGGATGTCCACTTCACTGAGCGACAGGTGACACGCATGCGGGACACGCCCGACTGGCCCAAAGCCACCTTCCTTCACGAACTACCGGACGAGGCGCGAGCCGATCTGCTCCGCCGCGGCACCCTGCGCGCGTACGGGCCCGGCGAGGTCCTGACCCGCGAAGGCGGCCCCGAGCGGGTCGTCTACATACTTCTTGGTGGGTACGTGAAGGTGCTCGGCAACACCCGCGAGGGTCGGGTGAACCTGCTCGCCATCCGCGGGGCCGGCGACCCGATCGGCGAGATCGCGGCGATGGACGACGGCCCCCGTACAGCCACGGTGGCGGTGGTGACCGAGGCCCGCGCGCGCGTCCTCGACCAGGCCACGTTCCGGGCGTTCCTCGCGGAACACCCGGGCGCCGAAACCGTTCTTCAGCAGTGCGTCCTCACCAAATTGCGGCAGGCTACCGCGCTGCGGATCACCCTGGGCGGCGCGTCCGTGGACCTGCGGGTGATCCGCATCCTGAGCTACTTCGCCGTCACGTACGGCCGCCCGAGCCCGGCCGGCACCGCCATCGACGTGCCGCTGACCCAACTCGACATCGCCGATTTCATCGGTGCCGGCGAGCCCAGCGTGCACCGGGCGCTGGTGCGCCTGCGGCAGCTGAAGCTCGTCGGCACGTCGTACCGGCGCATCGACGTCCTCGACCTGGACGGACTTGTCCGCCTGGCCGAGGACCTTGACGCGGCCTGACGGTCAGTCCTCCGGGACGCTGTCGACCTCGTCGACCGAGACGACCCGCGGACCCGGCGCGGGCTTGCCGACCTCGGCCTTGGCCAGCCGGATCGACTCGATCTCGTGTCGCACGTCTGCCATCGTGAGGTGCCGGTCCGGCTGCGGCCGGGAGATCGCCTCCGCGCCGGCCGCCTTGATCGCGTTGACGATGTCCCCGCCGGCGAGCCCTTCCGACGCGGCGGCCAGCTCCCGCGTGCTGAACGAAGCCTCCCGGGGCATCTCGTCCGGGATCAGTTGCGCCCACAGGCGTTCGCGCGTCGCCAGGTCGGGCAGCTCGAACTTGACGTGGACGAGGATTCGGCGCACGAACGCGGCATCGTAGTTGCGGGGGAAGTTCGTGGTGAACACCACGAGGCCGTCGAACGCGTCCAGTTGCGACAGCATGACGGCGCGCGAGACGTTGACGCTGTGGTCTGAGCTCTGCGTCACGTTCGACAGCCGGCTGCCGAGGATCGAGTCCGCCTCGTTGAAGACGAGGACCGCGTTGGCGGCCCTGGCCTGCTCGAAGCAGCGCACGATGTTCTTCGGCGTGTCGCCCACGTACCGCGACTCGATTTCGGCGTAGTTGACGTCGATGAAGGGTCGCGCGACCTGCGCGGCCAGTGCCTCCGCCGCGAGCGACTTGCCCGTACCGGGCATTCCGTAGAAGTTGACCGCCGTTCCGGCCCGGTACGGGTCGATCTTCTTGAGGTTCCACGTGTGATAGAGCGCTTCGTGATGGGTCAGCTGCTTGAGCGCGATGTCGATGCGGTGCATGACCACGCTGGACACGATCAGGTCGTCGAGCGTCCGTAGCGGCTTGCGGGCGATGAACTGCGGCGTGTTCTCGGGCTGTTCCTTAGCGGCTGCCGCGGGCGCCGGGTTCGACGGCCGACGGTCCGGCGCCTCGCCGGTTCTGGGTGCCTGGGGCCAGTTGGGCATGGTCGTTGTCTCCGGCTCGGTCTAGTCGAGAAGGTGGAGGACGTCGCGTTCAGCGTTGCCGGTGCGTTCCAGTTCGGCGCGCAGTTGCGGGTCGTCGATGTCGTCGAGGCTGAGCTGTTCCTCGGAGATCTTCTGCACCCCGTACGCCCGGGTGCGTACGCGCAGAATCCGCCGTACGTGCCCGGCCATCCGGTCCAGCCGCACCACCGCCTCGGCGAGCGCGCTCTTGGTCAGGTTGTTCTCGCGCAACCAGGCCTGCAGCTTGTTGACGATGGTGGGCCAGAACGCGACCACGGCGCCCGCCCCGACAGCGGCCGCGATGGCCGCGACTACCAACCAGATCATCCGGATCGCCTCAGCCGGCCTGGTCGGTGGCCGGTGCGGCCCGCCAGGTCTGCGACACCGTGGTGCGGCCGCGGATGAGGTCCGCACGCACCAACTCCGGAACCAGGTCCCACGGCAGCATCATCTCGGCCCGCGACTGGGTACGGTCGTCGCTGTACGCGACCGTCACCGTCACCGGCACGGACCCGCCGGACTTCGCCGCCCCGTCGAAGTCGACCTCGACGGGCCCGACCAGCTTGTCCAGCGCCTGCCGCAGTTCCTGGTCGCCGCCGCCCAGCGCGGCCCGGCGCAGCACGGTGAGCGGCTGGCCGAGGCGGGTCGACCAGTCCTCCCCGTACGCATCGAGCACGACCTTGCCCAGCTGGTACGTGTTCCTGGAGCCGGGGGACGGGCGCTTGCGGTGACGCCGCAGGACGAGGATGCCGCCCACGACGATGACGGTGGTGACCAAAGCGCAGGTCAGCACAGTTTCTCCCTTTCGCATGACTAGGCACTCTCGAGGAGCCGGTCGCGGGCGGCGGTCACGTCGAGCGACCCCTCCGAGAGGTCGTCGTGGATCAGCTGTGCCCGAATGTCGGGCGGCAGGTCGTCGTAGTCCAGCTGCTGTTGCGTGACGACCTTGACGACCGGTTTCTCGGCGTTCTGCCGGTTGGCCAGCCAGGAGGTGATCTCGACGGCCCAGCCGTGGTTGAACAGCTGCACGAACTCGGCGGTCTCCTTGAGCAGGACGTTGCGCAGCCGCCGCCACGCGCTGCGGACAGCCTGGCGTACCTCGACGACGACGTTGTCGAGGGTCTGGAACGCCTGACGGATCACCCCGGCGAATTCGGGCAAGTGCTCGTCGGCCCAGGGTAGGAGGCTGTCCCGCGCCCAGCCCATGATCTTCGGCCAGTAGGCGACGACGACGCCGACGAGGGCGGCGGCCACGAGGCCCGCCACGATGTACGCGATAAGAGGAACAACCATGTGGAGTACTCCCAGGTTCGCTTCTCAGGCGGGACGTGGATAGAGCTGGTACGCGAGCTTGCGCTCGTCGGTCCTGATGACGTGCGCCCGCACGTCGTCAGGCAGGTCCTCCCACTCGAAGCTGTGCTCGATGCGGCGGGCCATGGGCTGGTTCTCCACCCGGTAGAGCAGCTCGATGACGCGCCGGGCCGCCCCGCCGCGTGGCGCCAGGTAGGTCACCTTGATCTGCAGGACCGTCTGGCGGAGGCTGTCGATGTGCGCCTGCGGCGGCGGCGGGAGCTTGTGGACGAGGCGCTGCGCCGTCGGATCCTCGCACAGCGTCACCAGGGCGAGGTAGATCTCCTCGACGGGGCCTTTGGTGATGTCGGCCAGCTGTTCGGACAGGGCGTCGTAGACGAGGGCGACCTCGGCGAGGTCGCGGGACGCGAGGTCGGCCGCGACGCCGTCCAGCAGGCCGGCGAGCAACCGCAGGCCGAAGGTCGCCGCCCGGTCACGCAGCCTTGCGTCCGTCAGATCCCGGGCAGCCGCGGCGCTGTCCAGGTAGGAGGCCGATGTCTCCAGCGGCCGTCCGAGGAACGAGTGTGACATTGTGCCCACCCTCCGTGGCGAATGGTGTACGCGCACGGGCCAGTCTCGGGTGGGCGGCGGGCCGACATCCGGTCAGTTGAGGCAATGTGGCGCGATGGCGCCTGAGCCAGCGCATCGCCGCCGATTTGGCACCACCTATGTCCGCGACCAGTGCGATGGACCCGCTCCCGCGGCCCAGAACCGCCTGACGAACCACGCACTGGCCAACCCGCTCGGTAGACCTCCTCAGCTTCACGGAACGCATGTTCGTAAAGACCATGTTCCGCGATCGGATGGCGGACCTGAACGGATCGGCGTTTGAGGATTTCTTCGTCCGTATCATGACTGCCCGGTACGCCGACTTCGTCGAGGTCCGGACGCACGGGAACATTGGTGATCTTTCGTCGGACGGCTTGCGCCTTCACGACGGAAAGTTGTATGCCTGCTACGCCCCGGAAACCTTCGACGCGGACAGTGCCCGCGACGTCAAGAAGAAGTTCACCGGCGACCTGGCTGGCGCCTTGGCCAAGCGTGCGGGCGAGTTCCAGACGTTCGTATTCGCCTACAACGATCCTCGGCGCGGACTGCACCCCGAGATCACCCAACTGCTGGCGCAAGCGCGACGGGATCACGCCCCGTCAGCGTTCGAGCCTCTGGGACCGCGTCAGCTACTTGGTGAGGTCTTTCGGCTCGTGAGGTACCAGATCGAGGAGGTCTTCAGCGCTCCCATCCCCGTGGAGGACGTCGTCTACGGTGTGGGCCTAGCTTTATTTTTAACCTGTTCGGCGTGATCTCATGGCGCGCATCGTGGCCGGCCGCCGTTAGCGGGAGCGCTTCGGAAGATCGAGCAATAGACCAATCGCGTCTCGGCGCGCATTGAATGCGCGCTCGCAAACTGACCCAACTGCTCACGGACCCTCTCCCCGGTGCTCACACGCGGCGGCGACGGAGATGAGGCTAACGCATCAATGTGAGCAGGGGCGTGATCACAAGATCATCGCCCCTGGCCGATATTGCCTGTTCAAGACGGGTGGAGCCGAGGGGACTCGAACCCCTGACCCCCACACTGCCAGTGTGGTGCGCTACCAGCTGCGCCACGGCCCCCCAGCGCCCGACAACGCTCTCGGGCACTCGCGCAATGGTACACACCCCGGCGCCCTGGTTCACACCGGGTATCCCTCGTGTCAGTTCAGCGCCGGGTCGGACGGGTAGTGGGCCACGGCCGCGATCAGGCCGCCCTGGCGCCTCAGGACCATCTGCCACAGGTTGTCCGGGCGGGGGTCGAAGGCGTCGCCGGGGAGGGAGGCGAAGGTGAGCCACGAGCCCGTGGCGATCTCCTCCTCCAGTTGCCCGCTGGCCCAGCCCGCGTAGCCCGCGAACACGCGTACCTCTTGAAGATCTTCTTTGAAGCTCTCCGGGTCGCCGGAGAGGTCGACGGTGCCGATGAGACCGTCGACGCGGCTGAAGCCGCTGCGGCCGGCGGCCAGCCCGGGGCGGGCGCGAGCGAGGCAGATGGCGGCCTCGGGTTGCACGGGGCCGCCCTCGAAGACGACGGCGGGCTCGCTGGCCAGCGCCTGCCAGCCGGTGAGGACCTCGCCGACGGGGACCTCGGTGGCCCGGTTGAGGACCACACCGAGGGCACCGTTGGCCTCATGGGCCACAAGCAGCACGACCGTACGTTCGAAGTTCGGGTCGCGGAGGTTCGGCGTCGCCACGAGCAGCTGCCCGACCAGCGACTTCATCGCCTGCCCCTTCGTCAACTCCGGTTCGCGCGCGGTGCCAGGATCCGGGTGCATGTCTCGCACCATAGCTTGCGTTGTGCCCCACGGTTAGAGTCTCCGCGTGGGTGCACTCGCGGATCTCGCCGTCATTGGCGGCTCGGGACTCTACAAGTTGCTTGACGGAGCCACCGAACACGTCGTTGAGACGCCGTACGGGCCGCCGTCCGACCCGGTGACGGTAGCCGACGTGGGTGGGCGGCGGGTCGCCTTCCTGCCGCGGCACGGGCGCGACCATCGCTTCCCTCCGCACAAAATCCCGTACCGGGCAAACCTGTGGGCGCTGCGCTCGATCGGGGTCCGCCAGATCATCGCGCCGTGCGCGGTGGGTGGCCTGCGGCCGGAGCTGGGGCCGGGCACGTTCGTGGTGCCGGACCAGCTGATCGACCGGACGGGGCGGGAGCAGACGTTCTACGACACCGGCGCGGTGCATGTGAACTTCGCCGACCCGTACTGCCCGGTGGGGCGGCAGACCGTCCTGCGTACGGCCGCCGCCGCAGGCATCGCGGCCGTGCCGGAGGGCGTGATGGTGGTGGTGCCGGGTCCGCGGTTCTCCACCAGGGCGGAGTCCCGGGCGTACACCGCGATGGGCGGCACGATCATCAACATGACCGGGCATCCGGAGGCGATTCTGGCCCGGGAGCTGGCGCTCTGCTACACGTCCGTGGCGCTCGTCACGGACCTGGACGCGGGTGTGGACGGCGATCACGGGGTCACCCAGGAAGAGGTGTTCCGGGTGTTCGGCGAGAACACGGAGCGCCTGCGCGACCTGCTGTTGACCGCCCTGCCGCTGCTGCCGGCGGAGCCGGACTGCCCGTGCGGGCGGGCGCTGGACGGCATCGACCTGCCGGCCTGACGGCGACTACTCCCCACCGATGTCGACCGCGTAGGCGGTGTACACCACGTCGGCGACGTGCTGGCGGTGCTTGGTGAGGCCGCTGAGCATGTCCTGCGCGCCACGCCGCAGCGTTTCCGCGTCGGCGCTCGCCTCGGCGGCCTGCCGGGCGAGGTTGGCCATCGCGCGGTCGAGGGCGCCGTGCTCGGCGACCAGGCCGTCGACCTCGTGGGCGAGCCGGGGCGCCTCGCTGACGACCTGGGCGTAGAGCCCGTCCGCGCCTTCGGTGGCCGCCCGGTATTCGGCGAACGCCTCCCGGAGCGGGTCGAGCCGCCCGCTGAGGTGCTTACGCCAGCCGGAGTCGGGGGCGGGCGTGCGGAGCACCTGGGTGAAGGCCTGGATCGACTCGCTGAGCCCTACCCCGCCGGTGGCGGCGTACCAGGGCCGGGACAGTCCGGCGGGCTGGACCTGCATGGGCGCACCTCCTCTAGGTCCGACCAGGTGGCCGGCGCCGGGTGCGCAGGGAGCCACTGCGGTTGCGCACGCGGGACGGCCCGTGGCTGCTCGTGGTGTGCTCCTCACCGATGGTGAACTCGTCCGCGCCGCGTGTCCACCCCTGGCGGCTGTGAATCCTCTGAACATGCGGAGAAGGGCCGCGACGTCAGTCGCGGGCCTTCTCCGTCCAGTGGAGGTGCCGGGAATCGAACCCGGGTCCTCCGGCGTCTCAACAGGGCTTCTCCGAGCGCAGCTCACTGTGCCTTTCTCAGCCCCACCAATCACGTGAGCGAGTTGGTGTGACGGGCTCAGTCGCGATTAATCTCGCCGCATCAGCCCCGCGACGGGGCCGAATTGGCCAGCCTACTTAGATGATGCCGAGATCCGGACCGTAGGCACGTCCGGTTCGACACAGCCGTTACTCGCCTCAGGCGGCGAGAACGAGCTGGGAGCGCTTAACAGAGTTGGCGCTTGTGTTTTTCCGACATCGATTAACGAGACGGCGTCGGCTTCCTCGGCTCGCTTCACCTGCATCCACGTCCGCAGTCGAAACCTGTCACCCCCTGGTGTGTCGCACGACCTCCGTGCGACCCGATCTACAGTAACGCGTCCCGGCGACAGTTTCATCCCGGTATCCGGCCGGCCAGCACCTCCGGCAGGCGGCCGGCGAACGCCTCCCGCAGCGCCCGGCAGAGCTGGTGGCGGCGGGCCTGCCCGCCCGCGCCGAGATACCCGGTGACGAGGACCTCGACGACCGTGCCGCCCGGCACCGGGTGCAGCCGCCACGAGACACCGAGGTGCAGGTCCGGAGCGGTCCAGATCATCTCCAGGGCGCGGCCGGGCCGCACCCGTACGACGTCGGCGTGCAGCAGCCCGTCCAGGCCGGGCAGCCCGACCGGACGCAGCCGGAAGCGGTGCCCCGGCCGGGCTACGACGTCGTTCTCCATGAGCCACCGGGCGACCTGGGCGGAGTCCGTGAGGCCACGCCACACCCGCTCCTCGGGGTGGGCGTAGAAGAAATCAAGGATGATCTCCGCCACACCACTGAATCTAGGGTTACGGCCCGCGGAGGTCGGTCCACGCGACCGCCGTTCACTCTCGGGGGCTAACCAGCGTCAGGCGCGGCCCTTGAGGCGGCGGCCCAGCTCCCGGGAGATCTCCCGGTTGGCGTCCCGCTTGGCGATGTCCTGGCGCTTGTCGTAGGACTTCTTGCCGCGCGCCAGGCCGATCTCGACCTTGGCCCAGCCGTCCTTGAAGTACATGGACAGCGGCACCATCGTCAGGCCGCTCTCCCGGGTCTTGGTGAGCAGCTTGACGATCTCGACGTGCTTGAGCAGCAGCTTGCGGGTGCGGCGCGGCTCGTGGTTGGTCCAGGTGCCCTGCGCGTACTCCGGGATGTGCAGCCCGTACAGGTAGATTTCGCCGTCCTTTTCCTGGGCGAACGCGTCGACCAGGGAGGCGCGCCCCGCGCGCAGCGACTTGACCTCGGTGCCCATGAGCGCGATGCCCGCCTCGTACGTGTCGAGGATGGCGTAGTCGTGGCGCGCCTTCTTGTTGGACGCGATCAGCTTGCGTCCCTGCTCCCTCGGCACGGCCCTCACCTCCTCGCTCACGGCCAGCCGGAAATGCTACCTGAGCAACGGGTCGGGGTCGCCTCAGATTCCCCTCAGCAGAGGCAGGCGGGCAGGTACCCCACCGGGTTGACGGGCGCGCCGTCCACCCGGACCTCGAAGTGCAGGTGGTTGCCTGTCGAGGCGCCGGTCGTGCCGACGCGTCCGATCACCTGCCCCCGGCTGACCCACTCCCCGACGCCGACGAGGATCTTGGATTGGTGCGCGTAGCAGGTCGCGAGGCTGCGCCCCTTGTGGGTCCCGTGGAAGACGCAGGTGTAGTTGCCGTACCCGCCGTTCCAGCCCGCCCGCAGGACCCGACCGCTGGCGGCCGCGCGGATCGGCTCGCCGCCCCCGGCCGCGATGTCGATGCCCGCGTGCAGTTGCCACACGTGGTAGTACGGGTCGAAGCGCATGCCGAAGTCGCTGGACTTCCACCCGCGCACCGGCATCGGCAGCCGGCCGCCGGGCAGCAGGACGGGCGGGCCGTGACCCATGCCCCGGATGTGCGCCGCGATGCGCGCGCTCTCCGCGCGCAGCTCCCGGTAGCGCGCCAGGATCGCCGAGCGCTCCCGCCGGGCCGAACGCCAGGCCCGCTGCCGCCGCTGGGACAGCTTCGTGAGCTCGATCGCGGCGGTGCGCGCCTCGACCGCCGTGCGGCGGGCATCGGCCAGCGCGTCCGCTGCGGCCTGCCGGGCCCGCGCGGCGGCCTCGGCCCGCCCGACCGCCACGGCCTCCTTCTCCTTGGCCATCAGCCGGGCGGCGGTCGCCGCGTCCAGCGCCTCGCGCTGTCGCTGCGACACCTGGTCCAGGTAGCCCAACGCCATCACGAAGTCGGCCGGCTTGATGCCGCCCAGCAGCGCGTTGGCCCGCTCGACCTCGCGCCCCCGGTAGGCGTCGCGGGCGAACGCCCCGATCCGCTCCCGCGCCGCGTCCACCACGGCGCGGGCCTGGTCCAACGCGCGCTCGGCCACCGCGCGCGCGGAAGTCGGATCGTAGCCATGTCGTTCTGTGAGCCAAGGAGTTGGTCATGGAGCT
>NZ_BAAALS010000056.1:0-11644 GCF_039528415.1 Luedemannella helvata
ACGGCAACAAGAAGGCCGCCTACACCTCAGTCCTCAACGCGCTGAACTCCGCCACCCCGACCACCTCCGCCCCGACCACCCGCCCGCCGACCAGCGCGCCGGTCACCACGGGCGGCAGCGGCTGGACCAACTGCAGCGGCGGCTATGTCGGCCTGACCTATGACGACGGTCCGAACCCGAGCAACACCAACTCGCTCATCAACGCGCTGCAGCAGCAGGGCATCAGGGCGACGATGTTCCTCGTCGGCCAGAACGCCCAGAACAACCCGTCGCTGGTGACGGCGCTGCGCAACGCCGGGCACTGGATCGCCAACCACAGCTGGACGCACCCGCACCTGATCAACATGAGTCAGTCGGCCATCCAGTCTGAGTTGCAGCAGACGCAGAACGTGCTGACCCAGCTGACCGGCACGACGCCGCGACTGTTCCGGCCGCCGTACGGCGAGACCAACGCCACCCTCAAGGCGGTCGAGCAGCAGCTCGGCCTCACCGAGATCATCTGGGACGTGGACTCGCAGGACTGGAACGGCGCCAGCACGACGCAGATCGTGCAGGCCGCGTCGAACCTGCAGAACGGCCAGATCATCCTGATGCACGACCAGTACGCCACGACGGTCGGCGCGATCCCGCAGATCGCGCAGAACCTGCGTAGCCGCAACATGTGCCCGGGCATGATCTCGCCGTCGACCGGTCGGGCCGTGGCGCCCGACGTGGTCATCCCGACCAGCGCGCAGCCCACGACGGCGGGTCCGACCACCGCGGGTCCGACCACCGCGGGTCCGACCACCGCGGGTCCGACCACGGCCGGTCCGACGACCGCGGGTCCGACGACGGCTGGCCCCACCACGGGCGGCCCGGTGGGCGCCTGCTCCGCGACCTACACGCAGGTCAACTCCTGGCCGGGCGGCTTCCAGGGCGAGGTGACCGTCCGGGCGGGCAACGCGGCGCTCAACGGCTGGACCGTGACGCTGACCTTCAGCAACGGCCAGACGCTGACCCAGGTCTGGAACGGCGTCGCGAACGGCACCTCATCGCCGGTGACGGTACGCAACGCCTCGTACAACGGGAGCGTCGGTGCCAACGGCTCGACCACGTTCGGCTTCCTCGGCACGTGGAACGGCGCCAACTCGGCCCCGACAGCGACCTGCACCAGCCCGTAAGGGCAATAGAAGAGCCTCGTGCGGAGGGGCAACGGCCCGGCAGCCACGCTGGCTGCCGGGCCGTTCTGTGTCAGCTGAGCGGGACTAGTTGATCGTCTGGGTGTAGCTGTTGTCCGTGAACGCGGCCGAGCCGTTCGTCCCGCTGATCTCGAAGCCGAACTGCACCTCGCCGACGTTCACGTCACCCCACCAGCCCTGGGTACGCAGCCAGTTGAGGATGGCCCGGACGTCGACGGTGCCGGAGTTGGTGTTGCTGGTCCGCAGGAACGAGAACACCGCGTTGGCGCCGTTGCTGCCCCGGTAGACGTTCCACGTGTGCCCGCCCAAACTCAGGTTGCGGAACGCGGGCACGGCCCCGTTCGCGTCGTACGACTCCGCGATCGGGCCCACGGCGCCGTTGTAGTTCATCCACAACATCACCTCGTACGCCCAGTTGTTGGCCCAGATGTCGTACGTGGTGGCGTAGTTGCCGCTGCCCGGCACACTCACGTTGAACGAACTCGTCAAGGTGTTGATCGAGCTGAGGGTCTTGTTGACCGAACCGCGCACGGTGTGCGGGTAGGACTTCACGCCCGAGGTCATCGGGTGGTTGGCGATGACGCCCCAGTTCGTGGGCGTGCGCGCCCAGATGGTCTGGCTGCCCGCGCCGGAGCCCCAGATGTTGTTGTAGACCGTGTACCCGTCGCTCTGCCAGTTATCCCACTGCCCGGAGGCGACCCAGACGGCGTCCGACGGGACGCCGGTCGTGCCCGTGGTCGGCGGCCGGGTCGTGGCCGGCGGCCGCGTCGTGGTGGCGGGCCGGGTGGTGGGCGCGGCGGATGAGCCCGACACGCCGCCCGTGCAGGCGGTGCCGTTGAGGGTGAAGCTCGTCGGCGCGGGGTTGGCGCTGTTGTTCCACGAGCCGTTGAAGCCGAACGACGCGCTCGCGTTGGTGGCGAGCGAGCCGTTGTAGTCCACGTTGCGCGCGGTGACCTGCGCGCCGTTCTGGGTGACGGTGGCGTTCCACGCCTGCGTCACCGTCTGGCCGGACGAGTACGACCAGACGAGGGTCCAGGAGGAGAGTGGGTCGCCGAGGTTGGTGATGGAGACATTGGCGCCGAACCCGCCGGGCCACTGCGAGGCGACCGCGTACGAGACGCGGCAGCCGGCGGCGGCGGAGGCGGGCAGGGCCGCGAGGACGCCGGCCCCGGTGGCGAGCGTGAGGGCCGCCGCCCCGGCCACCAGGGCAGGAGTACGTCTTGGCATGGCTGTGACCTTCCACGAATGGTTGCCGGGGGCGCACGGCTCGTCGGTGGACAGGGGCCAGCAGGAACCGGGAGGAGGACGGTCCGGACAACCGCGATCGAAGTTTGTCGTATCGATAAACTTAAGACTCGCCGGTGATGGGGTCAACAGGGGTCCGATGTGGCCCTAGTCCGCCCGCTTGGGCCGGGCGCGCACGTGGATGCGCTCGCCCTGCGGGCCGAACAGGTTGAGCAGCTCGGCCGGCTCCGGTCCGGGGTTGGAGACGCAGTGCGGCACGCGGGTGTCGAACTCGGCGACCTCACCCGGGCCCAGCATCAGGTCGTGCTCGCCGAGCTGCAGCCGTACCCGCCCGGACAGGACGTACATCCACTCGTACCCCTCGTGGGTCTGCAGCTCGGCGGGGGCGCGCGGCGGCATGATCTGCTTGTACGCCTGGACGCCGCCCGGCCGGCGGGTCAGCGGCAGGAACGTGGCCCCGTGCCGGGTGATGGGCCGGGAGTGCACGCGCGGGTCGCCCGTGTCCGGCGCGTCGACCAACTCGTCCAGGGTCACCTGGTATGCCTGGGCGAGCGGCAGCAGCAGCTCCAGCGTCGGCTTGCGCTGGCCGGACTCCAGCCGGGACAGGGTGCTGACGGAGATGCCGGTCGTCTCGGCGAGCTGGGCGAGCGTGATGTCGCGCTCCTGGCGCAGCGCGCGCAGGTGGGAGCCGACCTGGGACATTGCCATACCGGCAACAATACTTGCCGATACTGGCCGGGGCGAGGCACGGTGAACAGCATGAACGAGACCTATGACGTGGTGGTGGTCGGCGGCGGCGCGGCCGGGCTCAGCGGCGCGGTCGCGCTCGCGCGCTCCCGCCGGTCGGTCCTGGTGATCGACGATGGAAAACCGCGCAACGCCCCGGCCGGGCACATGCACAACTTCCTGACCCGCGACAACACGCCGCCCGCCGACCTGCTGGCCGCCGGCCGCGACGAGCTGGCCCACTACGGCGGCGAGCTGGTCGACGGCCGCGTCGCCGCCGTCGCCGGGCGGGCCGACGACTTCGTCGTCACCCTGGCCGACGGCCGCGCCGTGCGGGCCCGGCGGCTGCTCGTCGCGACCGGGCTCGTCGACGAGTTGCCGGACATCCCCGGCCTCGCCGACCGGTGGGGCCGCGACGTGCTGCACTGCCCGTACTGCCACGGGTGGGAGACCCGCGACCAGCGGGTGGGCGTCATCGCGTCCGTGCACCAGGCGCACCTGTGGCGGCAGCTGACCCCGCACGTCCTGCTGTTCCTGCACGGAGGGCCGGCGCCTGACGCGGCGACCGCCGAGGCGCTGGCCGCCCGCGCGATCCCGGTGGTGCGCGAGCGGATCGGGTCCCTGCTCGTCGACTCGGACAAGCTTTCCGGGGTACGCCTCGACAGCGGCGCGGTCGTCGAGCTGGACGCGCTCGTCGTGGCCCCCCGGTTCGTGGCGCGTTCCCAGGTGTTCGCCGACCTCGGGCTCGAACCGGCCGACCTGGTGGTCGACGGTCGCGTCTACGGCAGCCGCATCCCGGCCGAGGCCATGGGTGCCACCGCCGTGCCCGGGGTGTGGGTGGCCGGCAACGTCACCGACCTGGCCGCCACCGTCATCGCCTCGGCCGCGTCGGGAGTGGCCGCCGGCGCCGCGATCAACGCCGACCTGGTGGCCGCCGACACGCGGGCCGCGGTGGATGAGTACCGGCACCAGGTGCACACCATGTTCGAGCGGGAGGCCTGGGAGGAGCGCTACCGCGCCAAGCCGACCATCTGGAGCGGCAACCCGAACTCACAGCTCGTCGCGGAGGCCGCCGACCTGGCGCCCGGCCGGGCCCTCGACGTGGGCTGCGGCGAGGGCGCCGACGCCGTCTGGCTCGCCAGGCGCGGCTGGCGGGTGACCGCGGTCGACATCTCCTCAACGGCGCTGGAGCGGGCCGCCGCCCACGCGTCGGAGGCCGGCGTCGACACGATCGAGTTCGTCGAGGCGGACCTGCGCGTGACGCCGCCCGAGCCGGCGTCCTACGACCTCGTCACCGCCCAGTACATGCACCTGCCACCGCAGGCACGCGCGGAGCTGTACGCGCGCCTCGCCGAGGCCGTGGCGCCCGGCGGCACGCTGCTCATCGTCGGGCATGACCCGTCCGACCTGCACACGACCGCCCACCGGGCGCACTTCCCCGACATGATGTTCACGGCCGGCGACGTGGCCGGCGCGCTCGACCCGGCCGCGTGGGAGATCGTGGTGGCCGAGTACCGGCCGCGTACGGTCACCGACGCCGAGGGCCGCGACATCACCATCGGTGACGCGGTCATGGTGGCCCGCCGCCGCTGACCGTCACGGCGCGGCCGCGGACCGGAAGCGCCGCCGGTACTCCGACGGCGACACCCCGAGCGCGTCGATGAACGTGCGGCGCAGCGTCTCGGCCGTGCCGAAGCCGCAGTCGACGGCCACCTTCTCCACGGTGAGGTCGGACTCGGCCAGCCGCCGCTTGGCCGCCTCCAGGCGCAACGTCTGCAGGTAGCGGGCCGGCGTCTGGCCGATCTCGGCCTGGAACACCCGGGAGAAGTGGCGCGGGCTCATCCGCGACCGGGCGGCCATCGTCTTCACGGTCAGCTGCTGGTCGAGGTTGTCGCCGAGCCACAGTTGCAGGTCGCGGATGGGCGCCCGGTCGGCGGTCTGGGCGGCGAGGTGGGCGCTGAACTGTGCCTGGCTGCCGGGGCGGCGCAGGAACATGACGAGCCAGCGGGCGATGTGCGCGGCGGCCCGGCCGCCGAGATCGTCCTCGACGAGCGCGAGCGACAGGTCGATGCCGGAGGTGACGCCTGCCGAGGTGTAGACGTTGCCGTCCTGGATGTAGATCGGGTCGGCGTCCACGGCGACGTCGGGGTAGAGCCGCGCGAATTCGCGGGCGGCCGCCCAGTGGGTGGTGGCCCGGCGCCCGCCGAGCAGCCCGGCCTGGGCGAGCAGGAACGACCCGGTGCAGACGGCGGCGACGCGCTCGGCGGCCGGGGCGCGCTCGCGCAGCCAGTGGATCAGGGCCTGGTCGCCGAGGGGATAGGTGGCGGTCGCGCCGCCCGCGACGATCAGCGTGTGCACCTGCCGGGGTACGTCGGCCAGCGCGGCGTCCGGGGTCACCCGCAGGCCGGAGTCCGTGCGCAGCGGCTCGGCGGTCGGTCCCGCGACCATGATCCGGTAGCCCCGGTCCGGCAGCCCTGTGTGGTCGATGAGGCGCTGGGCGCCCGCGAAGACATCGAGCGGACCGCACAGGTCGAGGCTCTGCACCCCCGGATAGGCGACGAGGACGATCAGGCGGGGCTCCACAGTGCACAGTGTCGCGGGCGGCCCGTCCCACAGGCCAGGCCATGATTCCCACGACTGCGGCCACGGTCGTTACGGAGCCCGCCGCCCGCCGTTATCGTCGGCTCACTCAGAGCAATGATCATCGATGGATGGCCGCGTCCTTGCCGTCCATCCGTCCGCGAAAGGGAGAGATCTTGCCAGGACAGTGGCATGGCCGGCGGCTCGTCGCCGCGGCGATGGCGGTGGCGCTCACCGCCGCCGGGGTCGGCGTGGGCGTCCCCGCCCACGCCGACCCGGTCGAACAGATACCGGACGGAAATTTCGACGACGGCGTCGGCGAGTGGTGGTCCACCGGCAACTCGCCGCTGAGCATCGTGAACGGCGAGGCCTGCGTGCCCGTACCCGGCGGGCTCGTCAACCCGTGGGACTCCATCGTGGGGCGCGACCACCTCAACCTCACGGCGGGCGAGGACTACCGGCTCACCTTCACCGCCCACTCCACCGTGCCGCTTAAGCCGCGCATCCTGGTGCAGAACGCCACGACGTACCTTGAGTCGCTGGGTGCCCGGCCCGAGGAGCCGATCGGGGCGACCCCCACGGCGTACGAGTTCTTCTTCACCGCGCAGGAGACCAACCCGTCCGGGCAGTTCGCCTTCCAGCTCGGCGGCGACGACGAGGACGCCACCTTCTGTTTCGACAACGTCTCCCTCGTCGGTGGCGTCGTCAAACCGCCGTACGTGCCGGACACCGGGCCGCGCGTGCGCGTGAACCAGGTCGGGTACCTGCCGCACGGGCCCAAGAACGCCACCCTGGTCACGGACCGGCCGGCGGGGATCGCGTTCGAGCTACGCGACGCCAAGGGCAAGGTCGTCCACCGGGGCCGCAGCAAGCCGGCCGGCGTGGACGCGTCGTCCGGCGTGGCCACCCACACGATCAGCTTCAGCGCGTACACCAAGGCCGGGACCGGGTTCACCCTCGTCGCGGACGGGGAGACCAGCCACCCGTTCGACATCTCCCCGGCCGCCTACGACAAGCTGCGCGCTGACACGCTGTCGGCGTTCTACCCGCAGCGCAGCGGCATCGAGATCAAGGACAGCGTCGCGCCCGGGTACGCCCGGCCGGCCGGGCACGTCGGGGTCGCGCCCAACAAGGGCGACCTGAGCGTCGCGTGCCTGCCCGGCACGTGCGACTACGCGCTCGACGTGACCGGGGGCTGGTACGACGCCGGTGACTTCGGCAAGTACGTCGTCAACGGCGGCATCGCCGCGTACCAGCTGATGAGCGCCTTCGAGCGGACCAAGACCGCGCGCAGCGCCCAGGCGGACAAGCTCGGCGACGGCACCGTACGGCTGCCGGAGCGCGGCAACGGCGTGCCCGACATCCTCGACGAGGCCCGGTGGGAGCTGGACTTCATCCTCAAGATGCAGGTCCCCGACGGCAAGCCGCTGGCCGGCATGGCGCACCACAAGATGCACGACGAATCGTGGGCCGGCTACCCGATGCTGCCGTCGGCCGGCGACAAGACGCGCTACCTGCACCCGCCGTCGACGGCCGCCACGCTCAACCTGGCCGCCACGGCCGCCCAGGCGGCGCGTCTGTACGCCCCGTACGACAAGGCGTTCGCGACCCGCGCGCTGCGCGCCGCCCGCAAGGCGTACGACGCGGCACTGGCCAATCCCGCCCTGTACGCGCCGGGCGGCGGCGACGCGGGCGGCGGCCCGTACGACGACACGAACGTCACCGACGAGTTCTACTGGGCGGCCGCCGAGCTGTACCTCACCACCGGCGAGAAGCGGTTCGCGGACGCGGTGCGCGCCTCGCCGCTGCACGCGGCCGACGTGTGGGTGGCGACCGGCTTCGACTGGCAGCAGCGGGCGCAGCTCGCGCGGCTGGAACTGGCGACCGTGCCGAACGCGCTGCCCGACCGGGACCGGGTACGTAGGTCCGTCGTCGACGGGGCGCGCAGGTACCTGGCCAACGTGACCGCGAGCCCGTGGTCGCTGGCGTACGCCCCGCCCGGCAACGCCTTCGACTGGGGCTCCAACGGCCTGGTCCTCAACAACCTGCAGGTGATCGCGACCGCGTACGACCTGACGAACGACATGAAGTTCCGCGACGCCGTCCTCTCGGGCATGGACTACCTGCTCGGCCGCAACGCGCTGAACCGGTCGTACATCACCGGGTACGGCGAGGTCGACACGCACCGGCAGTACCACCGCTGGTTCGCGAACTCGATCGACGACGACCTGCCGCCGCCACCGCCCGGCAGCATCGGCGGCGGGCCGAACTCGTACGCCTCGACGTGGGACTCGACCGCGGCCGACAAGCTGGCCGGCTGCGAGTCGCGGCCGCAGTGGTGCAGCATCGACGACGCCCAGTCGTACGCGACCAACGAGATCGCGATCAACTGGATGTCGACGCTGGCCTGGGCGGCGAGCTTCGTCGCCGACCAGGACAACGGCGAGGCGGCGCCCCGGGCGAACGCCTGCCACGTGCACTACACGGCCCTGCCCTCGGGCACCGGGTTCGTCGCCGCCGTCGAGGTGCGCAACACCGGCCCGGCCACGCTGAAGGGCTGGGAGCTGACGTTCGCGTTCGTCGGCGGCCAGCGGGTCGAGGCCGCGCAGGGCGCCAGGGCGAGCCAGGCGGGGGCCACGGTGACTCTCGCCGGCGGCGACCAACTCAAGCCCGGCAAGTCACTCCTGATCGGGCTGCGCGGCACGAGCGCGGGCGGCGCCAACCCGGCGCCGGAACTGTTCCGGCTCAACGGTTCGGCCTGTTCGTAAGCACGTGAGGCTGGGCGCGGCGAAGCGCCCAGCCTCACCCGGTCCGATTATCGGCCTCCGCCCGCGTGGTCGCCGGCAGAGGCCGATAATCGGGTGATGGGTACCTATTCGGTCGGATATTTCGTCGGCAGCCTGTCGTCGACCTCCATCAACCGGGAGCTGTCGAAGGTGCTCCTGCGCGTGGCACCGGACGACCTGACGTTCCATGAGATCCCGATCGGCAACCTGCCGCTCTACAGCCCCGACTACGACGCGGACTATCCGCGGTCGGGCCTCGACCTGAAGGACGCGATCGGCCGGTCGCAGGCGATCCTGTTCGTCACGCCCGAGTACAACCGGTCCATTCCGGGTGCGCTCAAGAACGCGATCGACTGGGCGTCGCGGCCGTGGGGGCGCAACTCGTTCGACCACATGCCCACCGCGATGATCGGTGCGTCCACGGGGGAGATCCGCACGGCGCTGGCGCAGCAGAGCCTGCGGGCCGTCCTCAGCTTCTGCAACGCGCGGCAGATGACCTCGCCGGAGGCGTACATCAGGTACACCCCGGAGCTGTTCCCGGGCGACGGCGCCGTCACGAACAAGGGGACCGAGGACTTCCTCGCGGCCTTCATGAACGATTTTCGCGACTACATCGTGCGGGTACTGACCGTGCTGCCGCGGTAACTGTCGATCTACTGTGCACAGCCGGACGCCAACGGCGTCGGACGGTGGTGCGCAGCCTGTTCCGAGCGGCCCGGCGACGACGGTCAGCTGGCGGAGACCTCTCGTACCGGGTTCGAGGAGCGCTCCGCGCGGGTAGTGGCCGTCTCATGGTCTACGTCAACCAGGGCGGCGCCTACGAGCGCGACCGGCGCTACCTCACCAGCCGCATCACCACGGACGGCAAGGACGGGTACCCGGTCGAGCCCGACCGGTACCGGCTCGTCGTGAGCCGCGCCTGCCCGTGGGCGAACCGGGCGATCATCGTGCGCCGGCTGCTCGGCCTGGAGGACGTGATCTCCATGGGTGTCGCCGGCCCCACCCACGACGAGCGCAGCTGGACCTTCGACCTCGACCCGGACGGCCGCGACCCCGTGCTCGGCATCACGCATCTGCGCGACGCCTATGAGGCCCGCGTCCCGGGGTACGAGCGGGGGATCACCGTGCCCGCCATCGTGGACGTGCCCACCGGCCAGGTGGTCACGAACGACTTCCCGCAGATCACCCTCGACCTGAGCACGCAGTGGTGGGCGTACCACCGGCCGGGCGCGCCCGACCTGTACCCCGACGCGCTGCGCGGCGAGATCGACGAGGTGAACCAGCGGGTCTACACCGAGGTCAACAACGGCGTGTACCGGTGCGGCTTCGCGGGCGCGCAGGAGGCCTACGAGGAGTCCTACGACCGGCTGTTCACCGCGCTGGACTGGCTGTCGGAGCGGCTTTCCCGGCAGCGCTACCTGGTCGGCGACACCATCACCGAGGCGGACGTGCGGCTGTTCACGACGCTCGTCCGGTTCGACGCCGTCTACCACGGGCACTTCAAGTGCAACCGGAGCAAGCTCACCGAGATGCCGGTGCTCTGGGCGTACGCCCGGGACCTGTTCACGACGCCCGGCTTCGGCGACACGATCGACTTCGACCACATCAAGCGGCACTACTACGTCGTGCACCGCGACATCAACCCGACCGGGATCGTGCCGGCCGGGCCGGCACTGGACGGCTGGCTGACCCCGCACGGCCGCGAGGAGCTGGGCGGGCGCCCGTTCGGCGACGGCACGCCGCCCCCGCCGCCGCCCGCCGGCGAGGCCGTCCCGCCGCTGGCCGAGCAGGGCCGTTGACGCGGACCGGGGGTGCCGGCTGACGCCGACACCCCCGACCGTTGTGCGTGAGCGCTACGCGCAGGAGGCCGTAGGCGTGTTGTTGTTGCCGTTCTTGTAGAGCGTGATGCCGAAGCTGTTGCCAGCCCCGTTGGGCGTCGCGGTGAGCGTGCCCGAGGTGCCGGAGACGTTGGCGTTCCAGCTGTTCTGCAGGCTCTGGCCGCTGCCCAGGTTGATCCGGACGGTCCACGAGCTGCTGCCGCTGACCGACAGGGTCACGTTGAAGCGGTCGTTCCAGTCCTCGGCGCGGGTGACGCTGACGGAGCAGCTGCTGCCGCCGCCCGACGAGGTGGTCGGCGTGGTGCCGCCCCCGCCCGCGTTGCTGGGCGCCACGGCCCGGCCCGTGCTGGACGAGATGTGCCCGGTGCAGAGGTTGCGGTTGCGCAGGTCCTGCAGGATGTTCGGCAGGGCCTGCTGCGTCGCGGCCGGCCAGTCGTGCATGAGGATGATCTGGCCGTTGGTCAGGCGGCTGGCCGCCTGCCGGATCGCGTCGGCGCTGGCGTTGTTCCAGTCGTTCGAGTCGACATCCCAGATGATCTCGCGGAGGCCGAGGGACGACTCGACGTTGCGGAGCGTCTGGTTGCTCTCGCCGTACGGCGGGCGGAACAGCGTCGGGGTGACGCCGGCCGTCTGCTGGATGGCCTGCTGGGTCCGGGAGAGCTGCGACTGGATGTCGGACTGGCTCATGTTGATCAGGTGCGGGTGGTCCCAGCTGTGGTTGCCGATCTGCAGGCCGGCGTTCTTGTAGGCCTGCATGAGCGACGGGTTGTTCTGGGCGTTCTGGCCGGTCGGGAAGACCGTCGCGGTCGCGTTGTTGGACCGCAGGGTGTTGACGAGCTGGTTGGTCGTGCCCGTGTTCGGCCCGTCGTCGAAGGTCAGGGCGACGTAGCCGGCCGAGCAGCTGGACCCGCCACCGCCGCCGCCACTGCTCGTGGTCGTCGGTGCGGAGGTCGTGGGCGTCGTGCCCCCACCGCCTGAGCTGTTGCAGGTGGCCGTGGGCGTGTTGTTGTTGCCGTTCTTGTAGAGGGTGATGCCGAAGGTGTTGCCGGAGCCGTTCGGGGTCGCGGTGAGCGTCCCGGAGGAGCCGGTCACGTTGGCGTTCCAGCTGTTCTGCAGGCTCTGGCCGCTGCCCAGGTTGATCCCGACGGTCCAGCTGTTGCTGCCGCTGACGGCGAGGTTCACGTTGAACCGGTCCGACCACTCGTCGGCGCGCGTGACGCTCACGGTGCAGCCGCTGCTGCCGCCGGTGTTGCCGCCGCCGCCGCTGCTGGTGGTGGGGGTGGTGCCGCCG
>NZ_BAAALS010000057.1:0-10929 GCF_039528415.1 Luedemannella helvata
CATCGCACGCGAAATCCACCACGCCCTCACCGTTGACAAACCATAGGAGCATCACCTTCAGCGGCATCGCTGAAGGTGCGCTTCGGGCCTGGGGGCCGCCCGGTCAGGCGGTCGCGAGCTTCGCGCGGATCTCGTCCATGTCCAGTTCGCGGACCTGCTTGATGAGCGCCTCGAGGATCGACTCCGGCAGCGCGCCGGCCTGCGAGTGCACGATCACGCCGTCGCGGACCATCATGATCGTGGGGATCGACCGGATATTGAACTCGCGCGCCGTGTTCGGGTTGGCCTCGGTGTCGAGCTTGCCGAAGACGATGTCCGGGTGCTTCTCGGACAGCTTCTCGTAGGTCGGGGCGAACCGCTTGCACGGGCCGCACCAGTCGGCCCAGAAGTCGATGAGGACGATGCCCTCGCCGCTGGTCACCTTCTCGAAGTTGGCGTCAGTCAGCTCCGTGGTCGCCATGACGTGTGTCTCCGCTCGTTGTCCGGCGTGGACCGGCTCGTCGGCCCACGTGGGTGTCAACCGCCCGATCGCGCCGGACATTCCCCGTCACGGGCCCGGCGGCGCCGCGATGTGCCGCGGGTCACCCTGGGTGCCGCGGCGCGTCGTACGGGGCAAGATAGATGCGTGAGTACCCACGGCCAGCCCGTTTTCGTGTACGACGGCGACTGCGCGTTCTGCAGCAGTTGCGCACGGTTCATTCTGCGCCGGATCCCGACCCCGGCGCACGTCGCCGCGTGGCAGCATGTGGACATCGAGGCGTTGGGCCTGACCGAGGACGAGTGCGACGCGGCCGTGCAGTGGGTGACGAGCGACGCCGCGGGCCGCAGCGCGCACGTGAGCGGCCCGGCCGCGATCGCCGCGCTGCTGCGCAGCTCAGGCGGGGTCTGGGCGGGGCTCGGCCGGGTGCTGGGCGTCCGGCCCGTGCTGGCCGCCGCCAACCCGGTCTACCGGTTCATCGCCCGCCACCGCGACCGGATGCCCGGCGGCACCGCCGCCTGCGCCCTGCCCAACGCCGAGCGGATCCGGCTGCGGGCCACCACCGCCGACAGTGCGCCGGCCACCCCCGGCCCGGCCCGTCCCCGGCTCGACGCCTCCGGCATCACCGGCATCGGCGTCGGCCGGACGTCGGCCTAGCGCCCTGCGGGCCCACACGATCGGGCGCACCCGCTCCAGCGGCAGGAACGACGTCATCGCCACCAGGTGCGGGGCGAACGAGATCGTGATGGTCGCGAACGTGACCAGGTGGAACCCGTAGAAGTACGCCACGAAGTATGTGCGCCACCTCCCCCGGGTGAGGAAGATCAGCGGACTGAACAGCTCGAAGGCCATGATGCCGACCTGTGCGGCGATGAGGATGCCGGGCGCCGAGGTCAGGAAGTCCGTGAGCCAGGTGCCGCGCCGGATGATCGCCCGCATGAGCACCGAGCCGAACATCCAGTCGATGCCGCCGAAGCGCAGCTTGGCCCACGCGGCCAGGAAGTACGTCGCGACGACCGCGATCTGGGTGACCCGCAGGGCCCAGCCGGCGCGCTCGCTGAGGGCGCGGTCGCCGTGGCGGGCGGCGCCGACCGTGGGCAGGACGGCGAGCGCGACGAGGAACGCGAAGCGGTCGTGGTCGACCTTCCCGTAGCTCATCGCGATGATCATCCACTCGAAGTACAGCGCGAAGACCGTCCAACCGAGCAGGCGCGGCGCGCGGCCGGTGGCGGCGACGGCGGCGGTGACCACGAGCGCCGTGAAGACCGACCAGACCAGGGCGTACGTCGGGGTGGGCAGGTGCAGCAGGCGGCCGACGAACAACGGTTGGTAGAGGCTGCCCGGCACGTCGGCGTGGCCGCGCACCCACGGGGTGAAGATCGTGAGGTCGCCGACCACGAACAGGTAGACGAGCGTGCGGAAGGCGGCCACGCGCCCCTTGGGTACGGCCTCCGTGAGCCATCGCGTCAGGCCGGCTGCCATGTCGAGGCCACCTCATCCCGGTAGACGCCGGTCGGCTTGCCGCCGCGCAGTTCGTGCCAGCGGATGACGACCCGTACCTCGGTCAGCGCGGGCGCGGCCGGGTTGCGGTCGGCGTACGCCGCGGCGATCGAGTCCAACAGCGCGGGCTGGCTGCGCAGCTTGTCGATCTGGCCCTCTATCTCGGCGCGCTTGATGCCGGTGTTGGCCTCGGTCAGCAGGACCGTGGCCCCGGTGACGTCCGTGCCCTCGACCCGGGTGTCCGGCGCGGGGTCGTCGAGCCGGTTGACTCCGGCGTACATGCTGAACGGCCCGAACGGGAAGTGGTCGTCCGAGCCCCAGAGGGTGCCCGCCAGCAGGAGCAGGAGGCCGGCGATCGTGACGGCGACCCGGCTGCGTCGGGCGAGGGGGGTGAGGGTCTCCATGGCGACGATGAGCGTACCGGCCGGATCGCGCACCCCGTCGGCCCACTGTCGAATGTGGTCACGCTCCGTGCAAATTGCGAGGCGCAAACCCATGATTCAGTAACGGTTGAATAACTGTGACTCAGGTCTCCCTGGTTGCTCTTCACAGACTGTGACCAGGGCCGACAGAATGACTTTCACAAGCGTAGGCGGCGGGTGCCGGGGAGGGCCCCGCCGCTTGCTGCGTCTACGGGTGGGTTCGTCCGCACGGAGCGTCACGATAACCGTCAGTGATGACCCCCTATCGCCCGATCGACCATCATGACCTACCGGTTGCGGGGTTTCGGCACCCGCGCGCCGTCTGCGACACTCCCGGGGTTGTGCACACCCGGCGCACACCCCCCGGAGGAACCATGGGCCTCATCGGACGTCTCCTGGGCCGCCGGTCGGCCCGGTGGGAGCGGGAGTGGGCGGCTTACCCGGCCGACCCCGCCGACGAACCCCACATCTGCGTTGTCGACCTCGGCGCGGTCGCCGCTGCCCCGGTGACGGAACTGCCGATCCGCCTCGACGTCGAGGCGCGCTACCGACCCGGGCCGGACGGGATGCCCGACGAGGCGACCCAGGCCGACCTCGACCGCTTCGACGGCTCCCTCGACGCGGCCGTGCAGGCCCTCGGCGGCCAGGTGATCGGCCGGGTCACCGGCGGCGGCGCCCGCCGCAGCACCGCGCACCTGCCGGCCGAGCCGCAGGGCCCGCTCCCGCTGGCGGCCGGCCCGCTCCTGTCCGTCAGCACGGCGACGCAGTACGACCCGCAGTGGGCGTTCGTGCGCGACGAGCTGGCCCCGGACGAGCGGCAGGCGCACATCGTGAACGACCTGGCCCTCATCGCGGTGCTCGACGCGCAGGGCGACCAGCTCGCCGCGCCGCGCCCGCTCACCCACACGGCGTACTTCGACGGCACGGATCCGGCGCAGGGGGCGGCCGACGAACTGCGCACGATCGGGTTCGACGTCAGCGTCGAGCGCGACGACGAAGGGCTGTTCGCCCTCACCGCGGTGCGCACCGACCCCGTGCGCCCGCCGGCCGTCCACGAGGTCACCTGGTCGGTGAAGACGGCCGCGGACCGCCACGGCGGCAGCTACGACGGGTGGAGCTGCGCGCTCGTCGGGTGAGGCCGGAGCCGCTGGCGCGACCGAAGCCGGCACGATCCAGCCAGCTGGCTGAGCCGAGCTCATATGCGAGCAGCTCAGCAGGCTTATGCTGGCGGTGGGAGGTCGCCATGTCGCAGGAGTCTTCCGCCGCCCAGCCGCCCGTCGCGTTGGCCTTCGAGCGTGACGAGTGGGAGCTGCTCGTCACGCTGCCCCGCCGGGTCGTGATCGCGGCCACGTCGGCCGAGCTCGACCCCCCGGATCGTACGGTCGCCGAGGGCCTCGCCGGCCTGGAGGCGATCGCGGCCGGGCGATCGTCGCCCAGCCGGCTCGTCCGCGAGGTGGTGGCCTCGATCTACGCGGCCGACGACCGCGCCGAGCCCTCCGCCGAGGCCTTCCTGGATCCCGAGGCCGGCATCGCGCAGACCATGAACGCCTGCCGGCACGCCAACGACCTCCTCAAGCGCAAGGCCCGGTACGTCGACGCGGCGGGTTACCGCGCCTGGCTCGCCGAGGTGGCCGCCGCGGTCTGCGGCGCGGCCCGCACCGGGGGCGTGTCCTGGCTCAGCAGCGTCACCGTCACCCTCGCCGAGGGACGCTTCCTCGACGAGTTGGCCGCGGCGCTCGCCGACTGAGCCGCGCGCTGTCGCCCGTACGCTCGCGGGGTGGACAGTGAGCACGACGGCGCGCAGGTCGGGGTCGGGCCGTGGCCCGGCGCGTGGCCGTCCGACGGCCGCTACGACCCGGCGCTGCTGGCGGAGGGCGACCGGCGCAATGTCGTCGACCGCTACCGGTACTGGCGGCATGAGGCGATCGTGGCCGACCTCGACGCCCGGCGCCACGACTTCCATGTGGCGATCGAGAACTGGCAGCACGATCTCAACATCGGCACCGTGGTGCGCACGGCCAACGCGTTCCTCGCGCGTGAGGTGCACATCGTGGGGCGGCGGCGGTGGAACCGGCGCGGCGCGATGGTGACCGACCGTTACCAGCACGTGCGTCATCACGAGACGGTCGAGGCGTTGCTGGCCTGGGCGCGGCGCGCCGACCTGGTGGTCGTGGGCATCGACAATCTCCCCGGCTCGGTGCCGATCGAGACCGTGCACCTGCCGCGGCGCTGCGTGCTGCTGTTCGGCCAGGAGGGTCCGGGCCTGTCCGAGCCGGCGCGGCGGGCCGCGGCGCTCGTCTGTTCCATTTCCCAGTACGGGTCGACGCGCTCGATTAACGCAGGAGTTGCCAGCGGTATCGCGATGCACACCTGGATTCGGCAATACGCGGGGTCTCCTCCCGATACGGCTTGACGATCTTTCTTGAATCACGCACCGTAATCATGTGGGCGTGATGACGCGGTGCCCTCGATGTAGCGGCGGCGTCAGACCGCCGGATCTGGCAAGTTCGGAGTGGCGGTGTGACCGGTGCGGCGAGGTTGACCCCTTTTTCGTATCGGATCGAATATCCGCCGAAATCCTGAGTTCCGTTCGGGATCGAGTTGTCGCGGCCGACTCGCCGCTGCCCCTCTGGGTGCCCTGGCCGCTGCTCGCCGGATGGACCGTGTCCGGCGTCGGGTGGGTGGGCGACGAGCGGGTCCGGCCCCGCGCCACCGCGGTGGCGTGCTCCGGTCCGGCGCCACTCGGCACCGGCCCGGCCGACCTGGTGTTCGTGGCCGAGCGGCCGGGCACCGGGCTCGGCGCGGGCCTGGCCGGCCTGTCCGGACCGGACCCGGGCGACGGCCTGTGCGCGGCGATGAACGGCGCCGTGCCACATGCCAAAATCCGGGCTGCCGGACATCCGACTCCACTATGGTCCGTGCCGGCCGGCGATGGTCGCAGCGCGTACGTGGGGGCCGCCAAGGGGGTCTGGCTGTATGCCGTCCTGTGGCCCGCGGCGGCCGGCTACCTCCTGGCCGATCAGGTGTTTCTCCACGATTTGGCGGAAAGTATGCCCAGCGAGCTGGTCTTCGGCGCGCCTTCCCCGCATCTGTGCCCAACCGCGTGACACGGGCTTCGGTCACGTTGCCGAAGCGCTCCCTACCGATGGGTCACCTGCTACCGTATGAATCACTGCGGCCGAGCCAAAAGGGCCGCGGGGAGAGGGTGGACCTCGCCATGGTCAAGAAGATTCTCACGTGGGGCGCTATTGCGTTCCTGATTTTCTTTGTCGCATACCGTCCACAGTCGGCGGCGGACGTCTTCAAGTCCATTGGTGGCGGCATCATGGATATCGCCACGGGATTTGGTGACTTCTTCACGAGCCTGGTCACCTGATCGGGAACGATGGCCGACGAGTTTGATGGCGCTGGCGGCGGTCGTGATGAACGCCGCCAGGCGGATAGCGAACATCCCACTGAGCAACTTCCGCGTAACCGTGCCGGCTCTGGCCAGTCGATGCCGCCTGGCGGGGCCGGCGACACCACCGCCGACTACGACGCTCTGACCAACCCTCCTCCTCGTCCATCGTTCGACGACGATGACTTCGCCAACTACGACGGCGACATCTACGGCTCCGGCGCGGCGGCCGGCGGCGACGAGTTCGACCGCCCGGGCCAGCCGACCCGGCCCGGCGGCGCCAGCGACCTCGTCAACCGCTACCTGTTCCCGACGGAGCGGTTCCGCGGCGAGTGGCGCCGGCACTGGATCCACATTGTCAAGCGCCTCGGCCTCGCCGTGCTCGTCACGTTCGTGCTCGGCTGGGTCGCCGGCCTTCTCGGCAAGCACGACGTGCCGTACGGGATGGCCATCGCGGTCGTCGTCTGGTTCCTGCTGATCGGCTACCTGCTCTGGGACGTCCTGGAGTGGTACCTGTGCCGCTTCGTGCTGACCAACAAGCGGGTCATGCTCATCGAGGGCGTGTTCAACCGCACGGTCGCCATGATGCCGCTCGCCCGGGTCACCGACATGAAGTACACGCAGACCGCGCTCGGGCGCGTCCTCGGGTACGGCACGTTCGAGATCGAGTCCGCCGGTCAGGACCAGGCGCTGCGCAACGTGCAGAACCTGCCCAACCCCACCGACCTCTACCTGCAGGTCGTCGAGGAGATGTACGAGCCGGAGGCCTCCGAGGCCCGCCGGGCCGCCCAGGCCGACGGCACCTGATCGGATGCGCATTGACCTGCACACGCACTCCACCCGCAGCGACGGCACGCTGACGCCTGCCGAGGTGGTCGCGGCGGCTGCCGCCGCCGGCCTCGACGTGGTCGCCCTCACCGATCACGACACGACCGCCGGGTGGGCCGAGGCGTCCGCGGCGGCCGAGGCCGTGGGCATCCGCCTGGTCGGCGGCATCGAGATCTCCTGTCGCTGGTACGGGGTGGAGCCCGCGATCGCCCTGCACCTCCTGGCGTACCTGGTCGACCCGGCCGACGCCGCGCTGCACGCCGAGCTGGTCCGGGTGCGCGACGCGCGGGTGCACCGGGCCGAGCGCATGGTCGAGCTCATGCGCGCCGACGGCGTCGACGTGACGATGGACGAAGTGCGCGGGTACGCGGCCGGCGGCACGATCGGCCGGCCCCACCTGGCCCAGGCGCTCATCCGCCGGGGCATGGCCGGCACGGTTTCCGAGGCGTTCGCGCCGCACCTGCTCGGCGAGCGGTGGCGGCTGCCCAAGGACGATGTGGACGTGTTCCGCGCGCTCGATCTGGTGCGCGCCGCCGGCGGGGTGCCGGTGTTCGCCCACCCGCGCGCGACCGTACGCGGCCGGGTCGTGCCCGACGAGCTGATCGCCAAGATGGCCGCCGCCGGCCTGTTCGGCCTGGAGGCCGACCACGCCGACCACACGCCCGCGCAGCGCGCGGAGGTCCGCGCCCTGGCCGCCGACCTGGACCTCGTGGTCACGGGGTCGAGCGACTTCCACGGTGCCAACAAGACGATCCCGATCGGCGCCGACCTCACCGCCCCGGCCGTCTTCGAGGCCGTCCTCGCCGCCGCCCGCCCCTGACGGCGTGTCGCGGGCGAAGGAGATCGCCGTCCCCACGATCATGTGGGGGGCGGAAGGTGGACTGTGGACGTCAAGCTCTTCGGGGAGGTGTTCGTCACCCTCCTGGTGATCTCTGATCCACCGGGAATGGTGCCGATCTTCCTCGCGCTGACCGGCGCGATGCCGCCCCGCGAGCGGCACAGGGCGGCCTGGCAGGCGGTGGCGCTCGCCCTGGGCGTGATCGTCGTCTTCGCCGTGGGCGGCCGGCAGATCGTGGCCTATCTCGGCATCGAGGTGCCCGCGCTGCAGGCCGCCGGGGGCATCCTGCTGCTGCTCGTCGCGCTGGAACTGCTCACCGGCAAGGCGGACGACCCCACGAAGCAGTCGACCAGCAACGTCGCGCTCGTGCCGCTGGGCACCCCGCTGCTCGCCGGCCCCGGCATGATCGTGGCGACCATGCTCTTCACCGAGCGGGCGGAGGGCGTGCCCGGGATCGTCGCGATCTCGCTCGGCATCGTGCTCGTCCTGCTGCTGGTCTGGCTGACCCTCCGGTTCTCCGGCCTCATCGTGAAACTGCTGCGGCCCAGCGGCATCGAGGTGCTCACCCGCATCGCCGGCCTGCTGCTCGCCGCCATCGCGGTGCAGCTCGTGGCCGACGCGGTCGCCGCCTTCGTCAACGAGTACGTGCACCGGATCTGAGCCCGTGTCGCCCGGGCGCGCCGCCGGGTCGGAAGTGTCGGGCGTGGATGGCAGTATCGGTGCCGACGAGGGAGGACGGTGACCGATGGCTCGCGCGGCACGGGCGACGGGTGATGAGCAGCCGGGCCTGTTCAGCGCGCCGGAGCGGCTCTTTGTCTGCACGCCGAGCAAGCTTTCGGCGTACGAGGACTGCCCCCGGCGCTACCGGTACGCCTACGTGGACCGGCCGGCGCCGCCGAAGGGCCCGCCGTGGGCGCACAACTCCCTCGGCGCGAGCGTGCACACCGCGCTGCGGGCCTGGTTCGATCTGCACCCCGCGAAGCGGCGCCCGCAGGCCCTGCCCACGTTGCTGCGCGCCACCTGGGTGCGGGAGGGCTACCGCGACGACGCCCAGGAGCACGAGGCCTTCACGACGGCCGTGGGCTGGCTGGAGGCGTACGTGGCCGAGCTCGACCCCGGTTTCGAGCCGCTCGCCATCGAGCGCACGGTGGCCACGAAGACCGCCACGCTGGCGCTGTCCGGCCGGGTCGACCGCATCGACGAGCGCGGCGGCGAACTGGTGATCGTCGACTACAAGACGGGCCGGTCGCGGTTGGGGCCCGACGACGCGCGCGGCTCGCGCGCCATGGCGCTCTACGCGCTCGCGGCGTCGCGGGTGTTCCGCCGGCCGTGCCGCCGTGTCGAGCTGCACCACCTGCCCACCGGCACGGTCGCGGCGCACGAGCACACGGACGAGTCGTTGGCCCGGCACCTGCGTCGGGCCGAGGAGTCCGCGGCCGACGCGGTCGCGGGGGAGAAGGCGCTCGCCGCGGGCGCCGAGCCGGACGAGGCCTTCCCGACCAACCCGGGCGCGTTGTGCGGCTGGTGCGACTACCGGCGCTCCTGTCCGGCCGCGGCCGACGTGCCCGAGCGGCAGCCGTGGGCCTCGGTGGAGCGGCTCGCCGCGTCCGCCAGCGGTGACGATTGAGCGACGCCGGGCCCGCCACGCGTGCGCCTGGCGTGTGTACGCCTCTGCGTCGGCTCTTGCGCGCGGCCTGCCGCGCGCCTGGCGTGCCCCGCGTCTGCGTCGGCTCTTGCGCGCGGCCCGCCGCGCGCCTGGCGTGCCCCGCGTCTGCGTCGGCTCTTGCGCGCGGCCCGCCGCACGACGAACATGAGGACTCTTCATCTCGCGGCGCGGAGGTCCGGTGGGCGTTGATTCGGCCGTTTCCCCTGGTCGCGCCACCGTGCCGGCCGAACACCGGCGGGCCCGGGCGGCGGTCGCGGCCGCGTACGCGGTGCAGGGCCTCGGTTTCGCGGGCGTGGTCACCCAGGTGCCGGCGCTGCGCGACCGGTTCGGCTTCAGCGAGCTGGAGCTGTCCCTCGTGCTGCTGACCGTGCCGGTCGTCGCCGGGGTCGGCAGCGTCCTGGCCGGCGTACTCGTGCCGCGCCGGGGCAGCGGCCCAGTGCTGCGCGTCGCCGGCCCCGCGGTGTGCCTGGGCGTCGCCCTCGTCGGCGCGGCGACCTCGCTGGCCCTGTTCTTCCCCGCCGTCGCGCTGTTCGGCCTGGCGGTCGGCGCGGTCGACGCGACCATGAACATGCAGGGCGTCGCCGTCCAACGCCGGTACGGGCGCAGCATCCTCGCCTCGTTCCACGCCTGGTGGAGCATCGCCGGCATCGCGGTCACCCTGTTCACGGCGTTGACCGCCTGGCTGGAGTGGCCGCTGTGGCTGGCCATGGGCAGCGTCGCGCTCGTCGGCGGCGCCGTGGCGCTCGCGGCCGGGCCCTCGTTGGTCACCGACCGCCCCGCCCCGACGGCCGAGCCGCAGGTCGCGCTGCTCGACGGCCTGCCCGCGCCCGGCACCACGGAGGACCACCCCGTCGCCGCGCCGACGTCCGCCACGCGCGCCGCGATCAGGTGGACGCCCGTGGTGATGATCGGTATCGCCGTCATGATCATGTATATCGCCGAGTCGTCCGTGTCCAACTGGAGCGCCGTCCTGCTCGACGACGGGCTGCACGCGGCGGCCGGCGTGGCGCCCCTGGGCTACGGGGCGTACCTGGTGTGGCAGTTGATCGGCCGCGTCTTCGCCGACCGGGTCGTCGGCTGGATCGGGCCCCGCGCCACCGTCGCCGCCGGCGCCGTGCTCGGCGCGATCGGCTTCGCCGCCGTGGCCACGGCCCGGGTGCCGTGGCTCGCCATCATCGGGTTCGCCGTCGTGGGGCTCGGCTTCTGCGTCATCGTGCCGCTCTCGTTCTCGGCCGCTGGCGCCCTCGACCCGACCGGCAGCGGCGTGGTGATCGCCCGGGTCAACCTGTTCAACTACGCGGGCTTCGTCGTGGGCAGCGCGCTCATCGGGATCGTCGGCGAGGAGGTGGGCGTACGCGCGGCCTTCGTCGTACCGGCCATCCTGGCGCTGGCGATCGTGCCCCTGGTGGCCGCGTTCCGCATCCGCCCGGCGACCTGACCGCCCGCTGCGCCCGACTTCCCGCGCCCCCGGGTCCCGCGCACCTCAACGCGTACACGGCGTCCCCGCGTGCACCGCGTCCCGGCGCGCCTCCGCGCGTGCGCCCGTATCCCCGCGCGCCTCCGCGCGTGCGCCCGCCGCTTGCGGATGCAAGGTGCGCACTTTGGCGGCTACGGGAGGCTCGGAAGCAACCAAACTGCGCACCTTGCAGGGATGGCAGGGCACTCCGAGGCGCTCGTCGGTCCGGCGTACCCCAGGCTCCCGTGGCACCTGCGCGAGATGTGCCTGCGCCGCCCGCCCACGGATACAAGGTGCGCAGTGAGGATGGTGGGGTGACTGGGCGGGTCGGCTGACTCGCAAAA
>NZ_BAAALS010000058.1:0-9081 GCF_039528415.1 Luedemannella helvata
TGAACACGGTCCGGGCCGTTGTGGCGGCGCCGTGCGGGTCGGACACGACGTAGAAGGCGAGCAGCGCGAGCAGCGCCAAACCGGCAAGCTTCTTCATCGGGGGTTCCTTCCGTCAGATGAGCGGGGGAGTCAGTACGGCGGCGACGGGATCTCGTCGCCGTTGGCGAGCGCTTCGACGGCGTCGCGGAGGTGTTCGGCGATGTACTGCCGGTCGGTGTACTCGCGGTTGAGGGTCGCGTTCGCCCACGTCGCGAGGTCCGTCAAGGCCTCGCGGAGCGCGGCGAGTTCGGCGGCCGTGTTCACGCGGCGACCGGCTCAAGGACCGGCGCCGGGGCGGGCTCGGGCGTCGACACGCTGTCGACAGCCTGTCGACGGTGACGCTTCACCGTCGCCTCCGACAGGCCCGTCCGACCCGCGATCGTCGCGTCGCTCGCGCGAGGGCTGCGCGCCACAGCGGCGGCCACCTTGTCGGCGGCGGACGGCTGACGCTTCGGCGTCGTGCGCCGCTGCGTCGGTGCCTTGACCTGCGGCGTGACGGATGAACCCGGGGCGCTAACGTCACCACCCGCGACGACGACCGCGGGCGTAACGTCACCCGCCGTCGACGGGCTAACGTCACCGGCCGTCTGTGCGGCGGTGACCGCCTGGACGGTTCGGGCGATGCGGCCCGCCCGGGACAGCATCTCGACCACGAGCAGCAGCGCGATTGCCGGCCACGCAGCAACGATGCGGGCGCCGAGCGTGCCGTCAGCGTGCGCGACGTTGGCGGCCAGCGACGCGACGACGCCGGCCGCGAACGCGATGCGGGCCGAGGTGCGGACCTTGCGGCCGTCGCGCTTGTCGTCGGCCATCGCCACCGACGCGACGATGAGCATGCCGTCCACCGACGCGGGCAGCACGTAGGCGACCTCGGGACGTTCGCCGTAGTGCAGGGCGACGCCGACCATGTGGGAGTAGGACGACCAGGCGGCGATGCCGGCCACGGCGGCGGCGGACAGGTTGCGGGCGAGTCGAACGCCGTTCACGGCGTCACCTCCGAATCGGGGCGGGGGATGAGGACGTGAGCGGTTACGGCCACGCTCACCAGCCGGGACGATCGGTGCGGGGCGACCGGGTCGCCGACGTGCTCGACGTCGAGCACCGTGTAGATCTCGCGTAGCGCGATCTCGACCGCGCGGGGCAGGCCCACGACGGTGAGGTTGACCAGGCCCGGCGTGTGCCCGGCCATCACGCGGCCCGCCGCGCGATGTCGGTGGCGGCGCCGTAGAACGCGGTGGCCTCGCGGCTGACGCGCTGCTCGGCGCGGCGCAGCCGGCGCCAGTCCAGCTCGGTCAGCGGCCGGTCGGCGCACAGGACGGCGATCTCAGCGGCGACCAGGTCCATCTCAGCTGCGATCAGCGGCCACTCGTACTCGATCGCGGCGAGGTCAGCGGGCGTCGGACCGTCGTTGTCCGACAGCGAACGGGTGATCATCGGTGGTGGGTCCTTTCGGGAGTCGGCTACGCGGCGCGGCTTGGCCGTGGGAGTGGTGCAGGTCTGGCAGTGCGTCTGGTCGGGGGCCAGGGCGGCGAGGTCGTCGCAGCCGGCGCAGTGGCGCCAGACGTGGCGGTGCTTGGTCGTGATCCGCACAACGGCGGCGAGGTTCGAAGACACGGGATCGGCCCTCCTCCGGGTCGGAGTTCAGCGAGATTGGGCGTCCGGTCCGGCGGCGGCCATCAGGGCAGCACCGCCGGACCGGCAAACACAGGAAGACCGCACGCCGATCGGCGTCAGGCGGTCTGTGGTCTTGCATGGCGGCAGACCTCGTGAGGTGTGCCGCTCTTGACGCGCGGCCGGACACCATGCGGTGCCCGGCCACGCACAGCCCCTACGAGCAGGGCCTACGAATGGCGCACGGACGCTACGCCGTGCGCGGCGCCACATTCGGAGGGAGGCGCGGCCCTGATGTAGTTATCAATGTCCAAGCGGACTCAGCGGTGTCATGGCGTGCGGCAACCTGTGCCGCCGTTCCCGTCCTTGCTGCCTCGGTGACCCGCCCGAAACGGGCGAATCGGACTGCATTTGGGTGTGCGTCATCGACCGAGGTCGAGTCGGCTTCCCCTGTGTGTTGATCGCTTATTGCTGGCCCGGGTCATCACTGGTCGGGCTCTTGTGGTTGCCCGGTGACCCGGGCTGCTGTGCGATGGAAGTACCCTAACAACTGTTAGCTCATCATGTCAACTGTTAGGTTCGGCCCGCTCCGAGACATGGCTCTGAGCAGGTGAGTTGCCATATCAACTGTTAGTCGCTGGTATGCTGTTCGGGCCTTGCCCCTCTGGCGCACTGAGGAGTGCCCTGCATGCCGACCGACGGATCAGCTCTCGATCGCTCCGATGCGCTGCACAAGCAGGTCGCGCGACACATCCGAAACGACATCGACGCTGGCGTGCTGCGAGACGGCGAAGTTTTGCCCTCGACCCGGGAACTTGCTCAGCGATGGGACGTCAGCGTCTTCACGATCACCGAGGCAATGAAGCTTCTCGCCGAAGAGGGTCTAGTCGTTAGCAAGTCGCGGTCTAAGCGCGTGGTCCAGGCGCCCGACCAGCCACGGGAAAAGCTTCGGCCGCCGGCGCCACACATGGTTCTGATCGGCGGCTACGCAGGCAGCGGGAAGTCGGAACTCGGCCGCATCCTCGCGCGAGAGACCGGCTGGGCCATTCTCGACAAGGACACGATGACGCGGCCGGTTGTTGAGGCGGCGCTTGAGGTGCTAGGCCTGTCGCCGAACGATCGCGAGTCCGAGGCGTACCACAACCTGATCAGACCGCGCGAGTACGAAGGGCTCATGGCCGCTGCCCACGAGAACGCTGCCAGCGGCGCTAGCGCCGTCGTGGCGGCCCCGTTCATCAAGGAGTTCCGCGACGCCGCCTGGGTGGAGCGCACGCATGCGTCGTTCACTGCGGTCGGCGCGACGGTCACGCTCGTTTGGGTGTACTGCGACGCCGAGAGCATGCAGATGTACATCCGCCACCGAGGCGCCGCCCGCGACGCTGCCAAGCTAGCGGACTGGCCGAGCTACCTGAACACCATCGACGTCGACTTCCGGCCGGCAGAGCCGTACGTGTTGGTCGACAACTGCGCGTCTGGGCTTCCACTCCAGCGTCAAGCGCGTGACTTGGTGGCGGCGCTCGTCAGTCGGGAGCCTGTATGAGTCGGGCCGTAGTTCTCTATGGCCCGCCAGCCAGTGGTAAAGACACCGTGACTGCGGAGTTGGTCAAGCTGGACGGCCGCTTCGTGCCGTACAGGCGACTGAAGGTAGGCGCAGGGCGACCACAGGGCTACCGGATCGTGGCGGCTGAGCAGTTCAACAGCTTGCAAGCGGCTGGCGACATCCTCTACCGCAACGACCGGTACGGCAACGTCTACGGCATCGATCGGCCTTCGCTCGACACCCTGATCGGCGCCGGATGCGTTCCGGTGGTTCACATCGGTCAGATTGACGGCCTCATGGCCATTGAGGCGTACCCCGCCCAGTGGCTCCGGGTGCTGTTGTGGTGCGACCGGCAGACAACAGACCAACGCTCAGCAGCCCGAGGCGACGGTGATACGGCAACGCGCCTTACTGTCTGGGATGAGACGAAGCACGACCTCGACGCGCATCCGAGCGTTGTGTTTCACCTTCGAATTCGGACTGATCATGTGACGGTGGCCGAGGCGGCGCGGGCTATACAAATTGCAGAACAGTCTCTGTAGACGCGTTCCGGACAAGGGTTAAGAGCCACCGACCAGAGCTGGAGTGCTGCCCGTCTGCCCGCAGTACGCCACCGTATACCTCCTTGGCGGCGGCGAATCGAGTCTTACCGTCGCACCATTACCTCTGTTGAACTGGCCCAGGTCAACTGGACGTTATTCGCTGCGGTTCAGAACGTTGCTTGGAAACCCTGACGTTGTCACCGATAAGCGACATCGACACAGTGTTGTCAGGGCCAGGCCGGAACTTGATGTCGATGGGATCATCTGGGTCGTCGCTTGTAATTTCCGGCCATTCGACTACGAATGCATTTGGCATCACTCGCCGGGTAGATCCGAGCGGGATGTCTTGTCCGGCTATATGAAGCGTCATTTCCGCTTCCGCCATCAGTTGATTTGCGCCCCGCGCAATGCTTGCCTGCAGAGAACTCAGTGCACCGACGGTGCTGGTGATGGTCATGGTATCCCATGTTCCCATTACGGTCTCACCGGCGAGGAGCCTGCGCGCAATGAATATATCTTTCAGTTCTTCGGAGCTGAGTTCGTCAGGCATGGGGAAATAAATGCCGGTGATTCGTTGGATTTCGTCGAGTGCCTTGACCAGTTTCAACGTGGCCTCCAGCGACGAATCACGGGGCGCATCGATGCGGACGGGTGCAGAGACCTCTTGATCGTTCAATAGTACGACGACTGAGTTCGGCGGTCTATAAAGTTCCATGAATTGCAAAGCCGGAAGCATGGCGGCGGGTAGCATTCCATCCGGTAGTTTAAACGTGAACTGAAAGTTCACTTGTCGGGTCTCGATGTCAAATCGCATTCGTGCCGCAATGGTGCCTGTGGCGTCTGCAAGCTCGACCTCGGCGCCGCGTCTTCCGCTGTTCCTAGGTCGGCCGCGAAGCGGGATTTGCGCTCTCGACCTTCCGTTCTCATCAATAATCCTTAGCTGGGCGGAGAACTCGTCTGCCGTCAAACTTTCCGATTGGCCAATCCGAATTTCGCCACCTTCAAAGGATTCGCTCAGGCCGCCCGGCAAGTGAAACGCTACTCTTTTCACGTATTCCGGTGACAGCGTTATGGGCGTGCCATAGTCGAGGGTCTCCTTAAATGCCTTGGCTGCCGCGCGGCCTTTGTTGTCATCGGGGAATTGGAACAGGGTGTCGACCTTAATTGGTCGGTCGTGTTCGGCTCCCGCATACTTGGGCCAAATAGTGACAGCCGCCGTCCCGTCCTTGTCCACGGATAGACCGAATGAGTAGTGCGGGTCCAGCCCGTTTAGCCGCGCGGCTAATACCTTCATTCGATCTAGCGCGTCGGGGACACCTCGGGATAGGGCTCCAGACTCCTTTGATAACTCGCGAAGGATTTGGACGATCTCATCACTTGCACTGTTCAGGTAGTACCTAACGATGTCCTGATGGGCCGCGAGCTTCTCGTCTAGCCAGGTGCGTCCGTACCATGCGCACGGAAAGCTGTACTGCCCGGCAAGACTGTCGAACCAACGTTCCTCGGCGGGGGTCGGATCGATCGGAACGACCAGGCGCCATGCTGACGGCAGGTGTTTTGCCGCGCGCGACAGAGATCGCTCTATCTGCCGTTTGCGGACTGGGGTGACACGGCCTGTGAAGCTCTTCATTTCGAAGATTTCCGGACCGTTGGCGGTCGCTATCTGTACATCGCGACCGCCGTCACCACCGGCGCCGTCGATTCGGCGTGCCTCCGGATGGAGTCGGCTAATAAGGACGGAACACAGGTCTTCGAAGACGTCAGGACCTATGTCCGGCCATCGCACAGCTTGGGACATTATCCTCCCTCCTTTGGGTCAGCCGGCCGCACATAGCTATTCTGCCTCGATCGTCATTGCAGTTGGCACGACGAGGACGGAGGTCTCTGGCTGGGCGCCCGTCCGGATCGAATCTTGGTCCACTTCGATTGCTGTTGTTTCCAGCAGGTGGGGTTGTGCGAACGTGGCGACCGCATCTATAACATCGGAAATTGCATGATGGCGTCGTTCGACAAATACTCTGGCGACCTCTCGATCCTCAGGTCGCGGTAAAAGAACCTCTGCCGGCATGTGAAAGTCGCTTTGCATAAGTGCTTTTGCAATGCGCCACGTCTCGTAGAAGACCTGCATGTAGCTACCGTCATGCGGAACCGGGCAGATTACAAGATTCTTGTTGTTGTCGAGCCGAACTGCATCACTCTTGGACGACTTCGTAGGAACAATCCCAATGCGTAGGCCGCGAGCACCTTCAAGCTGTGTGGGATTGATTTTTACAGTCGTCCCCACCCAATGATCCGGTGCAGGAGAACCGAGAAACAAATCTGCTTTCCAGAGACCTCGTATGCTTTGGGGAAGGTTATCCCGGGTTTCTTTTCGACGAAACGCGGCTGCGAGTCCCGCTAAATGTCTCTTCAGCCTGACTGGCGCGCCCTGTGTTCCGGAAAGCACTAGACTTGTATCGGTAATGAGTTCCATTCGCGTGTTGATTACTTGCTCGGAGCCGCTCTTTTCGATTGCGAAGAAGATTGACTCGGGTTCACCACGCCTAATCTTGCAAAACTTTAATGCATCGGAGATGCGTTCCATCACGGCCGGTTGGCGGCCTAGAGCTGCGGCGTGTATTGCATACTCGAAGGCGATTCCGACATCGCCGTCACCCTCGGCCCGAAGGCGACCCAGGATGTGAAGCGGTAGCGATCCTCTTGACTTGTTGCTCTGCGCGTATCCGAAGGCTTGGACTACCTCACCGCTCAGTGAGTGGAGAACTGAGGCAAGGATGGGGCGCATTATGGCCACCTTTGCCTCGACGGCGTCCGCGACAGGCGCCGCCTGGCTCTCCGTTCGGATCTCCATCCGCCGTCCCAACCCCTCCAGTCAGCGGCTCTGACGAGCACGCTCAGCCGCCGGTGCCAAGTGCCTGCTGAGACTGTAAGGCCGAGCGTCGGGAACGACGTAGCGAGCCCGCTGGCGTCGTCCGGGTTGATAGCCAGAAATGAACCTACGCTGTGTCGTGGTGGACGAATCGACCTTCGTCTGCCGGCTCGCTGGCGAGGCGGCCCGCTGTGTCCCCCGTGTCCCCGGTGTCCCCCGATTGGTGCTGAGCTGGGCAAATATACTTGATCTAGGGGGACATCGGGCCATGAGGTGTCCCCCTAGATCGCTTGGGGGGCCAGGAACATTGATCAACCTTGGTGCCGGATCGGGCTGCCGTTAGAACAAGCGTTCGCCTAGACTTCGGTCCATGATCGAGAGGGTCGGGCGCTGGTGGAACGGGTCGTGGGGCCGGATCGCGCGTGCCGACATCTCGCTTCGGAAGATCACGATATGGCGCGTGGATGCACGACGCGGCGACGCCGACTCGCACCGCAGCACGCGCAGGGACTTCGAGACGGAGGCTGACGCTCGCGCCTTCGTCGCTCGACTTATGGAGACCGGCCCCGGCGCGTGGCGAGACATGCTGGACGCTGATCGCAGCAGCGCGGCCCGCCGGTCGCAGGGCCGGTAATCCGATGGCTGAAACACTGGCCTGCGGGGTGAGCGGCGCCCTGGGCGCATCCCGTCGCCGCTGGTCCTTACTCAAGTGACGTTTGCGCCCGGGACGTGACGCAACAGCCGCGGACGAGCTCCGGCCAAACGTCACCGCTCGCGTTCGTCGAGGGGGATGCGTCACCGCACGACCCGGGCGCATCCGTCACGCCGGCAGGGTTGCGTCACACCCGACCGCCCGGTGTTTTAGCCGGGCGACCGGCCGGAATTTGGTAACCCGAGTGGTAACCGAGATCCGGCGTGGTTGGTGTTGATCGATGGACATGCATGAGACGTCGGCCACGGCGCGTGCTGGTCAGCCTGTGGCGTCTGGCACCTACGGCAACGGTCGAGACTGCCTAACGACTGCTCATAACCCAGAGGTCCTAGGTTCAAATCCTAGCCCCGCTACAAAGAAGTACGCAGGTCAAGGGCACTTATCCAGTTAGTTGGGTAAGTGCCCTTGATCGTTATGAGGGCTATACGAGGGCGCACGATCCATCACGATGCGGCATATGGCGGCAGCCCTCGGAAGCCATGAGGTCGATCGCCCCGATGGGCAGACTCCTCGGGCGGTCTGCTGGCCACCGACTCGGTGGAGTGCCGGCAACTGTGTTTGTCGTTGTGCTCGACCAGGAGGGGCGAATTTGGCGCAGGGGGAGGCGGTCGATCTCGGCCGGGTTGCTGCGAAGTTGCACGATGTCATTGACGTGGAGCGGCGCGAGACGTGGCCGGACGTGTTGTGTGAGCTGTTGGAGGCCTATTATCCCGGCGGCGTCGGCGATGTGGACGACATTAACGATCTTGTCGTTCCAGAAGGCGCCGATGATCAAATCAGACAGGTGCTGGCAGGGCATCGGCTCCGGGCATATCACTGCACCCGCCTGCTTGACCACGAACGGAACATGATCTTTGAGGCGGGTCTACGGCCGTTTGGACCAGATCTGTTCGAAGGCCGTATTGCGGCGGCCCGCGCGCACGGGGCGATCACCGACGGCGAACGCGCGCAGTTGTCCAAAGCTCATATGTACGCGGTAGGAGAGGGACAGAAGCGTGGCAGCCGTGAGGGGCTAGTGTCCTTGATCCTCGGAGAGCAGGCATTCGTCGAAGACGCGGCCAACCTTCGGCCCTTGCTGACGTTTGGGGCGGGGAGGGCATGCACCACTCGTCGGGTGCTGCGGGCCTTCAGGGACTGCTGAGAGGCCGGTCCGTGAGGCTATGTCCGTTTCGGAGTGAGGGTGAACAGGCCCGGTTCGGGTTCGGTGAGGACCTGGCGGGTGACGAGGCGTTTGAGCTTTGCTCGCATGCCTTCGGTGTCCTTCGGGGCGACGCCGATGCCGAGGGCCTGGCAGACGTCGCGGGCGCGTAGGCCGCCACCGTCGGGATCGAAGACGGCGATGATCTGCTGGTAGGGCTCGCTGGAGATGGTCGGGGCGGCGGCGGTCAACTCGGCACGGGTGATGGTCTTCAGCGTCTGCCGGGTGATCTGCAGGTCCGCTAGTTCAGCCTCGACCGTGGCGAGCTCGCTGGTGAGCTTGGCGATGTGCTCGCGCAGGTCCGCCGCGGCCGCGGTCGCCGCCCGCTGCCGGGCGTCGATCAGCTCCAGGATCGTCGTGGTGTTCACGTCGGATCGCGCCAGGACGGTGTACTGGTCCCGGTCAGTCTGCGGATCAGGTTCGCGGTCGAGGCCCACAGGGTGCGTGACACGCTCGATTCCGGGCGGCTTTCGTATTCGCGGACCAGGCGGCGGTGCAGCATGAGGGTGCCGTTGGTGTTGGGTCGGGCCCGGGCGCGGTGCCTGGATTGCTCCAGGTCCGTTTCCCGGA
>NZ_BAAALS010000059.1:0-8886 GCF_039528415.1 Luedemannella helvata
CGACCAGAAACACCTGGTCACAGCCTGAGGACTCCACCAGACCCGGGGCGGTTCACAGGGCCTGGTGTAGTTGGTTTCGGCGCACGCGCCGGACGGGCGGTCTTCGGGCGGAGGTTTCGAAACCCTCGACGGACGCGTGCGGGTGTGAGTCGTCCTGGCGGGGCGGGTCGTTCCCAGGGGCGGCGTAGGTCGGCAGCGAGATCGCGGCTCAGGCGTAGTTGGGTGTAGGCGGCGATGACCAACCAGGTCCAGCGGTCGGCGGCGGCTGGGTCACGCAGGCGGGGCGTGGTCCAGCCCAGCGTCTGCTTGAAGAATCGGAAGGTGTGCTCCAGATCGAAGCGGCGCAGGAACGCCTGCCATAGACGGTCCACATGCGACACTGATGCGCCGGTGTGCGATGACCATAGCCACACTGGCTTCGGGTCGCGGTCACCGGGCAGATGATCGACGGTGAGGCAGATCAGGGTGCCTTCTAGGATAGGTAGTTCACCGGTGTGGTCCAACCACGCGGCGCGGTGTGTCAGTCGGGGGTGTAACCGATCCCATGCGAGGGCGATCGCGGTGCCATACCGGGTTGTCTCGGTCGTGGTGTGCACGTGTGGGTCGGGCCAGGTTGCCAGGTCGCCGAGGTGGAACTCGCCGCCGTGCTTGAGCGGACGGCCGATCGTCCCGGCCGGCCGTGGCGGTGCCGGTAACCGCAGTACCCGGTCGGCGCGGATGCGGCCGACGACCTCGACCGGGAGGTCGGCCAGCAGGTAGGCCAGTCGGGCCAGGTCGTAGCCGGCGTCGAAGACGACCAGGACATCCGCGTCGCCATCATGCCACTGACCCGCGGCGATCAATCGTTGCACCACCTGGCGGACCTGCGTAGCGGTCACCTGAGCTTCGTCGTCGTCAGGGCCCAACCGCACCGCGTCGAGGATCTGTGTCCACGACGTGCGCCCGGGCTCCAGGACCGCGACGAACGAGTACGGCCAGCCGGGAATGAACTGGTCCTGACTGCGGCCACGCCCGTACACGTGGCAGAACAACCGATCCGGTGCCGTAGCCGCATCCGGGCGAAGCCACGGACTGACATCCACCGCCAAGACCAGCCGCCCACCGTCGAAGCGCGGCAGCACCAGAGCGGCCACCGCGGTACGCAGCCGCGCGACCTCGATGCTGCCCGCGTTGAGCCCGTCGTAGAGCGCACCATGACCGCGACGGTGCTCAGCCGTCAGCGTCAGATCAACCAGGCTGCGCACCGGCCCATCGGCGCACAGCAGCGCATCCGTCAGCTCGAACAACGCATCCGCCCGCGCGGCCAGGCACCGGTAGAACCCTTGCCGGAACCCGTCCAGCTGCGCCACCGCGCCAACCGGCGCGCCATCATGCACACTGATCACAAGACAGCCCTTGGTCCATTGATCATCTTCCCTCGATAAGAAGATGATCGACCAAGGGCTGTTTCCGTCACACCGCGGGGGCCGCGACCGACCATCCGAGGTTAAAGATCAAGCTAACTGATCGAAAAGACAGGGTCGGGCCATAGTCAATCGATTCCCCGGCCACTGTTACGAGACGCCAGAGACCATCCCCACCAATTTGGCTGTCAGCCCGGCCGCCTTGCCCAAAGGGACATTACCGGCTGATGCTATCTCGGAGAAGCTGCAGCTTTTTACTTGGGAAAGCGACGCCACCCCAGGCCGCACGATATGCCTCCACACCTCCGGATCTGGCCAACGCCTCCTCAGCCATTAATGCGACCTGGCAGGCAAAACTCTTAACGCTTATCCGATCATGCCAGCGAAGTCGCCCGCCGGTCCAGCGCCGGCTTTCCGATGACATATCTTCGAATTGGACAACTTGTAGATATACGTCAGAATCAGCACCCGCAAAGAAGAGGCACGTTCCTCCCGGCTCGCCGGGCAGGAAGGCTATTGCCGAGCTAGACCCGCCTTGGAGGTCAATGGCTGCCTGCAGCACGGAGCCTAGGCCGTCACCCACGTAGGTCGTGTGTACGTCGACGGTCTCTTGGGAAGAGCTCATGGAGAACGTCGCTGAGCCGGGAGCCGCAATATGCCAGCGCAGTGAAAATTCATCCATTGCGATCACCTCGGATATGCAGTGCGAAGAGAGCCGTCTGGATTCAAGATAACCTCTATGGACGTCTCGCCACGGGATCCGCAGGCGTAGCCACAGGGCACTGTGTGTATCGTTCCGTCTCTGGGAAGTTTGGTAATGGGGTCAGGAGTATTTGGGACTCCCCGCGACTTGGCGGCATCTTCGATCAAATCTCCAATGTCATCAAGGTCAAGATATTTTGAGAATGTAGTGTTGTTTGCCGCCACCCCTGGACTTCCATCTACATGCTCGTACAGTACATGCTGCCATCCGTCCCCCTTGAAAAGGTTGCCGCAATTGGCGTTGTGTACCAGAACTGGAGTATCGCCGGCTACCACATAGTACGTCTGGAAGCGTCACGGCCCGTGGGGCTGGCCCATGGCCTGGATCATGGTGTTGAACAGCGGTTTTACGAATGGTCGTCTGGTGGTCATCGACGGGCGGTGATGGTTGACAGCGACGGTGACAGCAACCTCAGCGAACGTCGCTGGTGACGGGTGTCACATCAGCGGTGTCTGTCTATAAAGGCGATCATGATCGTCCGTTGTGGTTGGTGGTGGTGTGGCGCGAGCCTACGGGGCCGTTCTCTCGGTCAAGGGCGCTGCGCGTCGCGTGCGACGGCCCTGCGGGCCGCCCTTGACCGTGAGCCTCGACGGCCCCTGGGGCAGGTGGTGCGGGCAGGCCAGTGCCTGCCCGAGCGCACCGCGCCGCACCACCAAACGGCGACCGGGGTGGGGTGGATAGGCGTGCGCCCCGCCGGCCGGTGAGGGCAGCGACGGGGCGCACGAGGTGGCGCTGGGTCGGGTCAGGCTGGAACGGTCAGGGGCGGGTCGTCGGGTTCGCCAGCGTCGTCGGGGCCGGTGGTAGCTGTCGGGTCGGGGTTGAGGGCGTGGCCGAGGGTTTCGATGGCTTGGCGTTGCAGGCGGATGCGGACGTGGGCATAGATGTCGGCGGTGGTGTGGATCTGGGCGTGGCCGAGGAGGTCCTTGACGACGACCAGGTCGACGCCCTGTTCCAGGAGCAGGGTCGCGCACGAATGTCTCAGGTCGTGGAAGCGGATCTTGCGGATGTCGGCGACGTCGCAGAGGGCGTGGTGGTTGCGGTGGACGTAGGCGGCGTCGAGGGGTCCGCCGGTGGGGTTGGCGAACACCAGCCCGAGGTCGCGCCACTGGTCGCCGGCTTCGCGGCGGTCGATGTCCTGGCGACGCCGGTAGCGCTTGAGCGATGAGATGCACTCGCGGGGGATGCTGATGCGCCGGGCGGAGCGGTGGGTTTTGACCTCCTGGAACACGGGTCCGCCGGTCAGTCGGGCCAGGGTGCGGCGCACGGACAGGTGCCCGGCGTCGAGGTCGATGTCGTCCCATTGCAGGCCGAGCAGTTCGCCCTGGCGTAGCCCGCAGCGCAGGGCGAGTTCGAACAGGGGGCCGTGGCGGTGGTAGGCGGCGGCGAACAGATACTTGCGGGCTTCGCCGACGGTGAACGGGTGGAAATTGGTGCGGGCGGTGGGGAGGCGGACGGCGGCGGCGACGTTACGGCCGAGCAGGTCCTCGCGGACCCCGTCGCCGAGGGCGGTGGACAGGATCGCGCGGACGTAGCGGACGGTCGCCTGGCTGACCGTCTTGTTGCAACACCGCCCGACGGCGCAGCAGCGGGGCCGCCGCTGCGGGTCGCGGTGGGTGGGGTCGCGGCGGGCGTCGAAGCCCTGCGCGCAGCACTGGCACGCCGCGGCCAGGCGGGTGAGGAACTCGCGTACGTCTGTCACGGTCAGGCTGCCGAGCCGGCGGGTGCCGAGGCCGGGGAGCAGGAACCGGGTGATCATCTCGGTGTAGGTGCGGTGGGTGGTCGGCCGCAGTCTCGGTTTGGCGACGGTGGTGATCCAGGAGGTGAGGTAGTCGCCGACGGTGGCGGTGGGGTCTTTGGCGACGACGGCGGTGCCCCGCACCGAGTCGGCGATCTTGGTGGCGAGTTTGTCGGAGGCTTCGCGGTGGGACTCGCCGTAGACGTGCACGCGGCGGCTGGTGCCGTCGGTGGTGGTGACGTAGGCGCTGCCGCACCAGCGGCCGTCGGCGCGTTGGTAGATGGTGCCTTGTCCGTTCGCGTTCTTCTTGGGTGGCATATCAGTGGCCCTGTTCGGTGAGGGTGGCGAGGAAGTCGTCCAGCGCGGTGGCCGGGATGCGCCGGCACCGTCCGATGCGGACGGATGCCAGGGCGTGGGTGCGGATGAGGTGGTAGACGGTGTGTCGGCCGATCTGCAGTCGTGCCATGACCTGCGGCACGGTGAGCAGGTCAGGACTCATACGGCCGGGCCGTGGTAGGACCAGTCCCCGACCACCAGCACCGGCACGCCGGGCTCGCCCCCGACCCGGTCGACCAAGCCCGCCTCGGCGTGGGCTCGCCGCTCCTGCCGCAGTGCGGCGAACGTGGTGGAGAACGTGTGGGACTTGGTGGTGTAGTGGCCCCGGTAGCCGAGCTGGTGCGCCCACCGGCGCAACCGCAGATGCCGATACTCGGGTCGGCCGCCGAGCCGCCAGCACGCGTCGACCAGCGCCCGCGCGTGCGGGGACAGCGTGCCGAGGTCGACGCCGGGTCGCCGGCCGGTGCCGTGACAGGCGTGGCACAGGCCCCCGGCTCGGGCTCCGATACCGCTACAGGTCCGGCAGTAGATCGGCGCGATGGTGACGCCGACGGTTTCGGCGGCCTTGGTGGCGTACTTGGCCAGATACCGGGCCACACTGGCCTCGCGGCGCGCGTCCGGGTCATCGGGCCGGTTCGACCCGGCAGCCGGTAGCGGCTGGATGTCGATCTGGACGCCCCAGCGAAGCATGCGCGCCGGGCTGGTGGGCGCGGCCGGAGTGGCGACGGCCACCGTCGTTGCCGCATGGCGGATCGCTTCCGTGAGCCGATCGCTGCTGGCCCAACCGGGCGGTGGGCTGCCCGGCCCGTCGGGGCCATCGACGCGGACCAGGGCGTGGTAGTGGACCACTCCCCGGGTCTGGAACTCGGCGACCTTGGCGAACACCACCCGCACCCGCTTCGCGGCGTGGCGGATCGGGATGCCGCACTGGTCGGCGAACGCCCGGCGCACGGCCGTGGTGGTCTTCGACCACAGGACACCGGCGTGGGCGCTGAACAGCACCTGCCCGGCGTAGTCGTACGACTGCGCATCGAGCGGGGTGCCGATGTCCGGGTCGCCTGGCGCATGCCAACGCCCGCAGGCAGCCGGCCGGGTCGTTGTGCCCGGATGGCACAGACGTGGCGTGCCGGTGTGATCAGGTCCGATGTGGACGGCACCGAAGGACGGCGCGGTCAGCGTGATGAACAGGCGCGGATGCTGCGCGACCGTTTCGGGGGTGTCCTTGCCGCCGCGTAGTCCGGCGGCGACCAGGTGGTAGGCGTCGAACTTGTAGAGCGTCGAGCAGGCCACGCACACGGTGGCGCGCCGGTTGCGGCACCGCATCCCGACTGTCGTCGCGTCAGGGCGGTGCAGGATCTGGCCCGTTGCTGGGTCGACGAGCAGGCTGCGTCCCCGCATCACGATCGGGTGCTCACACGCACCCACCCGGCGGGTGAGGTCCTCGGCCTGCCCGACGCGGGCCAGTGCGGCCAACGCCTCGGGGTCGGTGACGGGTTGGGGATGGTCGGTGGCGGGTGGGATCATCACCACAGGTCCTTTCCATTGCGGTGGATGGGGCTGGTGGGGAGGGCGGCGGTTGGTTCTTGGCGGAATGGGCCGCCGTCCTCCTCCTCGATCAACTCGACTGCCCGGGCGGCGTCGATCAGCAGTTGGTGCGGGTCGCGGACCAGCTGCGCGGTGCTGGCCGCGATGCGGTCGGCGACCTCGTCGGACACGTGCCGAGTGCGCACGAGCGTGAACCCGGGCCGCCCGTCGGCGATCATCGACGCGACGCCGACGTAGGCGGGGTCCTGCAGCCGGCGCGGGTGCTCGTCCGGGAACCCGGTGATGTCCGACCCGAGGACCGCGGTCGCCGCCTCGGAGGTGCGTTGCGCGAACGACACCGCGACCTGACAGTTGTCCCGGATCTTGGTAGGGATGGCGTCGCCGGTGGCCTTCTGCGTCGCCAGGATCACCTGAACACCGACGTTGCGGCCCTTACGGACCAGCTCCTCCACCAGGCGGGCCGACTCACGCGCAAGGGCGTCGAGTTTCTTCGAGTCCGGGTCGGTGCCCTTGGTCTCGTTGAGGAACGTATGCGCCTCATCGATCACCACAACCACCAGCGGCCACGCCGTGGTGGGGCCGACGCGCCACAGGTTCTTCACGCCCAGCTGGGTGCGGATCGCGTGCTGGCGGGCCACCATCAGATCCCGCACCCGGGCCAGGTGATCCCGCACGGTGGACGGGTCGTCTTTCGCGGACAGCCAGGCACGTGGGAAAAGATCGTCGTAGTCGGGGCCGCCCTTGCCGTCGATGAGTACGAACTGCACCGCCGGGCTGGGCGCGAGGTCGCAGAAACGGGCATTGAGGAACGAGGTCTTGCCGTAGCCGGCCAGGCCGGCGACCACGATCCCGGACACCGATTCCGACCGCAGGTCCACCGGCTGCCCGTCTGCGTCGACACCGGCCGCCCACCGGCGAAGATCAGGCGACGGTCCGGGTCCCGGGGTGACCGGACGACGCGGACTGCCCCGTCGCCCGGCGGACGGTGAGACCGGTTCGGCCCAGGACAGGGGTTGGGTGAGCGGGTCGTGCACGATCGCACGTAGCCGCACCCAGCCGGGTCGCAGTCGCTCGACGCGCACCTGGGGCACCTGCCACACGTCGGCCAGGTACGCGGCGGCCCGCTGGAACTCGGCCAGGCCGGTCCGACCCAGCGTGGCCACATCCACGGCGACGCCCCAGTCCTGCGCCTGGACACGGACCGGCGGGATCAGTTCGCGTTCGACCACCGTCGTGGCCGGGGCCGATGACCAGAACCCGGGCCGGCCCCGTTCGACCTGGACCAGACCGACCCGGCGGGCGGTGCGCTTCCACCGCCGCTTGATCCGCCACGCACGACGCAGCATCGGCCGCACCACCGCCGGCGTCACCAGATAACGGACCACGTGGCGGGCCAGCCACCACAGGCCGACCGCCGCCAGCACCCCGACGATCGCCAGCGGCAAGGCCGGTGACGACAGCCAGGCCGTGAACCGCCCGGCGTCGATACCCGACCCATCCGTTACGGCCGTAGTCGGGTTGACCAGGCGGGGGTCGATCATCACGACTTCACCGCCGTCAGCGCGGACGCGCGGAAGATCTGCCACGCCCGGCCCCCGGACTCCCCCGCCACCAACGTCAACCCGGTCGGGTTGACCACCTGCCCCATCCCCAGGTCCTTCGGCACCCCCGGCGCTGGCACCGAGACCCGCAGCACCTGCGGGGTCCCGCCGTCCACGGTGAGCGCGACCGCGACCTCCACCAGCGGCGCACCAGTGGCGCGGTCGGTCTGCGGTTGCGTTTTCTCCTTGTCCTTGAACTGAGCCACCGGCGCGGACAGCACCAGCAGCGGCCTTGCTTCGATCGGTAACACGAGCATGTGTCGGTTCTCCATCTACCCGGTCCCACCCTTGTGGCATGAACCACGGGAACGACAGGTTACACGTGCAACTCGTGATCGTGTCAAGACTGATCCAGAAAATCTTGACAAGCCTGGGATGCACAACCTTCACGTGACGGTTACGATCACCTTATGCATCCGGCCGACGACAAACGGGTCCTCTTCCAACGGGTCGTCGACGACATCGTCGACCAGATCCGCACCGGCACCCTGCAACCCGACGACGTGCTACCCACCGCCCGCAAAATGGCCGAACAGTACGGGATTGCCTCCATGACCGCGCAACGGGCGCTGCGGGAGTTGCAGACCCTCGGCCTGACCTACGGCGTCGTCGGCCGGGGCACCTTCGTGCACCCCCAAGCCCCCGAGCGGGTGCGAATCCTCGACGGCGAGCCCGTCCCCGAGCCACCTCGCAAGACGATCCCCGACCCCGACCTCGACGCCCGACTCGCCCGCTACCTGCTCAAACGCGACGAGATGACCGCCAAGACCATCGCCTTGATCGAAGGCGGACCTGACAAGACCACCCGCGACCGGCTTCTGGCCGAGCTCGCCGAATTGCATGCCGAACTCGACGCCATGGCACAGCCCCTGCGGGACGAGATCGCCCAATACCACGCACGACTCGCCACCGCAGCCGGCCCGGACACCGAACCCACGACCGCGACGACAACCGAACCACCCAGACCACGCCGCGCACGACAGCCCAGAAGCTGAACACCCAGCACCCCGAGACCCAGAGCTGCCGATCGAGCGTGTGCTCAAATTTGCTATACAAGGTCAAGTACAGCGCCCCGGCCCACGGGCCGGACCGCCGCGCACGCGCTACGACCTACGGCCACGCGCGCACGCCCGCCGAGAGCCAGACAGCCCGTGACCGGACCAGCACAACGAGAAGCCGTCGTATCCCAGGCCGAAACGATGCCTTCGCCGAGCGACCTACACGGGTGGTCCGGGCATCGACGCCGCACCGCTACGCGGCACGCCACCGGACCATGCGCTGGGCGTCCCCTGTGGACTATCTAGCCCGGCGATTAATCGACATATCGATGTCGATACCGGCTGGATGACAGCAACCGTGACAGCAACCGCCCCGCACAACCATGCCCTTGAGCGCACGCCGCGTTCGATCAAGCACACTGCGGAGTAGCCGCACCAACCCATCGTCAGCTAGTACGGCAGTGACGGTTCACCCGTTGAGCTGCTCGGACTCGATGAGTTCTCG
>NZ_BAAALS010000060.1:0-8263 GCF_039528415.1 Luedemannella helvata
TGTAGTTACCGCCGGCACCGAGTCGCATGGTGACGTTGCCGGTGTCCTTCCAGTAGGAGAAGAAGAACCCGTTGTGGTAACCGGTTTCGTTGGCGGTGAGGGTGCGGTCGGCATCGGCGTAGGCGTTGGTGGCCAGGATGGTGCCGGTCACGGCCAACGCGGCGGCGCTGGCGCCGGCGATCAGCATTCTGAGCCGGCGACGTTTGCCGCGGGGCGGGTGGACGGGGGCGTCGGTCATGGGTGCGCTTCCTCCTTGTGAAGCTGGCGCGCCTGTAGGCCGGGGTGGCGGCGCGGGAGTCTCACGCCGGGCCGACAGCCGCGAAAGTGGCCATAGCTTTTGATCGCTGGTTTGTCGCTGTCAACGGCGGATTTCCGAAGCTGTGTGGCCAGATCGGCCGCTGCGGTCGGTTGTCGGGGCAATGACCTGCGGCGGTATGGAAACTATTCGAACTTTCGAAGGAATCGTTTCCATCGAAAGTACCGATAGTTTCCGATAGCTGCCCGAAACCAGGCGCGGTCAGCCGGCTACGGAGGGTGCCTTGTGGAGGTAGATACCTAGAACTACTATGCATTTCAGCATTAGGTATTGGAGGAACCGTGCGGGTCACCAAGGACCTCGTCGCCGCCTCCGCGACGCCGATGGTGCTCGGCATCCTGGCGGAGGGGGAGAGCTACGGCTACGCCATCCTCCGGCGCATTTACGACCTGTCGGGCGGCGAGCTGGACTGGACCGAGGGCCTGCTCTACCCGTTGCTGCACCGGCTTGAGCGCCTCGGCTACGTGGAGTCGAGCTGGCGGTCGGTCACCGGGGAGCGGCGGCGCAAGTACTACCGCATCACCGATCAGGGCCTGGCGGAGCTCGCCGAACAGCGCCGCCAGTGGGACACCGTCGTGGACACGCTCAAAGAGATCTGGCTGGGTCCCGGCGACACCCGGCCGTTGACATCTATTCCGGTGGAGGTGTGGGCATGACGGCGCCAGATGTGCCGGACGAACTGGAGGCCCAGTTCGCCCAGTGGCGGGAGTACGTGCGACGTCGCCGTGAGCTTCAGCCCGCCGACGCCGAAGAGCTCGAGGATCACCTGCGCGGTTCGGTCGACGAACTCATCGGGGTCGGCCTGCGCGCGGACGAGGCGTTCCTCGTGGCGGTCAAGCGCATGGGCAGCCTGGACGACCTGTCCCGGGAGTTCGCCCGCGAGCACTCCGAGCGGCTGTGGAAGCAGCTGGTGCTGACCGGCGAGGCCGCTGGTCCGGCGGCCGACCCCAAGGCCCGGCGCGACCTAGTCGCGATGGTCGCGTGCGCGGCGGGCGCCGCCATCTCGATCAAGGTGCCGGAGCTGTTCGGGGTGTCCCTCGACGGGGACGCCGGCTTCTACGGGCGCAACATCGCCCTGCTCGCGCTGCCGTGGCTGGCGGCCTTCCTCGCCTGGCGCCGTCAGGCGAGGCCGGGGGTCCTCGGGGTTATCGCGGCGTTGTTCGCTCTCGGCGCCGTCGGGGCGAACGTCTACCCGCTCGACGACGACTCCCAGTCCGCCGTGTTGACCGGCATCCACCTGCCCATCGCGCTGTGGCTTGTGGTCGGCGTGGCCTACGTGGCCGACAACCTGCGCTCCTCGCGCCGACGCATGGACTTCATCCGCTTCACGGGCGAATGGGCCATCTACTTCGTCCTCATGGCCCTGGGCGGCGGGGTCCTGATCGGGCTGATGTTCGGCACGTTCGAGGCCATGGGGCTCAATCCCGAGGTTTTCGTGTCGCAGTGGCTGCTGCCCTGCGGTGCGCTCGCTGCCGTGGTGGTGGCCGGCTGGCTCGTGGAGGCCAAGCAGGGCGTCATCGAGAACATCGCCCCGGTGCTCGCCCGCCTGTTCACCCCGCTGTTCACCGCGGTGCTGCTGGCCCTGCTGGTGGCCTTCGGCGTGACCAGTGGCGCCCTCGACGTGGAGCGGGAGGTGCTGATCCTGTTCAACCTGCTGCTCGTCGTGGTGCTGGGCCTGCTGCTCTACTCCATCTCGGCCCGCGATCCGCTGGCTCCGCCGGGCCTGTTCGACAAGCTCCAGCTCGGCCTCGTGGCCAGCGCGCTGCTCATCGACCTGCTCGTGCTGCTGGAGATCACCGGACGGATCTCGGAGTTCGGCACGACCCCCAACAAGATGGCGGCCCTGGGCACCAACGTCATCCTGCTGGCCAACCTCGCCTGGTCCGCCTGGCTGGTGTTCGGATTCGTCCGGCGGCGGGTGCCGTTCGCGGCGCTCGAGCGCTGGCAGACCGGCTACCTCCCGGTGTACGCGGCGTGGGCGTGGATCGTCGTCCTGATCTTCCCCCCGCTGTTCGACTACCTCTGACCGAGGCCGTACGAGAGGCGGCGCCCCCACACGGGGGCGCCGCCTTCGCTGTCTGTGCCCGTCAGGCTACGAAACAGATACATATTCACAAACATCGCTAAAATCGTTACCATCGCCTCGGGAGCCGTTCGGCGACGCGTGGCGCGCACAGCGCCATCGCGTACTGACCTTGTCGACATCACGTGGTCCCGACGTGCCGGAGCTGTTTCGAGCCGCCACGCGAGGTCGACGATCCACCACTCCGCTGGAGAAATCAATGTCAATCGCTTCAAGGGCCAGTCGGCTCATGATCGCGACGGTAGCCGTCCTGATCGCCGCCTTCGCGCTCGTCATCATCAGCAAGCCCGACTCGGCGTCCGCGCACGGGTCCGTCACCAACCCGCCCACGCGGAACTACGGCTGTTGGGAGCGGTGGGGCTCCGACCACCTGAACCCCCAGATGGCCACCTTGGACCCGATGTGCTGGCAGGCCTTCCAGGCCAACCCCCAGACCATGTGGAACTGGAACGGCCTGTTCAAGGAGAACCTCGGCGGTAACTTCCAGGCCAACATCCCCGACGGTCAGCTGTGCAGCGGTGGCCGCACCCAGAACGGGCTGTACGCCTCCCTCGACGCCGTCGGCGCGTGGACCGCGAAGCAGATGCCGAACAACTTCACGCTCACCCTCACCGACTCCGCGAAGCACGGCGCCGACTACCTGCTGATCTACATCACCAAGCAGGGCTTCGACCCCACGACCCAGCCGCTCACGTGGGGCAGCCTCGACCTCGTCCTGCGGACGGGCTCCTACCCGACCACGGGTCTCTACGAGGCCCAGGTGAACGCGGGCAGCCGTACCGGCCGGCACGTGGTCTACACCATCTGGCAGGCCAGCCACCTGGACCAGCCGTACTTCCTCTGCAGTGACGTGATCTTCGGTGGCGGCGGGACCGTCACGAGCGCTCCGGTCACCACCCGCGGCCCGGTCACCAGCGCTCCGGTCACCACCCGCGGCCCGGTCACCAGCGCTCCGGTCACCAGTGCTCCGGTCACCACCGGTGGCTCGGGCACGGGCGGCTGCTCGGCCACGTACACGAAGTCCAGCGACTGGGGCAACGGCTTCGGCGCGAACGTGACCGTCACTGCCGGAAACGCCTCGATCAACGGCTGGACCGTCAAGTGGACCTGGCCCAACGGCCAGACGATCTCGCAAGCGTGGAACGCCACCGTGACGTCGAGTGGCTCGTCCGTGACCGCGACGAACGTGAGCTACAACGGTCGACTCAGCGCCGGCCAGAGCACAAGTTTCGGGTTCAACGCCACCTACAGCGGCTCGAACGGAACTCCCACGCTCACCTGCTCTGCCACCTGATTCAGCTAGCACCCGTGGGGGTCTGGGCAGATGCCCGGGCCCCCACGGCCATGTTCGGTATTGGTCGGTGCCTATAGCTGTGCCACTATCCACCCATGACGATGGATGTCGAGGCGGCGCCGCAGCGGCGTAGCCGTGCACGCGATGTCGTAACCGTGGTGGCTATCCTCGCCACCGCCGCCCTCGCGTTCGTCCTCGTCCGGTCGTTCGCCAGCGGGTCGGGCACGACGCCCGAGCAGCTGCGCGCCGCCGTCGTCACCCAGCTGACCACGTCCCTGGAGCAGGCGACGCCGGCCGATCACGCGAACCACGGGCACGGCGACGTCTACGGCAGCACCAAGGTGCTCTGCGCCGTGGAGGTGCTCGGCTTCGAGCCCGCCGACGCGAAGGACGCCCGTGACCTGCGCAAGGTCTACGCCAACCACCAGTGCGCCGTCTCCGACAACGGCCGGCCGTTCGACTACGCCGTGAAGACCTCCGGGCCGTTGGTCGCCACGTGGGGCCAACCCCCGGTCGTGACGGTCGTGCTCCAGCAGGGCGCGGACTACCCCGACCGGGTTCGGGCGGCGATCCCCGCCGAGTACCAGGAGAAGGCCCTGGCCGCGACCATCAACCCGGACGCGCTGGCCGACCTGCGTACCCGCTTCGACAGGAGCGTCGCCGAGTTCTGGGCCGCCTTCAAGGCGTCAAACCCGCCGCGCTGACCGTGCACCGGGCCGGCTCGCGGAGTTCACCTCCCGGACGACGCGCCGCCAGCTCCCCGTAGACCCCCTCGCCGAACATTCGTGGCGAGGAGGTTTCATGGACCGACGTAACATGCTGCGTGCCACCGTGCTCGGAATGGGTGTGATGGCACTACCGTTCACCGCGTGGCCAGCGGCCTATGCCGCTCCCGCCCAGAACGCCACCGGCCCGTACGGGCCGCTGCTCGCGGCCGACGCCAACGGCATCCAGTTACCCGCCGGCTTCACCAGCCAGATCGTTGCCCGCTCCGGTCAGACGGTGCCGGGCACGTCGTACCGGTGGCACAACGCCCCGGACGGGGGCGCGGTGTTCCCTAACGGCACCGGCTGGATCTACGTGTCCAATTCCGAGACCAGCGCCTCCGCGGGCGGCGGCGCGTCGCGGATCGTGTTCAACGCCAGTGGCGCCGTCGTGGGCGCCTCGCGCATCCTGTCCGGTACGAACAGCAACTGCGCCGGCGGCAGAACCCCCTGGAACACGTGGCTGTCCTGTGAGGAGATCAGCCTGGGCCGGGTCTGGGAGACGTACCCACTCGGCGGCACCGCCGTGGTCCGACCGGCGATGGGTCGGTTCAAGCACGAGGCGGCCGCCGCCGACCCGGTCCGCCGGGTGATCTACCTGACCGAGGACGAGACGGACGGCAGGTTCTACCGCTTTGTGCCGTCGACGTGGGGCGACCTGTCATCGGGGACGCTCCAGGTGATGGTGGCCGGCACCGGCACGTCCGGCTCGTTCACCTGGGCCACCGTGCCCGACCCGGACGGCTCGCCCACGGTGACACGCAACCAGGTATCGGGGGCCAAGGCGTTCAACGGCGGCGAGGGCTGCCACTACGCGAACGACACCGTCTGGTTCACCACGAAGGGTGACAACCGGGTGTGGCAGGTGAACCTGCTCAACAACACGTACGAGCTGGCGTACGACGACAACCTCGTGAGCCCGGGCACGGCGCCGCTGACCGGCGTGGACAACATCACCGGCTCCACCTTCGGGGACCTCTACGTTGCTGAGGACGGCGGCAACATGGAGATCTGCCTGATCACGCCGGACGACAAGATCTCGGTGTTCCTGCGTGTCAACGGGCAGAGCGGGTCGGAGATCACCGGCCCGGCGTTCACTCCGGCGGGCAACCGGCTCTACTTCTCCTCGCAACGTGGCACGTCCGGAGCCTCTCAGGGCACGGGAGGCATCACGTACTGCGTGACGGGTCCGTTCCGCACCTGACCGGTGCAGCGTGGCGGCGGCGGGGCAACCCCGCCGCCGCCACAACCGGTGCAGCGCCGTGCCATCACCCGGTCGCGGAGCGCATAACAGAAATCTGTCGACCTCGCGTACGTCATGGCGCCAGATCTCTCTCCAAAATCCGTTATCGGCGACCCACTTCGATGGTCATGCTCTGACGTGCCTCGATGCCGCGTTGACATGGCTGCAATGCGGGGTTAATTTTCGAAGACCAGTCAATACATCAGTACGTGTTGATGCGGTTGATGCGGAGCGGCTCATCGGGCAGAGCCGTGGCCGCACGCGCGACCACCCTGGGTCCACCAGTCGACGTCGCCTCGGCCGCTGGCGTTCAACGGCGTGCAGCACGCGACGCCAGATGAACGTTAACAACGCGTTTGGCCCGTTACCGCGGTCCTCGCTGGCCTGCCGTCCGGACGACGTTCCGACGGCCGAGGGCGACGGTCCGTACGTTCGCTGACCTTCAGTCCCGTCCGATTCCCAGAAAGGCAACCGCACATGATCGAGAGACCACCCCGGCTAGCGCGGCTACGCGCGAACAAGGCGGCGCGCACCGCCTTGGTCGTGGCCACCGTCGCGGGCGTGGCCGTCACCACGTTCGTGGTGGCATCGACGGCCTCCGCCGCCGAGAGCACGCTCGGCGCGGCTGCCGCGCAGTCGGGTCGTTACTTCGGTACCGCCATCTCGGCGAGCCGGATGGGCGATTCGACGTACATGAACATCGCCAACCGTGAGTTCAACATGATCACGGCCGAGAACGAGATGAAGATCGACGCCACGGAGCCCAGCCGTGGTAATTTCACCTTCACCAACGGGGACCGGATCTACAACTGGGCCGTGCAGAACGGCAAGCGGGTGCGTGGGCACACGTTGGCGTGGCACGCCCAGCAGGGGTATATGGAGAACCTGTCGGGTTCGACCCTGCGGCAGGCGATGATCGACCACATCAACGGGGTCATGTCCCACTACAAGGGCAAGATCTACGCCTGGGACGTCGTCAACGAGGCCTTCGCCGACGGGAGCAGCGGCGGGCGTCGCGACTCCAACCTGCAGCGCACGGGTAACGACTGGATCGAGGTCGCGTTCCGTACCGCGCGGGCGGCCGACCCGGCCGCGAAGCTGTGCTACAACGACTACAACACGGACAACTGGACGTGGGCCAAGACGCAGGGCGTCTACAACATGGTCCGTGACTTCAAGTCCCGTGGCGTGCCGATCGACTGCGTGGGCTTCCAGTCGCACTTCAACTCCGGTTCGGCGTACAACTCGAACTACCGCACCACGCTGTCGAGCTTCGCCGCGCTGGGTGTGGAGGTGCAGATCACCGAGCTCGACATCGAGGGCTCGGGGACAACGCAGGCCAACACGTACGCGAACGTGGTCAACGACTGCCTCGCCGTGCCCGCCTGCAAGGGCATCACGGTGTGGGGCGTGCGGGACACGGACTCGTGGCGTGCCTCGGGTACCCCGCTGTTGTTCGACGGCTCGGGCAACAAGAAGGCCGCCTACACGTCGACGCTGAACGCCCTCAACGCGGCCACGCCGGTCCCGACCAGTGCCGCACCCACCACGTCGGCACCGAACAGCCCGATCGTGGGCGTCACCGGTCCCATCGTCGGAGCCCAGTCGGGGCGCTGCATCGATGTGCCCAACGAGTCGACCGCCAGTGGCACACGCGTGGCGCTGTACGACTGCAACGGTCAGACCAACCAGCGTTGGACCTACACGTCCAGTAAGCAACTCGTGGTGTACGGCAACATGTGCCTGAGCGCCGCCGGTTCGGCGAACGCCTCCGCGGTCCAGATCGACGCCTGCAACGGGCAGGCCAGCCAGCAGTGGAACCTGAACAGCAACGGAACCATCACCAGCGCCGAGTCGGGACGCTGCCTCGACGTGTGGAGCACCGCCAACGGGGCACAGGTCCAGGTGTACGACTGCCACGGCCAGCCCAACCAGCAGTTCAGCCACACCGCCTCGCCCACGTCGACCTCCCCGACGTCGGCTGCCCCGACGTCGGCTGCCCCGACCTCCGGTTTGGCGACGTCCGGCGCGCAGACGTCGGCACCGGTCAGCCAGGAGCCCGGCAACCCCACGTGCCAGGTCGTCTACAGCATCACCAACCAGTGGACGGGCGGCTTCGGCGCTAACGTGAGCATCACCAACAACGGCGCCGCGATCTCCAGCTGGCGGTTGACCTGGACCTTCGGGGCCGGGCAGACCATCAGTCAACTGTGGAACGGGTCGGTCAGCCAGTCCGGGTCGCAGGTCACGGTCACCAACGCCGAGTACAACGGGTCGCTGCCGACCGGTGGTAACACGTCGTTCGGATTCAACGGCACGTGGAACGGCTCCAACCCGGTGCCGACCAACTTCGCGCTCAACGGCGTGGCGTGCAACGGATCGGGCCCGATTACCTCCAACCCGGTCACCTCGGCCCCGGTTACCTCCAACGTGGTCACGTCCGGTCCGGTGGTGACCACGCGTCCGCCGGTGACGTCCGCTCCGGTGACGACGTCGGGTCAGAACTGTTCGCTGCCCTCGTCGTACCGGTGGTCGTCGAGTGGTGTGCTGGCGAACCCGAAGT
>NZ_BAAALS010000061.1:0-7249 GCF_039528415.1 Luedemannella helvata
GGGCACTGCCCGCACTCGTTGTTGGACACTCGGGGGTACCTCCATGCGGAGAGGGCCGGCGCGCGGCCATCGGTTTCCAGGCCATCGGGCCGCGCGCCGGGCGAGGTCAGTCGGACAGTGCGCCCATGAACGTGGTCAGGCTGCTCGCGAGGGTCTTCAACCCGCTGAACACGGTCCGGGCGGTCGTCGCGGCCCCGTGCGGGTCGGACACGACGTAGAACGCGAGCAGCGCGAGCAGCGCCAAACCGGCGAGCTTCCTCATCAGGGGTTCCTTCCGTCAGATGAGCGGGGGACTCAGAACGGCGCCGTCGGGATCTCGTCGCCGTTGGCGAGCGCTTCGATCGCGTCGCGCAGGTGCTCGGCGACGTACTGCCGGTCGGTGTCCTCGCGGTCGAGGGCTACGTACGCCCATGCCGCGAGGTCGCCCAGCGCGGCGCGGAGCGCGGCGAGTTCGGCGGCGGTGTTCACGCGGCGACCGGCTCAAGGACCGGCGCCGGGGCGGGTTCGGGCGTCGACACGCTGTCGACAGCCTGTCGACGGTGCCGCTTGACCGTCGCCTCCGACAGGCCGAGCTTCGAGGCGATCGCCGCGTCGCTCGCGCGCGGGCTGCGCGCCACGGCGGCGGCCACCTTGTCGGCGGCCGAGGGCTGACGCTTCGGCGTCGTGCGCCGCCGCGTCGGCGCCTTGACCTGCGGCGTGACGGATGAACCCGGGGCGCTAACGTCACCACCAGGGACGACGACCGCGGGCGTAACGTCACCCGCCGTCGACGGGCTAACGTCACTGGCCATCTGGGCGGTAGTGGTGATGCGCTTGCCGGCGCGGGACAGGATCTCGACGACCAGCAGCAGCGCGACGGCGGGCCACGCGGCGACGATGCGGGCGCCGATCGTGTCGTGGGCGTGGGCGACGTTCGCGCCGACCGACGCGAGCACACCGGCCAGGAACGCGATCCGCGCCGACCATCGCACCTTGCGGCCGGCGGCCTTGTCGTCGGCCATGGCGACCGACGCGACGACCAACATGCCGTCCACCGACAGCGGCAGCACGTACGCGACGTCGGCGTTCTCGCCGACCTTGAGCGCGACGCCGACCATGTGCCAGTAGGACGACCAGGCCGCGATACCGGCCACGGCAGCGGCGGCCAGGTTGCGGGCAAGTCGCGTGCTGTTGAGCTTCACAGCGTCACCTCCACGGGGTGCGGTGCGGTGCGGCGAGCCGGGGTGGCGGGCCGCGCGGGGGACGGGGCGTAGAGCAGGCGGAACAGGGCCAGGTGAATGGCGACCAGGTCCGCGCCGTGGCCGTCGTAGTACTCGGCGGCATCGGGGTAGCCGTGCAACGCGAGCACGTGAGCGACGTCGAGGACCAGGCCGTAGGTGAACCGGTCATCGGTGTCCGTGGCCGGCATCGGGAACTGGCTGCCCATCAGGCGGCCCGCCGCTCAACGTCGGCGGCGGCGCTGTAGAACGCGGCGGCCTCGCGGCTGACGCGCTGCTCCGCGCGGCGCAGCCGGCGCCAGTCCAGCTCGGTGAGCGGCCGGTCGGCGCACAGGACGGCGATCTCAGCGGCGGCCAGGTCCATCTCAGCGGCGATCAGCGGCCACTCGTGCTCGATGGCGGCGAGGTCGGCGGGTGTCGGACCGTCGTCGTCCGACATCAGGTTGATGATCATTGGTGTGTGGTGTCCTTCCGGGATGCGGTCAGGCGGCGCGGCGGCGCGGCTTGGCCGTGGGAGTCGTGCAGGTCTGGCAGTGCGTCTGGTCGGGGGCCAGCGCGGCGAGGTCGCCGCAGCCGTCGCAGTGGCGCCAGACGTGGCGGCGCTTGGTCGTGATCCGCACAACGGCGGCGAGGTTCGAAGACACGGGATCGGCCCTCCTCCGGGTCGGGACACAACGGGAATTGGCGTCCGGTCCGGCGGCGGCCATCAGGGCAGCGCCGCCGGACCGGCGAACACAGGGAGACCGCACGCCGACCGGCGTCGGGCGGTCTGGGATCTTGCACAGCGGCAGACCTCGTGAGGTGTGCGCGCTCTTGACGGGCGGCCGGGCACGATGCGGTGCCCGGCCGCGCACGGCCCCTACGAGTAGGGCCTACGAATGGCGCACGGACGCTACGCCGTGCGCGGCGCCAGATTCGGAGGGAGGCGCGGCCCTGATGGAGTTATCAATGTCCAAGCGGACTCAGCGGTGTCATGGCGTGCGGCAACCTGTGCCGCCGTTCCCGTCCTTGCTGCCTGACGATCCGCCCGTAACGGGCGAATCGGACTGGACTTGGGCGTGCGCCATCGACCGAGGTCGAGTCGGTTGCCCGTCTGCGTAAATCGCTTGTCGCGTCCGCACCAATGCCTAGGTGTTACATATTGACTAGATAATCGGTACTGAGATGATGCTGCCTTGGTGTCCGGTCTGGTGTCAAGCCCTTTGGCCACATTGACTAAAGACATTGGCGTGTCGACCGAGGTAAAAAGTGGTGTGGACACCATGCGAGGGTCGACGCTGCCCGCTTATCAGCGCATCGCGAGCGCCATCCGCACCAAGATCACATCCGGCGAACTGGCTCCAGGCGAGCAACTCCCCACCGAGCACGAGATCGCGGAACAGTACGGCGTAGCACGTCAGACCGTGCGCAACGGACTTGCGCTGCTCGTCAGCGAAGGTCTGATCGTTTCCCAGCGACCCCGTGGTCACTTCGTCAGGCGACGTGAGCACATGATCTACCGGCCACAGGCCGAGTCCAGGCCGCAGCCCGCTTCACCGGAGATGGACCGGTTCTGCCAACAGATCACGGAAGAAGGCCGGACGCCGACGCAGACGATCGACGTGTCTCTTATCGCTGCGCCAGCAGACATTGCCCAGCGCCTTGAGCTGGACGAAGGAACGCTGATCGTTGCCCGGCGGCGCGTCCGTTCGATCAACGGCGAACCGGTCAACATCAACGACTCACACTTTCCGCTGGAGATCGTTAAAGACTCCGAGATCATGTCCCCGGCAGACATCCCGCGAGGCACTAACCAGGCACTCGCCGACCTGGGCTACGCGCAAGACAGGGCCATCGACGAGTACTACTGGCGCATGCCCACACCCGAGGAGTCCCACCGATTGAGTCTCGGCGCAGGCACGCCGGTCGTGATGCACATCGTCACGGGGTACACGGTCGACGGGCGCCCGGTTCGCTGTACCCGCAACGTCCTTCCGGGTGACCGCCACATGATCGTCTATGAGCGGAAGTGGGAATGAGACTCACGCTGCGGCGGGCCGACGCCGAGGACTTCGACACGGTAATGGCCCTGCTTGCAGACAGCATCGCGTGGCTACGCGGGCAGGGTCTGGACCAGTGGTCAACGGCCGACGCGTGGCCGGCGAAGATACGGCGCTCGCTCGACTGCGGCGACGTGTGGCTACTGAACGACGACAGGCCGATCGGCACCATCACCGTCGAGACGAGCGGTGATCCGGACTTCTGGACCGCCGCAGAGCGCAGCGAGCCGGCGCTCTACGTCTCCAAGCTCGCCGTGAGCCGCGATCGCGCGGGCCACGAGCTGGGCGGGCTGCTCCTTGAGTGGAGCCGAGCGCACGCCCACGCGCTCGGCTCCACGTGGGTGCGACTGGACGCATGGAAGTCCAACCCTCGCCTGCACCGCTACTACCTCGACCGGGGGTGGAAGTACGTCCGGACCTGCGACAATCCGAGACGACGATCGGGGACGCTGTTCCAACTTCCTGCCCAACCGCTCGGTCCCGAACCACGGAGGCGACTGCACGAGATGCCCCACGCGACAGTCCTGCCCACGAGTTACATCTCGATCGACTTTGACCCGGCCACCAATCACCAGCCGCGTCACCATCACCGCGCGCCGGGCATCGTGGTCGACTACCCGGGTGCTGGTCGCTTCACGGCTTTGCTGTTGGCCGATGCGAGGTACCGCCTACGTCATGACGGGACCGCCTGGATCCTGGAAGGCGATCAGGGCGGCGCTCGATGGGAGCACAACGGCGCAGTCGTGAACGAGTCGATCGGCCTCGACCCGGCCGTGGTCTACGTGCTGAGCCATTGTGATCTGCCTCAGGGCGGCGAGGAGCCATGCGGCGTCGTCATCCGAGTTCAGCCGGCCGACTACTCGTGACTCCCTAGGCACGTGTCCCCGGTGTCCCCGGTGTCCCCGAATGTTGTCTGACCTGCACATTCTATTTTGATCTAGGGGGACACTGGGCTAAAGGTGTCCCCCTAGATCACCAAACAAGGCTGCCGTTAGAACAAGCGTTCGCCTAGACTCAGGCCATGATCGAGAAGGTCGGGCGCTGGTGGAACGGGTCTTGGGGCCGGATTGCGCGAGCCGACATCTCGCTACGGAAGATCACCATATGGCGTGTCGACGCCCGACGGGGCGACGCCGACTCGCACCGCACCAGCCGCAGCGACTTCGCGACCGAGGCGGATGCCCGCACGTTCGTGGCCCGGCTTATGGATGCGTGCCCAGGCGAGTGGCGAGACATGCTGGACGCTGACCGCAGCAGCACGGACCGCCAGTCGCACGGCCGGTAAGTCCATGGCTGAAACGCTGGGGGCTACCGGTCCGCGGGGATACGTCACCACCGGCCCGCTCAAAGTTGACGTTTGCGACCTGAGCGTGACGCAACAGCCGCGGACGAGCGCCTGGCAAACGTCATCGCTCGCGCTCGTTGAGGGGGATGCGTCACCGCACGACCCGGGCGCAAATGTCACCGCCAGCGGGGCTGCGTCACGTGCCGCTGCAGCAACCGATGCACCGCTGCTGACCCCATGGCGATGGAGCTCATGCCGTAGAACTGGGCGGTGCCCAGCATCTTTGGCGAGGCGTGTTTCAGCGCACGTTGCATGACAACTGCCGGCGCTATGCCGACCGCTGCTATCGAATCCACTTCACAAAGTTCGTCCAAATAGTGTTGTCGCCCATGTCGGCAAACAGAAAGGTGATAGCTGCGACCGCCAATGACACGAGCGCCACCCAGAGCGCAATCTTTCCAACGCGGCTCGACTCTGCGCTTGACCCAAGTGTGGCAACCGTCAGAAGAACGTCTCTGTAGGCCGCGTCGTCAGCGACCAGTTCTTCGAATCCGCTACGCACGTTCTCGCCAAGATTGTCGATAAGACTGAACTTCCCGATCCCGGCAGACCCCTTATAAGCTGGACCAGCTTGACCTACAACCTCGATTCCTATAAATTGCTGCCATCGTTTGTCCCAAACGGCGCATAGGTCGCGTGCGACTGGGGCGAGGTCCAGTCCGGGTGATAGCAATTCTCGTCTGAGCTTTTTTAGGCTGGAAATGCGATAGCTTGCATGCAGCTCGCGTGCCGAGTCTTGGGCGTTGGTATATGAAGCGCGTAGTTCACGCAAGTACCGAGCGCCTGCCGTGTATAGGATAAATGATCGGATTGCGTCGTCGAACATTGCCGCGAACGTCGATGCACTTCTTGGTCTTGGTCCGTATCCTGGCTGATCGTTAAGTTGATCTACCCGTTCATATTTTCCGACCACACCCCAGCAATTACGCAGCACTTCGGAGTCGCGGATTTCTTGCACGGGAGCAAAGACGCATCCGGGGATAGCGGGTGATAGGAATATGCGGAAAGGGTCGCCTTCCATGCCGAGTGCGCGAAGCGGTGCGCGGAGCGAATGCGGGGCTTCCTGTAGCTCCGGGTCGAAGGTCTCAAACAACGTGAAGTCGACGACGGGTTGTCCATCGGTCGTGGTTGCGAAGAATCCCGCGCAACGTTCCGACAGCCATTTCCTACCGAGATCATGAAGTCGCTTACGCTCGTTTTGGGTTGCTCGTAGCGCTGCGAAGCTCCTATTCTCAACGCTAGGTCGCCGTGCACCGCGCCACGTGAAGGTCGGCTCATGCTGCGCGTGCCATACTGAATTCAAACTGTTCTGGCCAGTATCGGTGAGTCTAAAAAAGGCTACGACAACGGTTAGGCTTGGGCCGACTTGAAGAGCCGTGATTTCTACTAGAGAGAACTCGACTGGCAAACTTTCTCGCCATCCGTCCGGCACAAGAAGCCCAGAATTTGGGCTCACCACTGATCCAAGCTGAATCCAGGAGAACTGCCCTCTACGTCTAGCTAGGCTAACATGGTCGGCATTGGACAGGTTCTCGCGTAGGAACAAACGGTCGCGATCCCACCCGTTTGCTCGGAGTGCACGTTCTAGCGCCGAATACTGGCTGGGGGGAAAGAATTCGGCGACCCAGATTCCGCCTTGCCTTATCTGTTCCTCGCCGGGGACGTGCAAATTGTCCCAGGGGTCGTCGAGAGGTGTGGCTTTTGCGCGGGCGTACTCGTGGAACGGTATGACGAAGTTGACCAACCTTTCTAAATATCTGCGAACGGGCCACGGCACGAACCTTTGTCGCTTAGAGCTGTGGCACCAGCGCGAAAACCGATAGGGGATGTCGTACCAGCGCCACCGAGTTCCGATCGACGGAACCAATTCGTATACGTGCTCTCTAATTTCTCTCCTCTTGCGAAGCACATCACTTTCGTCCTGAGCATCGCCTGCAGGTGGCTGGACATCGTCACGAGCGGCTCCCATTGAGCCCCCTTCTTGATCAGTTGAACGTTCGCTCATTGAGTCCTCCCAGGGAGCCCTGCGCCGAGTCTATGTCCGGTCCAGCCACATAGTATTTGTATCTAAATGCGGTCGCTTGACGCCGTTGAGCGCAGGACACCCCACGCGGGTTGGGCGTAGATCAGTGTTGCGATTGTCGCGAGAACGAGCACTGCCAACTTCGTCACGGATGCGCGCACCGCCTCATTGTGCGCATAGCGCACAACGGCCTCACGGGCTCGACGCGGCGATGCGGACTCGCACCGCCGGACGCGCCGGGACTTCGGGACGGAACATCGCAGACCGCTGGTCGCAGGGTCGATGGCCGATGGCTGAAACACTTGCTGGCAGCGGCCTGCGGAGCATCCGTCACAGCCCGCGCTGCTCAGTGACGTTGCGCCCGGGACGTGACGCAACAGCCGCGGACGAGCTCCGGGCAATTGTCACCGCAGTCCAGGGCGCATCCGTCACGCCGGCGGGGTTGCGTCACCGGCTCTGCGGCGGACCCGGCATCCCCGCCCAGAGTGTTTCAGCAGGTCTTATGGCAACCGTGTGGCAACGGCCGTCGAATTGACCTGGTACGGGCAGGTCAGCGGCCGTCCGTCGGCTGGACTGTAAATCCGTCGCGAAAGCTACGAAGGTTCGAACCCTTCACCCGCCACAA
>NZ_BAAALS010000062.1:0-7195 GCF_039528415.1 Luedemannella helvata
TGGCAGAAGCTGGCTTCGGATTCATCACCGCGACCTGACGCCAGCGCGGTTCCGGACAGTCCCCTTGATGGATTTCGGCGTTGTGGTGACACTGGTGGGGCGTCACGATTCAGGCATGGTTGGCGGTGGTTCGCCACGCAGACCGGTCGGTAGGCAGGTGGAGCCGCGTGAACGTCGCGTCCCAGGCCTGGGCGTGCGGTGTTGCGAGGTATCGGTCCTGAGGTGGCAGACCTTGGGTGTCGCGGTTCCAGGCGGGATCGTGGTCGGCGACCACCGCGGCGAGTAGGCGTTGTGTGGGCGTGGCCGCTGAGTGTGCTGGTAGGCCGTCCGGGAAGATCACGCGCAGATACGGTTCGCACAGTGCCGCGATTGTCGGGTCGTTCTCGCCAGTGTCGAGGTAGGTGATGCCGTGGGGCACCGACGCGATCGCCGCTGGCAGGAGACGGTCGATGTCGTTGACGTGTCGGCACAGTCGTTCGGCGATCGCGGCCGCTGGGTGTGGCAGGGCCGTGAGTGACATCATGCCTTGCAGCGCGCACTTTTCCATGACGCCGGGGTTTGTAGTCGCTTGCGTCAGCAGGATCTCGATCGCTTCGGGATCGTCGGCAAGTGCGGGCGCGAGCGCGGCGCATATTCGCACGCCGGGGTGTGGGTCGCGCAGCCATTGTCGCGGTGTCCCGTCCAGTTCGCCGACACCGAGCAGCATCGAGGCGCGATGGTACGGGTCATCCGAGCTGCATTGCGCCAGGTGGTACGCGAGCAGTTGGGGCCGGTGCGCCACGAGATCGGGGTGGCGGCTGAGCATTGACGTGGCCGCGGCCGTACCGATCCGCACCTGAGCGGCGGGGTCAGCTAGCAGTGGCTCGACCGCCGCGAACACGTCGGGCAGCAGGTCGAAGCAGTCCGTGCGGGCCGCGGCGAGCAGTACCTCGCCGGGGGCGTCCGCGTCCGTCCACTCCAGCACCGAACGGGACTCCCGTAGGTACGCGGCAAGCCACCTCCGTACGTCGGGATCGTCACGGCGGGAAGCCATCGCCCGGTCAACGCCCGCGAGCGCTGCACCGGCGACGTCGCGCAGGAACCACAGGGCCGCGTAGCGCAGCGTCGCATCGTCGCCACCGAATCCAGGCTCTGCGATCGTTCGGGCCAGGTATCGCACGCCCACGACCGTGGCCGGGGTCAGACGCCCCCTGCAGTACAGCGCCGACCACAGAAATGAGTACGGCGCCCGCCAGAACGGCTCGCCCGGCCCTCGAGGACGATCGTCGCCGCGGCGCAGCGCGTCAAGGAGCGCTAGGTCGTCAACAGACGGGCCGAAGGCATGAAACGGCATGACTCGCCGTCACCAGGATGAGGACCGCAGCGGACGGATTATGCCGAACAGTAACAGCGCATCCAACCGCCAGGTACCGCGACCGACGCTGGGTTCCGACATGCTCATGGATCCTGGAACGGGGGTGGTGCTCCTATGGTGCTCGGACGACGCCGATAGCGACGGACTGGCCGAGGTCTTACTACACCCCCGCTGCGCGAATACCGTGCGCAGCAGCCGGGCGTCCAGCTGAGCCAGCCTGTAGTGGCCGAGGTAGGGGATGAGGACCTGTTCGACGTCTCGGGTGTAGTGGAACCGCGTGGTCGGGCGGATCTTCGTGCGGCTGTTGAGCCAGTGCCGTAGCCACCGCTGCACGGTCCATCCGGTGGCGGTGCGCGCGGCTTCGGTGGCGGCCAGCCACTCGTCGCGTGCCCGGCGTGCCGCCGCTTGCGACGGGAAACCGCCGCGGCGGAGGCGTTCGGAGCTACCCAGCAGGTTGGTGGCGGAGCAGTGGACGTACCAACTGCCGTGACCACGCTCTTTCAGTTGTCGGCACCGCCGTTCCAGCCGCTGACCGGCGCTGTTACGACACCCACACCGTTTGAAGATCACACCCGTGCTCGACATGACCATGCCCTTCGCCATTCATTCGTGACCTTCAGCATGCGGGTCCCTCGGCTAGGTGACGATCACCCTGGCGGGCGACGGCTGTTCGCGAGCGGAAGTCGATCAAGCGCAAGGCGTCGGGCGCGGCGGTGCTTGTCAGGGCTGTTCGTCGGCGTCTACGCCGTAATGGCTGGCACCGGTGGTGCGGACGCGTGCCTGGTGGCCGCAGGGCCGCAGTGACTGGTGCCTGTCGCTGTAGTCTCGCTGCGTGAGTTTGAAGGTGATCGAGGGTCGACTCTTCGAAGCGCAGGTCGGGGCGGGTGTAGAGCGGCGTGCTTTCGGCGAGTTCGTTGGGCCGTGCGGCGAGCTCGCGTCGTATGCGTTCGGCTGGACGACTGAGTGTGAGCATCACGTCGCCCGGCTCACCGTGGGGATCGGGGCCGGGAATCCGGGCGGCGCCAGTTTTCACGCGGTCGTCTTCGACAACGAGGACAGCTATGCGTGCTCGCTTGTCGACGAGCCGTTCGAGCGCGTACCCGAAGGCGGACCCGACCTCACCGCGGCCGAGGCGCGTGCGCATCCGGACCTGCCGTTCATCTGGTGGGTGGTGGACCGCGTCATGGAGCGCGACCGACGAGCGCGGTGGATGAAGCACTGGCTGCTGGGCACCACCAGTATCCAGACCGGTGAGGTCTTCGACCGGAAAGAGCCGATTCTGTACGTCAGTCACGACGCCGACGACGGGGTCTGGCAACTCATCGGAGCCGGTAACGCCGTCCCCGCGTCGGGCAAGCTCAGCCATCTTCACCACGCCGTAGAACACGATCTCACCCTGCTCGACGTGCTCGACCTCGAACCCGGCGAGTGCGCCTATCGGACCGGCCCGGACGCCCCTTGGACCAGCGAGCCGTCCTGAGACCAGACGCGATGGCGTCCGGGGCGGGTATACGGCGTACCGGATGAGGCATACGTGATCGAACATCATCAAAATGTGCCCGCCCAGAACGCGTCAGTAGCAAGCCAAGATCGGATGTGCTGGTCTCGGCATGAGGGCGCGGGTCGCGGCAGATCCGGATGCCGTTAGCCTCGATCGGTTTGAACACATCCGATCTATCAGTCATGATCTCTAAGCCCTTGCCCAAGAACGACGAGGGTCCGGCCTGCTATCCGTCTGCAGGCAGCAGCTGCGTGCCTGGCGGCGGCAGGGGCACGTGCGCGTCGATAGTCAGGACCAGATTCCGGGTCGATGGGTCCTCGTGAACCCGAACCGCAGCAACGGGCACCTCGGCAACGCCGTCCACCAGCAGCGCCGGTTCCCCGTCCCGGATCTCACCGTCGAGGCGGCCCATCAGTCGCAGACCTATACCGTCCGTCCGGGCCTCGGCCACCTCGAACCGCCATCGCGGCACCGTTCGGCCCGCCGACCGCGGCCGATACTCCCGGCTACCCGATTGACTCCGAAAGAACCGGGCACCGAACGCCAGGTCAACCTCCCGCAACTCGTTAAGCGACGTGTCCTGCATGTGCCGCCGCGCGTGCCGGGCCAGACACATCCGTACGCCGTGCCGGATCACCCACAGCCCATCGCCCCACCCATCTGGCAGGTCCACGAGATCACTGACAAGCGTGTCGACGTTGCCCGTCGCACCCACGGTCCGCAACGCCGCCGCAACGACGGTACGGGCATCATCTGGCACCACCCCGTCGGCCATGTACGGCAACGCGAGCAACAGTCGTTGCTCGCGGCTCAACGTGGGATCGGGCATGTCCGCCAACGCCGACAGCTCCTCCCAGCACAGCCCCGGCCCGTAATAGTCGCCCAGCCCGGCGATCCGCACAGCCGACCCACCGAGATCCGACGTGACCAGCACATCGAGCCCGCCATCGCCGGGAATGTTGCGATTGACGATGCGCAACCACCGCCACCAGTTACGCGCCGGCGTCAGCCGCACCGACAGCACCGGCCACCGCGTCTCGTCCAGCAGCGCCTGCTCCATCTCCAACCGTGCTGACTCGGGTACGTCAAACGCCTCCGACGTGTCCAATACCGCGCCACTCATGTACGCCAGGTACACCGGCCAGAACCCGGGCCGCTCAAGCAGGCCCTTGCCGTTGACAAGCCGCGCGCCCTCCGGCAGCTCGTACCCGTGAATCGCCAACTCGTCGTCGATCATGGCCGCCATCCTGGCAGAAGGGAATCAGGAGGCAAGGGGCGACAGTCCGATGCGGCTTGGTAGCCGAACTGCGAAGGCGGCAGCAGGCCACCTAAACGTCGCATCGTCCGATAATCGACAAAGCGGGTGATCCGCTCAGTAGCCTCTTTCGGGGTAAAGGACGGGATTGATCTCGTTAAGCATCTCAAGCAGCACGTCGGCCCCTTGGCGCACCCGCTCGTTCGGGTCCGTTGCCAAGGCTTCACACGTGCGTGTCGCGTCGTCCCGCTCGCTGGCGAAAATACCGAATACATCGAGGACCGCGGCATGGATGTGGGAGGACCGCTGGGAGTCGGCCGCGACCAGTGCTTCGGCGATGACCGCGAGGCCCACGTCATCCCGCGGCCGGAGCAAGGCTTCGGCGGTCATGCGGGTAACGAATGTGTCGCCGCCATCAAGTACGAGCCCGAGCAGAGTCGCCGCTGCCCCAGGCACGTCGGCGAAACTCGACATGGCGCGCCCCGCATCCGCCCGGTCGCGGTAGTCGCGACTTCCCGCCAGCCCGACCAGTGCGGTTACCGCTGCGCGTCTCTCCTCCTGGCCCACAGAAAGATCATTACACAACCTATGGCCCGGCTGACCAACCGCGAGTGCGACCTGCGCTCATCGGCAAAGCCGTGCGTTCGGATTCAGGTACCGGAGGCCATGTAGGCGGCGAGGATGTAGTTGGGGTGTCGGTCGAGGTTTCTGCGGGCGCGGTCGTAGCGCATGGTGGTGCGTGGGTCGGCGTGGCGGGCGGCGATCTGTACGTCGCGCAGGCTGACGCCGGCGTCGAGCATCGTGGTGACGAAGGTGTGGCGCAGCATGTGCGGATGCATCCGAGGCATTCGGATCCCCGCTCCGGCAGCCAGGTGCTTGAGCCGGCGGGTGGCGGCGTGGCGGTCCATGCGCCGATTCAGGGCGTTTCGCAGGATCGGTCCACTCTCGCGGTCGTCGACCGCTCGGTCGATGGCGCGGGCGACGGCTGGCGGGAGGGGGACGAGCACGACCTTGCCGCCTTTGCCGCGCACCCGCAGGACGCGATGGCCGTGCTCTTCACCGATGTCGCTGATGCTGCACCCGCAGGCTTCGAAGATCCTTAGTCCGAGTAGGCCAAGCATTGCCACGAGTGCGAAGTCGTTGATGTTGTCCGATAGCCGGGCGGTGGTGATCAGCGCTTCGAACTGTAGATGTCCCAGGCCCAGGGTGGGCGACTCGGCCGGCACGGACGGGCGGCGTATGTAGTCGGCCGGCGAATGCGGCAGGATCTGGTCGATGACGCAGACGCGGTAGAACACCACTACGACCGACAGTCGGCGCGAGACTGTCGACGGCTGGTAGCAGCCCTCGTCCTGAAGCCAGCGCACATACCGTTCGATGTCCGCCCGCATCGCGGTCAGGGCATCGAGGTCGTGGCGGGCGCACCACCGTAGGAAGACTCGTAGGTCTGATTCGGCGTGCAGCCGGGTCTGGCCGCGGTAGCGGCCCAGGTAGGCGGCCACTGCCGCTCGCAACACCACATGATCTGTAAAGACGCTCGGCGGATCCGATAGCGAAGAGGTAGCCATACCTCACGATGCGTCACATCAACCCGAGAGCGCCACCACGCCCGGCGAGGCAGATGCGGATTGTCGAGGTGAGCCGGCTAATGCGACGATCGGCCGATGGACGACGCGCTAATAGTGGCGCTGGCGCTGGCGCGGGTGCGGCGGGCGTTCGCGCGTTATCCGCGCCGGCCGGTGCTTGAAGGCTGCCCCCATTGTCGGTGCCCAGTGCAGGTCGATCAGCACGACCTGTTCTCGTTGACCCTCAGCCTCGGCAACACGGTCGGCGACCGCTACGACGTTAAGAGCCTGCTTCCCCTGCTGCTGGAGCGCCTGGTTGCGTCGGAGGAACTCGACCCTGCGATCGTTATCGGCATGCTGCCACGGGAACACTGGCGCACCTGGCCGCATGCCGAGCAGGATGCGGTGGACGGCTACCTCAACACGGTGTGGCGGTGGTTGCTGGCGGCGTACCCGCCGCAAGTCGGGTCGTTCCTCGACGCGCCCACCTTCCTCAATGCCGTCGCCGCTACCGGCGAGGACGTCGGCCGTTACCTCGACATCTGGAGCAACACGCCCAGCTCGGCGGCCGATCGCCACCTGGCCGATGCGGTCAACGGACTCCACTTCGCGTCCCGGAACTCGAGTGCCTTCGATATCTGGCTGCGCGGCGACGTGATCCGGGACCGGCTCTACCGCGCGTTCGAGCGTGACCACGCGTCGAGCTGGGCCGACGACTTCGCGCGAGCCTACGATCTCCTCCGCATCTGAGAGGGCGGTTTGCGAGGTTTTTGTAGTTCGTCCTCGCTCAATATCGTGAGGTTCGGGCGGTGCCGGTGACGGCTCGTCGCGGGCCGGCGTTGGGTGGGTCGTGGATGGACGGAAGCCGTATCCCAGCGATGTGACCGATGAGCAATGGGCGGTGGTCGGCCCGTTTCTTCAGGCGTGGAAGGCTCGCCATCCGTCGGTGTCGGGGCATCAGGGTCGCTATGAGCTGCGGGAGATCCTGAACTCGATCTTCTATCAGAACCGGACCGGTTGTCAGTGGGCGTACCTGCCGCATGATCTGCCGCCGAAGTCGGCGACGTACTACTACTTCGCCCTGTGGCGCGACGACGGCACCGACCAGGCCATCCACGACCTGCTGCGCTGCCAGGCCAGGGAGAAGGCCGGTCGGGCGGAGGATCCGACCGCGGTGGTGCTGGACACCCAGTCGATCCGCGCCGCGAACCACGTTCCGGCCGCGACGACCGGTAAGGACGCGGCCAAGAAGGTGTCCGGGCGCAAGCGGGGCCTGGCCGTGGACACTCTCGGCCTAATCATCGCGGTCGTGGTGACGGCCGCGTCGGCCACTGACAACGCGATCGGGATCATGAAGCTCGACAAGGTCGTTGAGCACACCCCGACGGTGAGCAAGGCGTGGGTGGACGCGGGGTTCAAGCACGACGTGGCGATCCACGGCGCTGTGCACAACATCGACGTTGAGGTCGTCAAACGCTGCGACATCACGCCGGGGTTCGTGCCGGTCGCGAAGCGGTGGG
>NZ_BAAALS010000063.1:0-6327 GCF_039528415.1 Luedemannella helvata
GGTCGCCGACTCGGCGGCGAGCGGGTTCACCTCCGTCGCCGTCGTCACGGCGGTGCTGAGCGCGGGCGCGTCGGTGTTGGGATCTTCTGGTTGGACGGCCGTATAACTCCCTTCATGTTGGAACTCACTGCCCGGCACCGGCTATGACGGGCGTCGGTGATCCTGTATATGGACGATTTTTTTGATATTGCTGGGCGTTTATGTTATCCGGCATGGGGCTACTCATAGATCGGCCGAGTTGGGAAGAACGGCTTGAGGCTGAGCATCGTTACCTGCTGGATGGGCTTCAGAGGCACCTCGACCCTCAGTCGTACAGCCTTAGGCTGGGCGGCTGGTTCAACGATGGTCGCAGCGGCAACCCAGTGGCGTGGGTAGTGCGCAGTCCTGACGCCGCGCAGCGCATCTTGAAGTTTTGCGCCTCGTCACACCGCGCCCAGCAGTTGGGCATGGCGCATCGCCCTCGGCTTGCCTTCGTTGAGCAGCATCTAGCCCAGCTCGATGGAGACGCATTCTGCCTTGGTGAGAGTGATACGTATGCGAGGTTTTTGCGCGTTGCCGGTGGAAACTTGGCGGTTTATCGGTCATTGGCGCAGCTACGCGAAGGGAATCCGTGCAGGACCGATATTGACTACTACTCGATCATCAGATCGGTCATCGGCGAATGGAACCAAGGCGGTCCGACGCTTGTCCGTCGAACCGCGGGGTCGATAGTCAACGACATTGTCGGGCACAGGCGGAGTAGCGCAGTTCGTTGGATCCGCGCCACCAGTGATCTCGGTGGCCGTACGCCTCTCGCGTTCCTGAGCGAGGTGCCCAGCCGATGGACGGTGGACAACCTGTTGGTCGGCAAGGCCCATGGCGACCTTTCCGGTCGAAACATTCTCGTCCCGTCCAAGCCGGTAGTGCAGGCCGACAAATTTGAACTTATCGATTATGATCACTACGCTGAGGATGCGCCATTGGCTCGGGATCCGATGCACCTCCTGGTTGCTCTCGCTCTTGACGACTTCGAGCATGTCCGATCCGAGGGCGAGGACCTCATCAAGGTCATTATTAACCCGCACCAGGCGGGCATGTCGGGTTACGCGAGGCAGTTCCAGGAGATCAGCCGTGCCGTGCATGAGGCGTGCGCGGCCAGCTTCCCTGCGCGGGACCTCGATGACCTCTGGACGCCGCAGTGCCTGCTTACACTCGTCGGCGTCGCACTGCTCCGGATCGGCCGGACCATCACGGCGCCAGACCCGGATCTGGCTCGGCGCTGGTGTTACAACCTAGCCACTGCGGCAACAGAGCGTTACTGCAACCAATATGACGGAACGCGGTCGTTGAACAATCCCCCAGCTGTAGACCGACCAGAGATCGTCGATCGATACTTCGAGCAGGAGGCGCTCACTTATCGTTTGGCATACGGCCCGTTCGGTGTGTTGTCGGTTCAGGGACGACCGGGTGTCGGCAAAAGCAAGCTGGTTGACACCGTCATCAGAAGGCTTGGCGGAGAACGGAGACTGATACGGCGCCAGACCGCCCCTGGTTATCCGTTGGATGTTCACGAGCTCGTCGAGCTAATCGGCGGCCGGTCGGCGGACATCGCGGGTGGGCCGGGTGCGGCGCTGGTTCGGCTAGAGTCGGTGCTGGCAGAGGTGCGAGAGCCTGTCGTCATTGCCATCGAGTCTGCGGAGCAACTACTCGATCCGGATGCTCACCGGCTATTGGATCTTGGCATGGATGAGGCGTTCATCATGCTCAATAGTGACGAGGACCACCGCGTCTCGGTCGTTCTTGAAGGTCCGGAAGGCGGAGTTCTCGCAGCGACTGAATCCGATCAGGAGCCGGTCAGGCTGCACGGACTGAACTTCGACCACTTTGTCGAGCTACTTGGCCGGATAGATCCGGGAAGCCGCCTCAACTTGAAGGACCTGTCAACTGACGAATGCTACGAACTGTGGAGGTATTCCGACGGCATTCCGCGGATTGGTGAGTTGCTGTACGCCACCGTGTGCCAAGCCAACGTTCCCTTGCGGGCACTGCTTGAGGGACTTCGGGAGCACCCGCATGAACCGACGGCGTATCTTATCCGCACCCTTATCGATGGTATGCACCCGCTCAGACGGAAAGTGATGCGGGCGCTGGCCGTGCTCGGGGTGCCGGTGCCCGTCCGGGCGATGCAGGAGACGCTGGGCGAAGTCCAACCGGAACAGGTGCGGCAATCGTTGGGGAATCTCCGGGCCGACCGTCTGCTGCGGTTGGAATCGGAGCTGTTCTTTCTGCCCGGTGCGGACGCGCGGGTAATCCTGGATCAAATGCCGGAGGAGGACCGTCGACGGTTATCCTCCGCGGCTGCCGACGCTCTGGAACGTTGCGCGGAGCCGGTGCCAGGCAACTTGGCTGACCTCCGGTATCACCTAGCCCAAGTGCGGGCGTTGCTGCGCGCCGGAGCGTTCCCCTTGGCGCTGCAGGTGATGGAAAGTATCGACAGGCATCTGCGGGCGTGGAACTGCACATCTGTATTGCTCCCCTATCGGATGGCGGTGCGCGGCCGGCTCGACAGTTCTGCACTCGAAAAGAACAACGAAAACGAGCTGGGCGGCATCTACCTTGCCCTCGGCGCACTCGAGGATGCGAGAGGCGCCTACGATTGCGCCCTGACGCTGGCCGGGACGGACGCCGAACCGAAGGTGCTCGCCCGGTTACACGCGAATCTCGCGACGGTGAACCTGCAGTCAAATTACGTCGAGAAGGCGCGGACGGGCCACGAAGACGCGCTACAGCGGGCAACCGAGGCGGACGACCCCATCGCGGCGATGGGCGCCATGAACGGCCTGGCCGACTGCCATCGCAGCCGAGGTGAATATGCCAAAGCGATCGAACGTGCCACCGAGGCTTTCGAGCTATTCCGCTCGGCTGGATTCGCCGCTTTGGCGGAGGCTGACGTGGAAGGCCGATCGCTTGCAGTCGGACTGGCGGTCAGACTGTCCCGCTGGCATGCCGAACAGGCCGATCTGGTGATGGCGCGCAAATGGCTGGAGGAAGTCCGCGCAATCGCCGAGGACACCGACGCCTGGCGCGCGGCCTACCTGGATACGTTGGCTGACCTGAACCTCTACGACGGACTCCGGACGGGCATGGTCGACGAGGTGATCAAGACTGCGGGCCGCGCTGTGGACCTTGCCCTCAAGGTGCAGGATCGGCAGACTTTGTTACAGGCCCGTCAGACGTTGTGCGTCGCACACCTGCGTGCCGGGCGCCTAGCTGAAGCGGCGAAGTCCATCTCCCGCGCCGGCTGGCATCGCCCGCCCGGCAGGCACCTCGTCGTATTGGCTCTCGAGGCACTGACCAGGCGTCTGATCCATGACCATGATAATGCGAAAGATCTCTTCAAGAAACTGCAGAAAGAGGCAGGCGACCGTATCACGAAGGACACGGGCCTCAGCGTCATGCCCGGTACGATGGTCCAGGTCGGTCGGGCCGACTTCGGCGCCCGGCACCTTCAGGGCTTTGCCCTGTGCGGTCTGGTTCTGGCCGGCCGTGCCGAAATGGCATCAGCGGTCACGTCGTTCCGGATGCCAGACGTCGCCAATCCTCCATACGTACCCGGGTTGGTTGAGCGAATGGTGTTCATGCTGGAGCGACTCGATGAGTCGGCTCCCCAGCCCGGGATCTTGCAGCCGGCGATCGATGCCCTCCGAGGAGCTTAGATCCAACCTTTGTCGCGGGCAAGCATGATCGCTTCGACTCGGTTACGCGCGCCAATATCGGCGTACATGGCGGCCAGCAGCCGGAACATCGCGCGTTCGGAGTAGCCGACCCGGTCGGCGAGTTGGGCAACGGTCATGCCAGATGCCAACTGGCGCAGCCAACTGATGCGATCGGGCGGCGTGACATGCAGGCTCCCCGTTGAGACGGTCGCGGCAAGCCGCGCCACGACATCTGCGGGTAGGACCGCCTGACCATCCATGGTCGCGGCGACAGTTCGCTGCAGCGTGTCGCCTGCAGTGCTGCGTGGCAGGACGGACCGCGCGCCGGCCCGGACTGCCAGCACGCCCTGCTCGACAGAGCCCGCGTCCATGAGAGCGATGAGCGGCAACATAGGGTGAGCGTCGTGCAGCCGGGCCAGGAGTCGCCACTCCGAGTCGCCCGCGAGCGTCAAGAGCACCAGCGAGCATGTCTGCCCGTCCGCCCAACCAACAAGATCCGATGGCGTTTCCGCCACGTGACCAGCGGCGGAGAGCACCATGGCGACCCCCTCCCGGAATAGCGGCAGGGGATCGACGACTGCAACACGAGCCGTGGCATGATCCCTTCTCGGTACGGGCAATCAGCATTGAGGATCATCCCGCACGCGCCTATCACGGACCGACGACACGACCCTGACCAGACCTGTCAGGTTCATGCCGCGTTGTTCGTCATAGACCGGCACTACCGAGCATTCCTAATGTTTAGCGGGGGTGCCCATGGTCTATAGCGAACAGCCCGGCAGGCCGGTACACCTGAGCCTGCCGTTGCCCGACATGCAGGCACTGGCTAACTCCATGAAGGAACCGCCGTCCGCCGAGCTGCACGCCGCAATCATCGCCGCAGCCACGGCGAGCGCGGAGCAGTCCCACGCTGGGTTGGTTGACCCATACCGGCTGCATGCGAAGGTACAGCTGAGCTACCCGAGCGTTTCTATTGGCCAGATCGCCTCGGTTTTGCTGGCTTGGCGGCGAGTCTCGCGGTAGCACTGGCACCTTGGTTAAGCCGACGGAAGGTGGCAGGGTGGCACCATGAGTTCCGACGCTCGGCGCCCTCGCGGCTTGGTGGCTCTTGCAGTGGTACTTTTCCTGCTCGCCCTTGGTTCTGCCGTTGCCGGTTTCGTGGCCATCCGCTACTCGGTCACTTCGTCCGGGGTTTCATACGAAATCGGCAAGTGGCTTCTGCAACTCACCACCGTGTTCACTGGCGCAGGGTTCATTACGGCCGTCTTCCGCCAGGTCGAGATTACCCGGGCCAAGCGTGATGCCTGGATGACCACGCTCCAGGACCTGGTCGTCGGCCAGGACGCTCTCGAAGGCGCATGTATGAGACTGATCTCAAATAGCAACGCCGAGACGTACGCGGACATGATCGAGAAATGCCGTGAGCTTCGGGCAATGCTGCGGCGAATCATCGCTTTGCCGGAGGCATACGACCGGTCGGGTGACATGAGGCGCCACGTGCAGAGGATGCGGCAGTATCTGAAGCCGTTGATCCATGAGTACGAGCGGCACTATATGCATATTCAGAGACAGGGCAGACTTGACGAGAAGGCCCTTGAGGCGAGGCTGGATGAGCTTGTGAAGATCAATCAGCCGGTGCTGACGGAGGACCTTCTGAAGTGGACGAGCGTCGGCGAACTTCTCCGCGACGCACGGCAGTTCCCGTCGTTAGCGGCTTGTCTGCAGGACTTCGATGAAGGCGAGATACAGTTCATGGAGGACAGTGAGCTTGACAGCGCCTACGAAAGCGTGAAGCGCATCCTGCAGAAGAATGCGGGCGTCGAATCGCGCACACCATCCCCGAGCGTGACGAAGTGAGAGCAAGGCGGGCACCTAAAGGCTCCCGTGGCGGGCGACCACGGGCTGTCCTCATTGAGCCAAAGGCTTGAGCGCTCCTGTTGCTGTTGGCTCGTCACAGTGACGGCACGCGCGCCGCCGTTGGCGTCAAACATAACTTCCAGATCGGCGCTCGCGTCTCGGTAGGTGGCGTGCGCGCGTTCGTAGATGGCCAGGCCGAGGTTCTTCTGCCCGTCGCGGACCGCCCTGATGGTTATCGTCCCGATGGGCGTTGGTGTGGGGTCCGGGGTGCCGGCGGGGATGAGCGACTCGAACTCGTACACACCGGTGTCCCGATTGACATGGCGGATTGCGTAGTCGTGCTGGATATGGTCGTGAAGTTCATATCCACCGGCGATTCCGGCAGCACCGGCGGCGACCGCTTCGAGGGGCCGTTCGATGCGCACCCGATCGCGCGGAAACTGCATATAAACCACGTCTTGTACGGCCGGGATGAGGCTCGTGCCGCCGACGAGGAAGACATGACGGATCTGATCGGCGACGTAGCCTGACCCGGCGGCCTTGTCCAGCGCCGTGCGCAGAGCCCGCCCGACGCGGCGGGTCACGTCCTTGTCGCGCAGCAGCGAGTCGAAGTCGTCCCGGGTGAGATCCATGGCGTACTCGGTGCCGGACTCAGGGTCGGTCGCGCGCACGTTCGCTCATCACAGCCTGCTGATCCGCCGCAACCGTGCCGGAGAGCTGGCCTTCTACCGCTGTTGGACCCCGCATCCGGTGCCGCTGGCCACGCTCGTCGCTA
>NZ_BAAALS010000064.1:0-5707 GCF_039528415.1 Luedemannella helvata
TGCTCGTGCTGAGCGCGGTACCGAAGTACCGACCCGACTGCGCGGCAGCGGCACCGAGGGTGGTGGCCGCCGCCCCGGACGGCGGGGCCAACGCCACCATGACGACGACGCCACTGGCCGCGACCGTGGCCAGCGTCGTCGTCGAGATCAGAAGCCGCCGGGCTCGGCGGCTTGGCGAGGTGGTCACGAGCATTCCTCCCTAAGGGGACGGGACACCGCGTCGCCGGAACGGCGCTGCGTCCCTGGCGCGCGGCCTTATTCTTGATAGCCACCTCGAAATGGGTCAATGAATCTACCGAAACATTTCTTTCACGGCCGACCGGTTAAGCGCGCGCTGAGCTGGCTGAACGCGATCGGCCCCTTTCTGAAAGAAACTGAGGATCAGACGGCGATCACAGGTCGCGACGCTGGAAGGCCACCCCCGCCAGCCCAAGGACGAGGACGATCCAGACACCCGCCCAGGCGAGGTACGTGCCCGTGAGCGGCGCCATGCTGAGGAACGGGAAGCCGTCCATCTGGGCGCCGAACTGGGCCAGCACCGCCGAGTCCTGGAAGGCGTACATGGCCCCGCGCCAGAGGCCGTCCGTCGGCAGCAGCATCCGCGACACCGTGCCCACCCGGGCGACGCTGTCGTTGCCCAACGCCGCGCCCAACCCGCCGACCACGCCCGCGACCCAGGTCGCGCAGAACAGCCCGACCGCCACGATCCCCGACGCCATCGGCGAGATGACGGTCGACAGCAGCAGGCCCAGCGTCAGCAGAACGGCCGTCTGCGCCGCCAGCAGCGCGAGGCCGGCCACCGGATGAGGCGGCCAGTAGTCCACCGTCAGCTTCACGACGAGGAACTGCGTGAGCCCGGCGACGACCACGAAGCCGCTGCCGAAGGCGACGAGCCCCAGCCACTTGCCCAGCAGCACCGACGAACGACGGATGGGGCGCGCCAGGACGGCCAGCGCCATGCCCGACTCCAGCTCACCCGCCAGGGTGGGGCCGGCCAGGAACGCGGTGCCGAGCGCGGCGATCATGCTGAGCCCGAACATCACGAGGTTGAGCACCTGCGACGACACGAGTCGCGCCTCACCGCTGGTGAGCGAGTCGAACTCGGCGCCGATCCGGGAGAAGCCCCAGGCGCTGAGCGCGAGCAGCGCGAGAGTGAGCCCGCCGACCGCGCGCAGCACGCGCCGCCGCGCGGCCTCCTTGAGGGTGAGCCTGGCGACGGTCAGTACGGTCATGTCGGGTCTCCTTCCCGGCCGGCCCGCAGGATGCCGAGCAGCCGTTCCTCCAGGCTGATCCGCCCCGGTTCGACGGCGTGCACCCGCACCCCGAGCCCGACGAGGTCCGCGACGAGGGTAGGTACGGTGTCCGACCCCGAGTCGGCGGGCAGGGCGACCGTGAACGTGTCCCCGTCGCGGGTGAGTTCGCCGGCGGCGGCCAGCCGTTGCTCGGCCGCCGCGCTCACGTCCGCGAGCCGCAGCCGCACCTCGCTCTGGCCGAGCAGCTCCGGCAGGCTGCCGGCGGCGGCGACCCGGCCCTTGTCGAGGATGACGACCCGGTCGCAGACGCGCTCCACCTCACCGATGAGGTGCGAGTTGAGCAGGACGGCGACCTGCCGCTCCTTCAGCGACAACAGCAGGTCCCGCACGTCGGCGCGGCCGATCGGGTCCAGAGCGCTTGTCGGCTCGTCGAGGATGACGAACTCCGGCCGGGCGACCAGCGCCACGGCCAGGCCGAGGCGCTGCTGCATGCCCTTGGAGAAGCCGCCGACCCGGTCACCCGCCCGGTCGGCGAGCCCGACGAGCCCCAGGCACTCCCGCCGCTCCCCCGCCGCGACGTCCAGACCCGCCAGCCGTACGTGCAGGGTCAGGACCTCGGCCGCGGTGAGCCACGGCTGGTAGCGGAAGAGCTCCGGCAGGTAGCCGACGCGGGCCCGGGCGCGCGGGTCCGTCGCCGGCCGGCCCAGCAGGAGCACGTCGCCGGCGTCGGGCCGCACGAGCCCGAGCAGCATCTTGATGACGGTGGTCTTGCCGGCGCCGTTGGGCCCCAGCAGGCCCATGACCTCCCCGCGGTCAACCGTGAAGGACACCCCGTCGACCGCGGTGCGGCGTCCGTACCGCTTGCGCAGGCCGGAGCACCACACCGCGGCCGTCGGGGGCAGGTCGGCGAGCAGCCGCTCGGCGGCCTCGAGGGTCTGCCCGGTCACCGCAGTCCTCGCGCGACCGACAGCACCTCGTCGTCACCCATGGAGCCGATGACCGCCGTAACGATGCCCTTGTCCACCCAGACCACCGCCGCCACCGACTCGCCGCGCGCGCTGAGCACCGTCGCCGTCGCCCCGTTCACGTCCGCGCTGGCGGTCCTGATGCGCTTGTCGAACACGGGCAGCGGCAGCGTCGTCCCGTCGCCGGAGTAGCCACGCAGCTGGGTCGCCAGCTTGTCGGGCACGCCGGGCAGCGACAGCAGGTAGTCGCGGGCCGTCGCGAACGGGACGCCGGACGAGTACGCGGTTGGCGCGACCGCGCGGCCGACGATCAGTCCGGGCAGGCCCCGGGCCTCCGACCAGGTCATCGCGATCCCGGGGCCGACGACGAGGCGGAACTGGCTGCCGTCGAGGCCCGGCGGCGGCGTCACGGGCCCGCCGGCGGCCTTCGCGGCCTTCTCGGCCGAGAAGGTGAACAGCGCGCTCATCCGGTTGCCGACCTGGTATGCCGGCTGCCCGGTGATGCCGCGCGGCAGCTCCCCGGTCACCACGGGGGCCGTCAGGCCGGTCGCCTGCTCGGCCTCGGCCGCGCCGGCGACCCCGTGCACGTTCGGCTGCTCGACGATGGTCATGTCGCCGTACGCGGAGAGGTCGGGCAGTTGCAGCAGATCGGCCTGGGAGATCGTGATCGGGGCGATCCGCTCGGTGCGGAACACCTGCAGCCAGTCCCCGGCGGCCGCCGCGCTCGCCCCGGCGAGGACGGCGACAACGCCGGCGATGGCGATCACCGGGCTGCGCAGGGCGGCGCGCCACCGGCGGGCGGGCGCGGCCCACCGCCGACCGTCGCGCGCGGCGCCGGCCCGGCTCTCCTGCGCCGCGACGGCCCGGGACAGGCGCTGCCAGCCGGCGTCGACGTCCGTGGCGGGTTCGCCGCCCAGCGCCGCGCCCGTGAGCGCCGCATCCTCGCGGATCGTGGCCAGCCCGGCCAGGCACACCGGGCAGCCGGCCACGTGCTGGCGGTCGGCGTCGGCGACGCCGGCAGGCTCGTCCAGGAGCCGGCGCAGCGTGCCGTCAGTCAGATGACGCATGACGGTTCAACTCCTTGCGTAGGGCGGACTCGGCGCGCCGCACGGTAGTGCCGACACTGCCGGGAGAAAGATCAAGGGCGGCCGCGACCTCGGCGTAGCTGAGGCCGCTGTGCCGCAGGACGAGGGCGATAGCCTGCCTGCGGGGCAGCCGGGCCAGTGCCGCGCGCACGCGGCGGCGCTCGTCGAGGGTGACGACCGCGTCGGCGATGTCCGGGGATACGGCGTCGCCGTCCGCGACGGCCTCCTCGCGGGAGGCGCGCCGCCGGCCGGTGCGCAGGTGGTTGAGTGCGGTGTGCGCCGCGGCCACGGACAGCCAGCCCGCGGCCTCCCCGGCCGGCACGGACGATCGCCCGAAGGTCAGGAACACCTCCTGCGCCACGTCCTCCGCCTCGCCGCGGGAGCCCAGGACGCGGGCGGCAACGGCGACGACGCGCGGGTACGTGGTCCGGAAGATGTGTTCGAGGTCGTCGCGGACGGCCCCTCGCCTCACCGGACTCGACACCGTCACGCCGCCCTTCCGCTCGCTTCGCCAGGCCGGCGCGCTCACTGCATGTCCTACGAGGTCCATACCAGGTAAGCACCACGGACGGCACGAAGGTGACACCGGGCGGAGACCGGATCCACGGGCTTCCTGCCCCGAGAGCATCGCGCTTGATCGACATCCGCCCGGAAAGGCCAGGTCAGGGCCGGGGTCCGCTAGCATGGATCAGGTGCCCTCCCGGTCCGCGCAACCGCGGTGAACAGGAGCAACGGAGGTTGTCATGGGCATCAAGGACATGGCCGACAAGGCGAAGGACGCGCTCAAGGGCCACGGCGACAAGGCCGACAACGTCGTGGAAGAGGCCGGCGACCGGGTCGACGAGAAAACCGGCGGCAAGTACGAGGGTCACGTCGACAAGGGTCAGCAGGCCGCGAAGGACGCGATCGAGAAGAACCTGGGCACGTAAGGTCCAGCATCGTCAACCGCGGCCGGCCGCACTGAGCGCGCCGGCCGCGGTTCGTACAGGGCCCGCCCGGCCGCGGTGGGCGCTACTCGACGAGAAGCTCGTACTCCAGCACGGTGCGGTCGGCGGGTACGACGATGTCGGCGGCGACCTCGACCACCTTCGTGCCGGCGTACATCCGCCGGGAGATCGTCAGCACCGGGCCGCCGAGGTCCAGCCGCAGGCGCCGGTGCTCCTCGCGGGTCGCCAGCCGGGCGCCGACCTGCTCGACGACCCGGGTCACGGCGACGCCGAGGCTGCCCAGCTGCGCGACCGTGCCACCCGTCCACGGCTCGTTGGCGGGGTCGGCGACCGGCGTGTCGGCGACCATGTCGTGCAGCAGGTACGAGGTGGACAGTTGATGGACGAGGCCACTGACGACGAAGGTGAAGTCGCGACGTAGCAGCGGCGTGCCGGCGGCCACGCCGAACAGGGTGGCGACGCGCTCGGGCGCGGCCTCGACGACGAACTCCCGCTCCAGCTCGTACTCCGGCCACGGAGCGTTGCGGTCGCGGGTGAACGGCGTCGACGCCTCCATGGTCTCCGGGCGTCGGTAACGGCGGTTGGCCACGCGGCGCGCCGCGGGCGCGGGCCGTACCCGGGAGCCGCCGCGGTCGGTGACCACGAGTCCTTCGCGGCGCAACTCCTCGAGCGCCTGGCGAACCGTGCCGCGGGCCACGTCATGCTGGCGCATGAGCTCGGCCTCGGTGGGCAGCAGGTATCCGGGTGGCAGCGCGCCGGACTGTATCTGGGCGCGGAGGTTCTCGGCGACCTGTTGGTACAACGGTCGTCCTGAATGCGGGGCTGGCACGTCCGCCACGGTACCGCCCATCCCCACCGCCACGATTCGCTCCGTGTAGGCGCGTGTTGCATATAGACAAGGAGTCTATACAACGGTATCCTAGCCTCTGGCGGACCGGGGGCTGGCACTGCGTCCGGACTCGCCGGGTGGCGGCCGTCCCGCCGAGGCCTACCGGCCGCCACCCACCACACGACCGGAGGTGTGACATGCGACGGCTGTGGAACCTCAGCCGAGTGTGGCAGCGAAAGCGCCCAGCACCACCAGATGTCTACCGATCGGAGTACACCGGCATGACGGGCGCCTACGCGTCCGACTGGCCGACCGGCAACCAACCGCGCCAGCCGAAGGACGGCCCGCGATGGCGCGACTGATCCACGTGGCCGACGCGCTGCGGCTTGACCTGCTGATCGAGCGCCACACCATCACGTGTCCGCGATGCGGCGACGAGCGCGAGTGCCAGGAACTGATCGGCCTGCATCGCGCGCTCGACGCGGTCGACGAACAGCTCTCCCGCCTCGACCGGATCGACCCCGCGCGCCGCGAGACCCTCGACCGGCGGCTCGGCGCCGAGCGACGGGCGCTCTAGGAGACCGCTGAACAATCCCGGGTTCTTGGGTGGCGTGGGTGCGCGTGGTGA
>NZ_BAAALS010000065.1:0-4411 GCF_039528415.1 Luedemannella helvata
GGGCCCGACCCAACACCAACGGCACCCTCATGCTGCACCGCCGCCTGGTCCGCGAGTACGAGAGCCGACCGGCGTCAAGCGTGTCGAGAACGTTGTGGGCCTCGACGGCGAACGTGATCCGCAGGTTGACCGGTACCAGCACACCGACCTGGCGGCATCGGACATGAACACCACGACGATCCTGGACCTTATCGCCACCCGCCACAGTGCAGTGGCTGCCGCAGCGAACGACCTGCGCGAGCAGATCGCCAAGCTCACAGGCGAACTCGCTGAGGTCGAAGCCGAACTGGCCGACCTTCAGATCACTCGCCAGACGCTTAAAAAGATCACTCACAACGAGCTGACGGCCGCCGCACCGACCATCTCCAGCGAGCCCTACCAGCAGATCATTGCCGTGTTCGATCCTGACGGTCCCGGCCTACGCGCCCGCGACGTCTGCACGGCGCTGGGCCTGGGCGTCACCCCGAAAGACACTGAAGGCCTCCGAGCAAAGCTCAAGCGCCTCGTTGCCCGCCAGGTCCTCACCGAGCCCGAGCCCGGCCTGTTCGCTCTCAACCAGAAACGGACTTAACCTCACGGACCGGCCTCTGAAACGTGGTGACGCCGGCCCACACGTAGCCGGGCGAGCGCATGGCGGCAGATGCGGTCGATCGGGTCACCGGCAGTCGACTCGGCGCCCGATACCCTCGGCAGTGTGGACGATCAGACCGGTGACCGCGACCTTCGCGCGGACATGCTCGACGCTCTGCAGTTGATGGCGCTGCCACCCGACGGCCAGATCGCGGCGCTTCCGGCGTTCGTCGCCACGGCAGACGAGATCGCTTTGATCTTCGATGAGGTGTTTCGTGCAATCGACACACGATACGCCGACGCCCTGTTTACCGAGGACCAGCTCACCGCTCTGCGGGCGATCTACCGAATCCTGAACACCATGTCGCAAGCGCCAAAGGAATCTGCGGCGACCGCCCACGAGGCATGGGTGCAGTCGACCTGGACTCACGAAGCCCTGCGAACAGACCCTCGATGGGCCGACTTACGTGATCGTGCGCTGAGCCTATTGACGATGCTAGACGCCACACCAGGCCAGCCGCGGCTGTCAGGAATCACGTACGTGTCCGAGACCGAGGCTTGGCACGGCGGAAGCGATCCCTAACCCCACCGGCCGACCACTCCACAAGTCGGGCAACCTGACCGACGAGACCCGTACGAGGTAGCGCTTCCCCAGACTCACGGCTTACCTCGACGGCAGCCCGTGGATCGAGCGCCCTTGGGAACGCACAGCGAACTGACCGACCGCGTGCATTCAGCGGCATGAGCGCGCGGGATACGCGGTCGTCATGAGAGCGGACTCGTGTTAACTCATCCCGTGGTCGATTGGTCGGAGCTCCGAGACAGCCAGGGTAGTCCGGGCGACGAGGTCGCGGCGCTGCTGAACCATGTGGGGCAGCAGCCGAGCGCAGAAGCATGGAAGCGACTCGGCGACCGGCTCGTCGTGGAGAGGGAGTGCTGGTGCTCGGCCGCCTACGCCGCCTTGCCGCGGCTGAGCGCGTTGGCGCAATCCGGCACCGAGGAAAACCGCAAAGCGGCGATCGAGCTTGCATCGATGATCGCAATGACGTTACACCAGCGTCATGCCGACGACGATCTTGTACGAGCTGATCCGTCCGCCCTCGCAACCCTGTTCCGTCTCGCCGCGTCCCGGCTGTCGACCATGGCTGGCAGCCAACTCCGCTCGTCACTCCAGGCCGCGTGTGCGTTCGCTGGCTACACCTTCTTGGCAGTGATCAGCCTCGACTTCTCCGACGAGCACTACAAGATCCGCTGTCCTGTTGTTGGTCGTACGCTCGATCCCGCGGTGTTGAAGGCATTGACCTATTGGCCCGGAATTGTGCATGCGGAACGTCTGGCCGAGGTGTTGCGCGAGCGGGCCGTCGCGTTCGTGCGTGACGCGCGTCTGCTCGGTGCAGACGGCGATCAGATCGTGTCAGCGTTCGCGCAGGCGCTGGGCCGCCGCTAAGATGGCTTCAGCCAGCTATCAGCCGGGATACGTCTACATCAGGCACGCTGGCGACGCCAATGTCGCAACGCACGCTTCTCGGCACGTCCAGATGTTGGCCGGCACGACGGTGGTGCCCACCGTGGCGAGCACATCGCGGCTTGTGCGGATGCCGGCGCTCTACGCGTTGATCAGCTGCTCCCGAAGATGTCTTCATGCCGCAGTGCTGGGCGAGCTCACGCAACGCGGGGAGGTACACCCAGCGTCCTGCCGGCAACAAGCGTGATCACGTCAGCGCAGGCTCATCGTCCGGCATCGTAGGCGCGCCGCGCCCGCTCGACCTCTCCCAGTCGGGCGTCGGCCCAGGAGGCTAGTTGAGCGAAGAGCGGGCCCAGGCTGGCACCCAGTTCGGTGATCTCGTATTCGACTCGGGGCGGCACCTCGGCGTGGTAGGTGCGCGCCACAAGCCCGTCGCGTTCAAGCTGGCGCAGCCGCTGCGTGAGCACCTTCGGCGTGATGCTGGTCAGCCGGCGCTCCAGCTCCACGAATCGCTGCCGACCGTACTCGTGAAGAGTCCACAGGATCGGCGTGGTCCATCTGCTGAACACGATATCGACGACCGGCGCGACCGGACACGCCAGCTCGGGATCCGCCGACCGTTCCACGTGCCCTCCGTCACAGAGATCCTACTTTCCTGTAGGTATCTACTATATCTGCGCTACTAACGTCTCTTCCAGCCGCGCGAGCGACGCGGTTGAACTGGAGACACAGACATGTTTGTCGTGACAGGCGCCACCGGGAACGTCGGCCGCACACTTGTGTCGACCCTCGCGGCGTCGGGCGCCGAGGTGACGGCGGTATCCCGTGGACGACGCCCGATCGCGGTGCCAGACGGGGTTTCCCACCACCGCGCGGACCTCGAACGCCCGGAAAGCCTTCGACCGGCGCTTGCCGGGGCAGAAGCAATGTTCCTGCTCGTGGAGGGTGCAGGGACGAACCTCAACATGCCCGATATCCTGCGGGTCGCCACGGCCGGTGGCGTGAAACGTGTGGTGCTGCAATCCTCGCAAGCGGTCGGCACACGGCCGGGGGCGGCGTCGCACGCGCCCCTACACACCATCGAGGACCTCGTACGCCAGTCCGGCCTCGGCTGGACGATCCTGCGCCCCGGCGGCTTCGCCTCCAACGCGTTCGCGTGGGCCGAAGCGGTCCGTACCGGACGGACGGTGGCCGCACCGTTCGGCGACGTCGGCCTGCCTGTGGTCGACCCGGACGACATCGCCGAGGTGGCCGCCGTCGTCCTCCGCCACGACCGCCACGACGGTCGCACGTACGAGCTGACCGGTCCGGCGCTGAGTACACCACGCGAACGCGCTGCGGATCTCGCCGCCGCCCTCGGGGAGCCGATCGGTTTCGTCGAGCAGACGCCTGCCGAGGCCCGTGAACAGATGCTGCAGTTCATGCCGCCACCGGTGGTCGACGGCACACTGGCGATTCTCGGCGCGCCGACCGAACGGGAGCAGCGGATTAGCCCACACGTGGAGGAGGTTCTGGGCCGATCGCCACGGCCCTTCGCAGCGTGGGCCGCGCGCAACATCAACGCCTTCCGCTGACGCCTCGCTCCTGTCGAACTACCCTATCGCCGATGGCCGGCCAGCCTTGATCGGCTGTCCGGTCATCGGCACTTGTGGGTGCCCGCCGCTGCAGAGCGCTGGTCACGAAGCGTGACCCCAACGGGCAGCCTGGCGGCGCTCAGTCGGCGGCATGAGCGGAAAGCCGATCAAAGTTCGGGGTGGTCAGGATCGGCTTTCGGCCGGTAGGAATGGTCGGGTGATCAATGAGGCTGATGGGTGGCCAGTGGGCGAGAGCGCCGAAGATCTCGTGGCGTACGCGATGGCTCAGGGCGCCGAGGGCTACGACGTCCATGAAGTACGGATCTGCACATGCGCCGCGTGTGGCGGACAGGTCTTCGGCGTCCTTGGTGACCTCGAAGAACGCGCGGTTCAGCGCATCTGCCGGGGCTGCGGTACAGAGCACTTCATCGCCGACAGCGGCGCGTACTGGGACGCCATGAAGCCAGCCATCATGGTCTGCGAGTGCGACGGTGACGGCGACGAAGAGGACTTCAACGTCGCCGTGGGCTATTCCCTGTACGCCGACAATGCCGGCATTCGTGCGATAGCGGTCACCAGCCGCTGTGTGGCCTGCGGGCGACTCGGCTACTGGGTCGACTGGATGGTCCGCACCGGCGACACGACCTTGCTAGAGCTCGCGTAGTCCGTCCAACGCCAGCCTGAACTCCATTTCGGTGTGGGTCACCGATGGTGGGCGAGCGCTGGGCCGTCGCTCGCGCACCAGTAGCGGCAGATCCGGATGCCGTCAGTCGGACGTGAGGTTCCACTGCGAGGGCAGGGC
>NZ_BAAALS010000066.1:0-3783 GCF_039528415.1 Luedemannella helvata
CACGTGGAGCGTGACGAGTCGGCAACCTGGCCGCGCGCCAGCTGAGACGCAAAGGAGCCCCCGACCATAGGTCGGGGGCTCCTCCTTTTTGCTTGTGCGGTGCACCACCTACAGCAGGCCGCGTGCGTGCAGATCCGCAAGGACACGCTGAGACAGCTCCTGAATTTCGGCGGCGGTCAGATCGCCTCGTGTGGCAATGGCGGCCAGCGAAATCGACCGCTCCAGCTCGGATGACAGGTCCGCCTTGACTGCTTTCACCGGTCGCTGCCCGGTCAATATGGCGGTCGCGCGCCCGGACGGCCATCCAAGCGCTTCCTCAATCTTCGGGAGGGAGGGGGGGATGCGGCCGCGCGTCTCGCCCTTTTCCACCTTGTGGTACGTCATGCGCGAGACGCCCGCCTTCTCAGCGAGAGCCTCCATGGTGAGGCCTAGCTGGAGGCGGGTGGCGCGAAGCTCTTCGCCGAGTGCTACCCAGTCCAGGTCCATGGCTACATGATGCACCATCGCTTTACGTTCGTCCACGAACCCGTTGCGCAATGTCCAGCGAATGTCTAACGTAGTGCTCACGGCAAGCGAAAGGCCGGACGGAGGCAACCGTCCGGCCCTGTCGTCCAGCGAGAGGCGACTCGCTGAGCAGTAGAGGTCCCATCTGCGTGAAAGGAGCGCTCTCTGATGAGCGTAGCAACGCACAAGGCCACCGCCCAGTCAGGCGAAGGGGAAGTGTCGCGGGTCACCAGCGCGAAGCAGCTCGCTACCTTCGCCGACGAGCACGGCATCGTGCTCCAGGTACGCAAGGGCCGGAGCCGCGGTTCCCTTGAGTTCGGGCGACTCGACAACGGCCGGAACGTCATGGTCATGGACTCGGACAGCGACCCGGCCGAGGTACTGGCGTTCGCCCGCATCGTGGTCGAACGGCGCGCAACCGACGCGAAGGTATTCGCGGTCGAGGAGGCTCTGGCCACCATCGCCGAAGCGAAGCCCGGCTTCGCCGAACTGGCCGCACTGTTCAAGCACTCGTCGATGTGGAAGCTGAACGGCGCTGGGCAGTTCATCCGCCTCATCGAGGACACCCTGGACGCACTCCGCAAGGAGGCAATCGCATGAGCGCTCTCCAGGCCTTCACCTTCGAGGGTGCCGAGGTGCGGACGGCCCTCATCGATGGCGAACCGTGGTGGATCGCAAACGACGTTTGCGCAGCCCTCGGCATCGCCAACGTCGGGAATGCCCTCGCGCGGCTCGACGAGGACGAGAGGAGTTCCATCGGGCTGGCGGATGGAAGCCCGGGAAATCCCAACCGCTCCATCGTCAACGAGCCGGGGCTGTACACGCTCCTGCTCCGTTCGGACAAGCCCGAGGCGAAGAAGTTCAAGCGCTGGGTAACGCACGAGGTGATCCCGGCAATCCGCAAGAAGGGTAGCTACGAGGCGCCCTCGCCGGCCCCGGCGCAGAGGGAGATCACCGCGGCGGCTGGCGCGCTGCCGTACCGCGAGCAGGCTGAGATCCTCGCCATCCTCCGTCCCGCCCTCCCGGAGCCCTACGCGACGGCGACGGCGAAGGTGATCCTGGCCCGCGCAATGGGCGAGCGGCCTGAGCTGGATCCGTCGGAGACTCCGCTGTACGCGGCGACGTTCCTGGCGGAGAAGGGTCACAAGGCGAAGACCGTGGCCAAGTTCCAGTCCGGGTTCGGGCAGCGGGTGTCGCACGCCTATCTGAAGCGGAACGGCCGTCGGCCGGAGAAGATCGCCGGCCCCGCCGGCTCCCGGATCGACACCGTTGCGGTCTACACGGCGGAGGACCAACCGCTGCTGGAGCAGGTGTACGCCGGCATGGCCGACCTGATCGCCGCGTTCGAGCACGGGGACCAAATCGCCATCAGCGCCTGACCCTGAACGCACTGAAGCGCCCCAGCCAAGTCGGCTGGGGCGCTTCTTCACGCCGCGGTCCGTTCCGCCATGGGCAGCTGGAGTACCTCGCTGTGCCCGTACTGGGTTTCGCATCCGGGGCAGCGGGCGCCCGGGGTGTCGATGGTGACGCGAAGGACCGTGCCGCACGGGCATTGGACGGGGATCCGGCGAGGCGGCTTCTCCCCGGTCAGCTGCCCTTCGGCCTGCCGCTTGAGCTGGCCTATCTCGCGGGCGAATTCGGCGAAGGCGGGGTGGGATGCGGCGGCCCAGGCGAGGTTGATGCGGAGCGCGTGGACGGCTTGGTCGAGTTGGCCTTGGAGGTCGCCGGTCCAGCGGGGGTAGCGCCAGCCGAGGGTGTCGTGCCAGTCGACGAGCCAGGTCTGCAGGATCGTGATGATCCCCCCGCGGGCGGTGAGGCTGAGCGGCTCCAACCGGACGGGGATGGGGGCGCCGCGCGTGCCGGAGACGACGGGCCCGCCGCTACAGCTGCCGGGGGTGAGGCTGTCGGCGAGCTGGGCGTACAGGCCGTCGGGGCCGGCGAGGGCGCGGAGGTGTTGGTCGACGCGGTTGGTGCAGGGGCGGCAGGCCTGGTGGTCGAGCTCGTCGGCGTACAGGGCGCTCGTGCAGACGGTGCAGTGCATTGGTGCTCCTTGCGGCGGCGCGGGTGGGTCAGGCGTCGAGGTGTCGGAGTGCGATGCGGAGTCCGGCGGCGATGCTGCTGTGACTGATCCCGCCGTCGGCGTTGGGCTCGAGCAGGCAGCCGTCGTGGTGGTCGGCGTCGGCCCGTATCAGGTCGGCGGCCTGGGCGATGGCGTCGAGCTTTGCGTTGAGGGCCTTGACCTGCTCGGCCAGCTCGAGGACTTCCTGCCGCCACTGCTCGCGGCTGGCGCGTGCCTGCTCGAGCTCCAGGTCTCGGACAGCGAGGACGGCGTCGCGTACCCGGTGGACGCCTTCGATGCCGCCGCAGTCGACATTGGGGCCGATGGCTGCTTCGACGGCGGCCACGTATTCGGCGCGCGGGTCGGGGATGGGGTGGGCGTTGTGGTGGCGGCAGCCGTCGCAGGCGCACCGGCAGTCCGTCGGGTGCGGCTCGTCGGCGGTGGGCGCGTGCCGGTGGAAGCCGTGAGCGTCGCAGAAGCCCTCCTCGCCGGAGCACTTTGCCGAGTCCGGCGGCTCAGAGACTTCCGCGCTCACGGCCGGGTCGTTGACGCCGGTCCGGACGCAGGGGTTCTGGGCGCACCGGCAGTCGGCGCAGGGCCAGCAGAACGGCAGGTCACGGTAGTTGCGGTAGACGACCGGGCCGCCGCCGCACACGCAGCAGCCGGTCTCGGGCTGGTCGGTCACAGGTACTCCTGACTGGGTTGGATGGTGGTGATGCGCTGCTTCTGCCAGTAGGTGGGTCTGCCGGCCGCCCTGCCGTGGTCGCCGGGGATGTAGCGGGGCCGGGCGTGGAGGTCTAGGTGGGCCTGCTCGTCGGGGTCGGGGGCCGGGCTGGTGTCGCAGGGTTCGATGTCCCAGCCCGGCCCCCACAGTTCGAGCTGACCGGTCACGGCGCGGTCTCGGCGACGGACGGACACTCGTGCAGCTGGTGGTGACGGCGGCGCGGTCGATAGTGGCCCTCGTGGCAGGGGGCGTCGCAGTCGTCGTCGCAGTCCGTGGGGCACGCAGGCGCCGCAGCGCTGTGCTCCACGGCGCCGGGTGCGCCGTCCTTCCACCGGACGACCCGCCCGTCGGTTTCGGGCCCGCGGTGCCAGTCGTCGTCGTGGTGGGCGGGGAGGGTGCAGTGGTGGAGGCGGGCAGTCACCGAGTCGTCGATGCGGGCGGTGCACAGGACGGTCATGGCAGGTCCTTCCGGTGGATGCTGGTGGGGTCGGGCGCC
>NZ_BAAALS010000067.1:0-3451 GCF_039528415.1 Luedemannella helvata
GACCTACAACCCCGAGCCGCCTGACCAGCACCACAGGTTCATTTTCGAGTCAACGCCGGGGAGGTGTTCGAGGGAGGGGGCGGGGTCACGCCGTGGCGACCATCCAGGGGGCCGGGTCACCGTGGGCGAGGTCGGTGATGCCCGCGTCGTGGAGGGCGCCCAGGGCGAGGGTACGGCGGTGCGCGGCGAAGGTCAGCACGTGGGCGATCATGCCGCCGTAGGTGAACACCTCCGGAGGGTCGCACTGCGTGTCGACGAACGTCTCCGCGAGTCGGCTCTCTTCGCACAGTTCGCGCACGCTGGCCAGGTACGCGGGGCCGACCGCCGCGTGCCGGGCGCGCATGTGCGCGACGGTCTCGTGGGACTCGACGGACCAGTCGTAGTCCCGGTCGGCCATGCGGTTGTTCCACATGTCCAGTTGTCCGACCAGCCGGGACAGCAGGGAACGCAGTGTGGGGTCGCAGTCGATGCCGTCGACGGAGATCTCGATCGGCTTGTCGAGCTGCTCGTCGGTCAGCGTCTGCGCCCGGGTGAGCAGCTCACCGACGAGCCAGACATGGTGCTCCACCATCTTCAACAGCAGGTCCATGGGGCCAACCTTCGTGAGGGCCGGCAGCCCGAGGCTCGCCGGCGGATGAAAGTGGACGCCGTTGCGCGACGGCAGCCGCGCGGCGCGCGGGGCCGCGCGCCACTGCCGGGGCGAAACGCCGTACGCCCTGGTGAACGCGCGGGTGAATGCCTCGTGGGAGGAGTAACCCGCCTCGACAGCGATCTCCAGGATGGTGCGCCGGGTGGACGTGAGCCGGTGCGCGGCGCGCTCCAGCAGTACGCGTCGGCGCAGCGCGGCCGGCGGCTCCCCCGCGGCCGCCGCGATGACCCGGTCGAGGTGGTACCGCGACAGGTGCATGCGCCGCGCCAGGTCGGCACCGGTCGCGTCGTGGTCGTCCAGCGCGGCCGACAACATGGTCACGAAGGCGGCGAAGGTGTCGCTCGGCGCGGTCATGTTCTCATCGTGCGCCGGTCGGCCTGCCCCCGGCTTGATGCGGTTTGCGGAGCGTCGCGGGGAGACCACCCCGGGGACGCTGAGCCTCAGGCGAGGGCGAGGAAGAGCTTCTCCATCTGCTTGACGTCGACGCTGTCGGCGTCGTCGCCGTTGGCCACGCAGCGGCGCAGTCCGGTCGCCACGACGGCGTAACCGGCGCGGCTGAGCGCCTTGTTGACGGCAGCCATCTGGGTCAGGACGGCTTCGCAGTCGGAGCCCTCCTCCATCATCCGGATGACGCTGCCCAGATGGCCGTGGGCGCGCTTCATCCGCGCGATGATCGCTTTTAGCTCGTCAGGTGGCAGTTCCATCGACGCTCCCCATGGTTGACGCGGTGTGACACGTTCCATGGTATCCCCCCGGGGGGATACGTTAAGCTTTGGATATCCCCCCGGGGGGATTGCAGGATCCACGAAGAAGGCGAGGCACCGATGTCCACCACAACCGCACACACCTCGACGCACGGCAAGGCGGTGCTGAGCGAGCTGTCCCCGCTGCACCGTGAGCTGCGTCGCGCGGTTCCCGACGTCTACAAGGGCTTCGGCGAGCTGCACCGCGCCGCGTTCGCGCCAGGCGCGCTCGACACCCGTACGAAGGAACTGATCGCCCTGGCGATCGGGGTGGTCGAGGGATGCGACGGCTGCATCGCCTCCCACGCGCAGGCGGCCGTGCGCGCCGGCGCCACCCGCCAGGAGGCGGCCGAGGCGATCGGCGTCACCTTCCTCATGAAGGGTGGTCCGGCCACCATCTACGGCCCGCGCGCCTACGACGCGTTCCTGGAGTTCGAGACCGCCGCGTCCAGTGGCGAAGACGCCTGACCGTACGACAAAGGGAGAGCAACGAACCATGTGCCGAGCTGTCGCGTGCAAGACCTGCGGCAAGACCACCTGGGCCGGCTGTGGCCAGCACGTCAACCAGGTCCGCAACCAGGTGCCCGCCGCCGAATGGTGCGCCGGCCATGAGCGGTCCGGCGGCGGCTGGCTGCGCCGCATCTTCTCGAGCCGGTGAGCCGCTGATCGCGGGTCAGGTTCGACCCGCGATCAGCCCCACGTCGAGTCGTCGACGATCGTCATTCCACCAATGTAGGCGGCGCCGGCCGCCGCTACCGGTGCTAACCAGCCGGTTTAGCGCGCCGAACACCCGACGCGCATCGGATGATCGTCGCCAGTTCTCGGCCGGCCGGACCGTCACCCGGATCCGACGGTCACCGTCGGCTCGTGCCGTACGGGGAAGTTGACCGAGTTCGCGATGAAGCAGGCGTGATGCGCGTCCTCGTGCAGCGCCACGGCCTTCTCCACCATGTCGGCACTGGCCACGGTGACGTTGGGCCGCAGCACCACCTCGGCGAACTGTCCGTTGTTACCCCGGGTAACCATCGTGCCGCCGGCCTCGTCCACGTAGCCGGTGACGATCACGCCGGCCTCGGCACACAGGTGCAGGTACTGCAGCATGTGGCACTGCGACAGCGAGACCACCATCAGCTGCTCGGGGTTCCACCGGGCGCGGTCGCCCCGGAAGGTGGGGTCCGAACTGCCCGGGATCGACGGCGGCCCGTCGGCGCTGATGTCATGCTCGCGACCGTAGTCCCGGTAGCCGCTCGTGCCGGTGCCCCGGTTGCCCGCCCAGGTCACCACCGTCGTGTACGTATGCGTCGCCATCTGCTGCGTCCTCAGATCGGGGTGACCGTGGCGGTGAGCGGGCCGCCGGCGTCGCCCGTGTTGACAATCTCGCTCGGCTCGACGAGCAGGATCGTGGTCTCCGCCTCGCTGACCGGCTGGTGGTACGTGCCGCGCGGCACGACGTACAGCTCACCGGGGCGCAGCGTCACGTCGCCGTCATCCATCCGGATGGTCAGTTCGCCGTCGATGACCAGGAAGAACTCGTCGGACTCAGCGTGCTGATGGCGGACGAACTCACCCTGGACCTTGACCAGGCGCACGTCGTAGTCGTTGACGGTGGCCACCGTTCGCGGCGACCAGTGTTCGGTGATGAGCCCCAGCTTCTCGGCGATATTGATGCTCCCCATGCCGGCCATGCTCGCACGAACACCCGGCCCGGCCGCCAGCGTCACGGTGTCCGCCGCTCGACGTGGTCGCATGAGCAACCACAACCAGCGACGTGGATCACCTTCGCTGAGGGGTCTCACCGCTCGCCGTGCTTGATCGCGGAACGCTCGGCCGACGGCCGCCGAAGTGATCACTTCACGAAGATGGTCCACCCGTTGATGGCGTCGTAGCCGGCCGGGTCAATCGGGACGTCGCCCGGCGCGTAGACGGTACGGCTGCCCCGAGCCGACCACCATCCCGCTAGGGCTCCGACCCTCCCGGCGTCGCCAAAGTCGCGTTTATGGCGACCTGAGCTGTGTCAAGGATCTTGGACAGTTCCTCGGTTGGTTGCTACGCCGCGAGT
>NZ_BAAALS010000068.1:0-3062 GCF_039528415.1 Luedemannella helvata
TGCCCAACGTCGGCTACGCAACGATCCAGATCATCCCCTCCGTCCGCGGCATCGCCGACGAACTGCGCAGCCAGCTCGTCGGCCCGTCGGAGGACGCCGGCGCCGATGCTGGACAGGCCGCAGGCGGAACCCTCAAGGAGAAGCTCCTCATCGGCGCGGCCGCGGCCGGGGCCGCTGCTGGCGCGATCCTCGTCGCCGGCATCACCGAGGCGATCGAGCAGGCCGGCATCACCTCCACCCTGCAGGCACAGCTTGGCGCGACCGCCAAGGATGCCGGGAAGTACGGCGAGGTCGCCGGCAGCCTATACAGCAAGGGCCTGGTAGAGACCTTCCAGGAAGGCGCCGACGCCATCCGCGCAGTGGTCAACGCCGGCCTCGTGTCGCCGGATGCCACGAACGCTCAGCTGGAATCCCTCTCCGCCAAGATGTCCGACGTCGCGACGACGTTCGCGGTCGACATGTCGCTGCAGACGCAGGCCGTCGCGGCCATGTTCAAGAACGGGCTGGCGCCGTCAGCCGAGGACGCACTCGACCTGATCACGGTCGGCTTCCAGAAGCTGGGTCCGAACGCCGAAGACCTCCTGGAGACCTTCCAGGAGTACTCGATCCAGTTCAAGAAGCTGGGCATCGACGGCGAGGAAGCGCTCGGCCTGTTCCAGCAGGGCATCAAAGCGGGCGCCCGAGACACCGACATCATCGCGGACGCCTTCAAGGAATTCGGCATCCGCGCGATCGACATGAGTCAGTCGTCGCAGGACGCCTACAAGGCGCTCGAACTGGACGCCGAGAAGATGTCCCTGCAGATCGCCAAGGGCGGCGAGACCGCGGGTGAGGGACTGCAGATCGTTCTGGACAAGCTGCGCTCCATGAAGGACCCGGTCGAGCAGAATGCCGCCGCTGTCGGCCTGTTCGGGACGCAGGCCGAGGACCTCGGCAACGCCCTTTTCGCCCTTGACCCGAACGCTGCGATCGACGGGATGGGCCTGATCACGGGCGCCACCGCCAAGCTCGGGGAGACGATTCACTCGGGCCCGGTCCACGAATTCGAGGTCTTCTACCGGAGCCTCAAGCAGAACTTCGTGGACTTCCTCACGGGCGAAGCCCTGCCCGTCATTCTGCAAGTGGCGCACGGGCTCAACACGTATCTGCTGCCGCCGCTCACCACGCTCACCACAACGATCGTCGGCCCGCTCGTCTCCGCCTTCAAGCTCCTGCTGGGGGCCGGCCTGGCGGTGGTCGACTGGTTGCGCGAGTGGGGTGTGTGGCTGACTCCGGTCGCCATCCTCATTGGCGGTGTCACCATCGCTCTCAACGCGCAGGCCATTGCGACGGCCGCGGTTACCGCCGTGTTCTCCGTGTACCGAGCGGCGATCCTCCTCGGCACCGCGGTGACGCAGGGCTTTGCGGCAGCGCAGGCGGTCCTCAACGCAGTGATGGCGCTAAACCCGATCACCCTCATCGTGATCGCGCTCGTTGCCCTGGCGGCCGCCATCGTCATCGCCTACAAGCGCTCGGAGACTTTCCGCGCCATCGTCCAGGCAGCCTGGGCGGGCATCCAGACCGCGGTGAAGTACGCCTGGGAATCGATCATCAAGCCTGCCTTCGAGGGCTTCATGATCGGCCTCAAGGCGGTCGGTGCCGCAGCTCTCTGGCTGTGGGAGAACGCCCTCAAGCCCGCCCTCGGCTGGATCTGGGAGGCGATCAAGTTCGTCGCGACGGGGATCCTCGTCGTCTTCGTCGGCCCCACCATCGTCGCCATCAAGGTCCTCGGCGCCGTCTTCGGATGGCTGTGGGATGCGGCCATCAAGCCTGCCTTCGACGCCATCGCTACCGGAGCCCTGTGGCTGTGGACGAATGGCCTTAAGCCGGCGTTTGACCTCATCGTCGCCGGCATCCACCTGGTGGGCGCAGGAGCCATGTGGTTGTGGACCAACGCCATCAAGCCGGCCTGGGACGCGATCGCACTGGGCGCCATGTGGTTGTACAACAACGGCATCAAGCCGACGTTCACGAACATCGTCGCTGGCGTCCACCTCGTCGCCGACGCGGCGATGTGGCTCTGGCAGAACGCCATTAAGCCCGCCTGGGACGGCATCGGTACCGCCATCAAGTGGGTGTGGAGCAACGCGATCAAGCCTGCCTTCGACAGCGTCTCCAAGGGGATCGGCTACGTCCGTGATTCCTTCGAGACCGGGGTCAGCGGCATCGGCAAGATCTGGGACGGCCTGAAGGACATCACCCGCAAGCCCGTCCAGTTCATCATCGACACCGTCTACAACAACGGCATCCGCAAGGTCTGGAACATGATCGCCGAGTTCACCGGCTCCAAGACGCTGGGCGTGGCGACCTTCGCTACGGGCGGCTCGGTGTTCGGCGCTGGCACCGCGACCTCCGACTCCATCCCCGCGCTCCTCTCCAACGGCGAGCACGTGTGGACCGCGGCCGAGGTCCGCGGCGCAGGCGGCCACGCCGCGGTCGAAGCGCTCCGAGCGCAAGCCGCGCGAGGCGGCTCCGCCTTCGCCAGGGGTGGCGCTGTGGGAATCCCCCGGTACGCCGACGGCGGCGTCGTGGACTGGCTGTCCGGGAAGGCCCGCCAGATTGGCGGCGCCCTCATGGACGGCATCGAGTTCATGACCAGCCCGAGCAAGGCTTGGGACACGGCGACGAAGTTCATCCGCGACCAGATCGGCTCCAACCTCACGGGCTCGCAATGGGCGCAAGCCCTCAGTCAGTTCCCAATCAAGATGCTGCAGGCACTGAAGGACAAGGTCGTCGCGGCAGCCGAAGGTCTCATCGGAGGATCTGCAAGCGGCTCAGTCGCCGCAGCGATGGGCTTCGCCCGCTCGCAGGCCGGCAAGCCCTACCAGTGGGGCGGCGCGGGCGACCCGTCATGGGACTGCTCCGGCTTCATGTCCGGAATCCAGAAGGTCATCCAGGGCCTCGCCCCTGGCGGCCGCCTCTGGAGCACGTTCTCCTTCCAGGGGGACACGGCCCCGGCCGGCTGGAAGCGCAACCTGCAAAGCCCGTTCATGATCGGCATCACCAACGATGGCGTCGGCCAC
>NZ_BAAALS010000069.1:0-2789 GCF_039528415.1 Luedemannella helvata
GCGGCCCGGCCGACGCCCCGGACGGCGACGTGTCGGTCAACCTGTCGTGGGGGTCGCTGACCAGCACCGACGCGACCGGTCGGGCGCCGGTCGTGCCCCGCTGGTGGGCCGACCGGGCGCAGCGGAAGGCGACGCTGTCCGCGATTCGCGCGAACCTGCGCTACTACGCCGCGTTCCACCTGGTGCGCTCGCCGAAGTACGCGGCGAAGGTCGCCATCTACGCCCCGGTCGGCCTGCTCCGCACGCTCAAGCGCGGGCTGCGGTGGACTACCGCTGAGGAGGGCAACTGGCAGTTGCGCCAGCACGCCGCGAACACGAACGACGCCTACACCTGGCAGTCACTCAACCGCACCCGCAGCAAGGAGGCCCGGGGTCGTTGGTGGGTCGTCATCCCTGCCCTGCTCGTGGTGCTGATCGGCCTGATCGTGGCCTACGTGACGGACGCCGTGCCGTGGTGGGGCTGGTACGCGGCCCTCGCGGTGCTCGCGGTCGTCTGCGCGCGGGCGGGGCGCCCGCCGGACAAGCCGATCACCGACCGGGTGACCAACGGTCGCCGGTTCACCCGGCTGACGGCCGACATGGTCCGTACCGCGCTCGTGTCGCTGGGGTTGCCGCAGCTCAAGGAGCCGGGGCAGGTGGAGTTCGTCCATCCCGGTGTCCACCGTGACGGCCCCGGCTGGTTGGCGCGGGTGAACCTGCCCGCCGGTCTGGAAGCCGTACGGGTCCTCGACCGGCGCGGCGGCCTGTCCTCCGCGCTGCGGCTGCCCGTTGACCAGGTGTGGCCCACGGCCGGCCCGGACCACGCTGGGCAGCTCGACCTGTGGGTGGGCTACCAGCCCGCGTCGGTCATGGGTAAGCCGGTCTGGTCGTTGGCTGCGCCGAACGCGGTGTGCAGCGTGTTCGATGAGCACGAGTTCGGCACCGATGAGCGACAGCGGCCGGTCCGTACGTCGTTGTTCGCCCGGTCGGTCCTTATCGGCGGGCAGCCCGGCAGCGGCAAGTCGTACAAGGCCAAGGCGCTGACCACGATCGGCGTCCTTGACCCGACGTGCGAACTCAAGATTGCCGAGTTCAAGGGCACCGGCGACTTCCTGGACCTGGAGCCGTTGTGCTCGACCTACGTCGTCGGCGTGGACGACACCGCGCTAGCGGCGGGTGCGGCGATCCTGCGGTGGGGCCTGGCCGAGGCCGAGCGGCGCGGCAAGCTCATCCTTGCCGCGAAGAAGCGCGGTGAGGCACCGCACGGCAAGGTCACCCCGGAGCTGTCACGTAAGCCCAACTCGGGGTTGCACCCGGTGCTAATCGTCATCGACGAGTGCCACGAACTGTTCGCCGCCAACCCGCAGGCCGCCGAGGACGCCGAGCGGCTGATCAAGCGGGCGCGGGCGCTGAACATCATCGTCATCCTGGCCACCCAGATCCCGGACAAGACCAGCCTGCCGCCCAACATCGTGCGGTGCGTGACCAACCGGATCTGCCTGTCCGTGGCCGGGCAGGTGGAAAACGACATGATCCTTGGCACCGGCGCCTACAAGCGCGGGATCACCGGCACCGTCTACCGGCCCCGCATCGACGCGGGCTGGGGCGTCATGACCGGCGGGGAAACCCCGGTGTCGGTCCAGTCGCACTTCCCGACCGACAAGACGCAGGCCGCGATCGTCGCCCGGGGCCTGGCCCTGCGCGGCGGGAAGGCGGTCGGCGTGGCGGACCTGCCCATGGCCCGCGACCTGCTCGCGGACCTGGCGGAGGTGAGCGCGTCCAACGGGCAGCACTGGGCGCCCGCGTCGGCCGCGCTCGTGCAGCGCTGGCCCAACGCCTACGTCGGCGTCACGGCCGAGGCCCTGTCGGAGATGGCCCGCGCGGCGGGCGTGTCATCGGTGGACGTGAAGATCGCCGGACGGGTCGCCAAGGGCTACCGGCTCGACGCCCTCCGGGCCTTGATCGCCAAGAAGGGCAACCCGGACGTAAGCGCATAACCAGGGCGGTCGCGGACAGGGTAGCGGGCGGCGCATAGGTAGCGCCGCCGCTACCCCACCCGCTACCCACCACATCCCAAGCGACCTGCGGCTACCTGCAACCGGTAGCGGGTCGCGGCATGCCAAAAACAGCCGGAAACGGCCCCAGGAGGCCTCCTGTGACACCCACGCTCCTCGCAACCCTGCTCGGCACCCTCACCGCCGGCCTCTACGCGGCGGCGTGCTGGGCGCTCCCGTTCGGCCGCTGCCGGTTCTGCGCCGGCAAGGGCCACTACACCACCTGGATCTTGAGGCGGATCAAAGCGTGCCGCGCCTGCAAGGGCACCGGCCTCCGGCTGCGCCACGGCCGGCGCGCCTTCAACTACCTCGCCCGCATCCACCGCGACGCCACCCACACGAGGAAGGCCGCGAACCGATGAATCCCTTGCGCCGCAACGCCATCACCACCCGCCCGCGGGGCGACGGTCACCCGCACTGGTGCGCCCGTGACCACTCCTGCACCGCCTACACGATGCCGACCGGTGAGCACCGCTCTGACCTGCTCGTCTGGGCAACCGACTACGGCAAGTTCATCGCGACCCGCGTCCGCACACGGACCGGCAAGGACCGCATCGAGTTGCGCGCCGTCGTCCGGCTCGACGCCAACCAGCGCACCGCACACGGCCAGGCTCAACGCCTGGTGGTCGGGATGGATCTCGCCGTCCGCGACGCGTTGCGGGCGGCCCGGACCACCCGGAGGGCCGCCTGATGTCGCGCATCCGCGCCGCGTTCCACGACCCGGACGGCGACCGGTACGGCATCCCCACGTTCTGG
>NZ_BAAALS010000070.1:0-2529 GCF_039528415.1 Luedemannella helvata
CCAGAACGTGGGGATGCCGTACCGGTCGCCGTCCGGGTCGTGGAACGCGGCGCGGGTGCGCGGCATCAGGCGGCCCTCCGGGTGGTCCGCAACGCGTCGCGGACGGCGAGATCCATGCCGACCACCAGGCGTTGTGCCTGCCGGTGGGCGGTGCGCTGGTTGGGGTCGAGCCGGACCACGGCCCGTAGCTCGATGCGGTCCTTGCCGGTCCGGGTGCGGACGCGGGTGGCGATGAACTTGCCGTAGTCCGTCTGCCAGACGAGCAGGTCGGAGCGGTGCTCGCCGGTCGGCATCGTGTAGGCGGTGCAGGAGTGGTCGCGGGCGCACCAGTGCGGGTGCCCGTCGCCGGGCTTGCGGGTGGTGATGGCGTTGCGGCGCAAGGGATTCATCGGTTCGCGGCCTTCCTCGTGTGGGTGGCGTCGCGGTGGATGCGGGCGAGGTAGTTGAAGGCGCGCCGGCCGTGGCGCAGCCGTAGGCCGGTGCCCTTGCAGGCTCGGCAGGGCTTGATCCGCTTCAAGATCCAGGTGGTGTAGTGGCCCTTGCCGCCGCAGAACCGGCACTTGCCGAACGGGAGCGCCCAGCACGCCGCCGCGTAGAGACCGGCGGTGAGGGTGCCGAGCAGGGTTGCGAGGAGCGTGGGTGTCACGGGAGGCCTCCTGGGGCCGTTTGCGGCCTGTTTTTGGCATGCCGCGACCCGCTACCGGTCGCAGGTAGCCGCAGGTCGGTTGGGATGTGTGGGGTAGCGGGAGGGGTAGCGGCGGCGCTACCTATGCGCCGGCCGCTACCCTGTCCGCTACCGCCCTGGTTACGCGCTTACGTCCGGGTTGCCCTTCTCGGCGATCAAGGCCCGGAGGGCGTCGAGCCGGTAGCCCTTGGCGACCCGTCCGGAGATCTTCACGTCGACCGACGCGACGCCCTGGGCGCGTGCCATCTCCGACAGCGCCTCGGCGGTGAGCGTCGCGTAGGCGTTGGGCCACCGCTCGGTCAGCGCTTCGGCGGCCGGTGCCCAGTGCTGCCCGTTGCTGGCCGAGACCTCGGCGAGGTCGGCGAGCAGGTTGCGCGCCATCGGCAGATCGGCCACGCCGACCGCGTGACCACCACGCAGCGCGAGGCCACGGGCCACGATCTCGGCCTGGGTCTTCTCGTCGGGAAAGTGCGACTGCACCGACACCGGCGTCGGGCCGCCGGTCATGACGCCCCACCCGGCGTCAATGCCGGGCCGGTAGACGGTTCCGGTGATGCCCCGCTTGTAGGCGCCGGTCCCGAGGATCATGTCGTTCTCCACCTGACCGGCCACGGACAGGCAGATCCGGTTCGTCACGCACCGCACGATGTTGGGCGGCAGGCTTGTCTTGTCCGGGATCTGCGTGGCCAGGATGACGATGATGTTGAGCGCCCGCGCCCGCTTGATCAGCCGCTCCGCGTCCTCGGCGGCCTGCGGATACGCGGCGAACAACTCGTGCGCCTCATCGATGACGATCATCAACGTGTGCAAGCCGGAGCCGGGCTTACGCGCGAGTTCCGGGGTGACCTTGCCGTGCGGCGCCTCGCCGCGCTTCTTCGCGGCAAGGATGAGCTTGCCGCGCTTCTCCGCCTCGGCCAGCGCCCACCGCAGGATGCCCGCGCCGGCCGCAAGGGCTGTGTCGTCCACGCCGACGACGTAGGTCGAGCACAGCGGTTCGAGGTCGAGGAAGTCGCCGGTGCCCTTGAACTCGGCAATCTTGAGTTCGCACGTCGGGTCGAGCACCCCGATCGTGGCCAGGGCCTTGGCCATGTACGACTTGCCGCTGCCGGGCTGCCCGCCGACCAGGACCGACCGGGCGAACAACGACGTCTTGACCGGCCGTTGCCGCTCGTCGGACCCGAACTCGTGCTCATCGAACACGCTGCACACCGCGTTCGGCGCGGTCAGCGACCAGGCGGGCTTACCCATCACGGACGCCGGTTGGTAGCCCACCCAGAGGTCGAGCTGCCCGGCGTGGTCCGGCCCGGCCGTGGGCCACACCTGGTCAACGGGTAGGCGCAGCGCCGAGGACAGGCCGCCGCGCCGGTCGAGGATCTTCACCGCCTCCAGGCCGGCGGGCAGGTTCACGCGGGCGAGCCAGCCGGGGCCGTCACGGTGGACACCGGGATGGACGAACTCCACCTGCCCGGCCTCCTTGAGCTGCGGCAACCCCAGTGACACCAGCGCGGTACGCACCATGTCGGCGGTCAACCGCGTGAACCGGCGACCGTTGGTTACCCGATCGGTGATCGGCTTGTCCGGCGGGCGCCCCGCCCGCGCGCAGACGACCGCGAGCGCCGCGAGGGCCGCGTACCAGCCCCACCACGGCACGGCGTCCGTCATGTAGGCCACGATCAGGCCGATCAGCACCGCGAGCAGTGCGGGGATGACGACCCACCACCGACCCCGGGCTTCCTTGCTGCGGGTGCGGTTGAGTGACTGCCAGGTGTAGGCGTCGTTCGTGTTCGCGGCGTGCTGGCGCAACTGCCAGTTGCCCTCCTCGGCGGTAGTCCACCGCAGCCCGC
>NZ_BAAALS010000071.1:0-2165 GCF_039528415.1 Luedemannella helvata
GTGTTGGGTCGGGCCCGGGCGCGGTGCCTGGATTGCTCCAGGTCCGTTTCCCGGACCCGCCCGCCGAACCCGGCGTGCGACTTTCACCGCACCGGGCTCTCCACGAGGTCATGCCGTTGGGACGGGGCTTGTCGCTCTGGGCTGCCAGGGATTCGGGATCTTGCTGCCGCGATAGCGGTATCGGGTCACGGGGACCTTGGCTATCTTGAACAGTTCGACCCCGTCGAACGCGATCGGCTGCCACCCTTGTGGGGTGCGTAGCCATCGCTGGATGGCTCTCCAGGTCATGCGGTTGCGACGCATCACCCAGTTGATCACTCGCCACCAGATGAAGTTCTGCAGGTGGGAGAAGGTGTGCTTGGCGACCGCGTGCTTGAAGTAGTTGGCCCATCCACGCTGGATGTAGTTGATCCTGACCAGCGTCTCCCGGTAGCTCAGGTGCGACAACCGGCGGGTCAGTGACTTGATCTTTCGTTTCAGCGCCTGGACAGGCTTGTCGGCGATGAACGTGTAGACGTGCCACTTGTTCGTTCCTCGTTTGCGCATCCACTTGATGTGGAAGCCGAGGAAGTCGACCCCTTCGGCAAGGTGGGCGATCCTGGTCTTGGCCGGTGACAGGCGCAGGCCCATCGCCGCCAGGACCGTACTCACCTGCTCGCGCAGGTCCTCGACGTGTTGCTCGTTGCCGTGGACCAGGACGAGGAAGTCGTCGGCGTAGCGGACCAACTGCCACGTCGCGAGCCCTCTGTCCCTGCGTTGCCTGCGTTGGCTGCTGGTGCCCATCGCGGCCCATTGCTCGGCGAAGAACTCGTCGAGCACGGACAGGGCGATGTTGGCCAGCAGCGGTGAGAGGATCCCTCCTTGGGGTGTGCCGGAGGTGGTCTCGTTCCGTTCACCGAGTTCGGTCATGATCCCGGCTTTGAGGAACGACTTCACCAGAGCGAGCACGCGCTTGTCCTTCACCCGTCGACGCACCCGGTTCATCAGGGCCGTGTGGTCAATACGGTCGAAGCACGCCTCGATATCCGCGTCCAGCACCCACCGGTAGCCGGCGGTGGCCAGATGATGGATCTCGGCGATCGCGTCGTGCGCACGCCGGTTCGGCCGGAACCCATACGAGCAAGGCTGGAAATCCGCCTCGAAGATGGGCTCCAGGACCAGCTTCAGTGCCGCCTGGACCACCCGGTCCGTGATGGTCGGTATCCCCAGTCGGCGCAGTTTCCCGCCGGTCTTGGGGATCATCTTCTCCCGTACTGGCAGGGGCCGGAACGTGCCGGTCTTCAGCAGGGAACGGACATGGTCCAGGAACACCTCGGGCCCGGCGAGGCTCACGTGGACAGCGGTGACGCCGTCCACACCGGCCGTGCGGGCTCCGGCATTCCCGGCGACCCGCTGCAAAGCCACGACGAGCGTGGCCGGGTCGCTGACGAAGTTGTGGATATCGTCAAACCGGCGACCACAGTCGGCCGCCGCCCAACGGTGCAGTTTGATCTGCATCTCCCGTACCCGCATCCCGGCCTCTTCCAAGGTCGGCCACGTGACGGCGGTATCCACCACCGTGTCTTCGGGCATTGCAGTACCTCCCATGCGATCTCGCTGCCGCCCTTCCCCATGTGACCGGCTCTCCCGGCCTCGGAGTACTACGGCGGCTCCGCCCCTTCCCGGCCCGATCGGCCGACGGTGGACCCAGCCCCACCCACCGCGCTGGCGGCGCGACGGGCGGGCAGAACGGGGAAGGTTCCCGTGTTCACTGACCGATCGCTCGACGAAGTAGGCACCCGGCTATACCCCCGCGGCATCGCCACGGCTACCCCGCAGCACTTCACCATGGCCTCCCGGACCGCCGAACGTCAGCAGCCACAGGAGTTCCCGCCCCGAACAGGAGGGCAAGGACGCACCGCACCCAGCCCATATCCGCCAGGTTCGAGCTGGTAGGGATTGTTAGGAGGCTTCAGACACCGGTTCCTCGCGTATACCTCTCCGTCTCGCTTGCCGGACCCGCGCCATCTGGCAGTGCTGGTCACGTCCCGGCGTTGTCGGGGCCGCTTGCCACCCTCCCCGGCACCTCCCGGATCAGGCTGCCCCCAGCTTCACCACCCTGCTGCGACAGGACGGCGGTGGCGGTCTCTCACCTCCACACGATCAATCAGCGCCTCACGGCGCAC
>NZ_BAAALS010000072.1:0-2108 GCF_039528415.1 Luedemannella helvata
GTTGGGCGTGCCGCGCACCACCGTGTACGGCCACCTCGATCGGTCCACCGACAACGCCCGTAAGGCCAGCAAGTAGGCAGTCGTTATGCGCTGGTCTACCGCAGCGGGCGCTCGCGATGTTGAATGGGCGCCCGTCGGCAGAGAGGAAGAACAGATGCCTCGCCGGAAGAAGTCGCCCCTGCCCACCTTCGTGCCGTGGGGCGATGGTGACGTGATCAGCTTGCGGCATCATGACCACGACCTGAAGATCGGCCGTATCGAGCTGCTCGCCTACGACGGAGCGCAGAGGTGGCGGCTCTCCTGGAAGGCCGACTACCTCCCCGCCACGTGGCACGACGACGCGCAAGCAGCCGCCAAGGCCGCGAGCGACACCTACGCGGCCTTCCTGTTGGCTGAGCGTGAAGCGCATCGCGACTCCTACGAGGAGTGGGAGTACCAGGACCGGTTCACTCGCCGTCAGGCCAGCGCCGTTGCTCGGGCCGTCCGGGTTCCGATGGGCGGCCAGCGTGGATGGACGCCGGCGCCGAACGGTGACCCCGCCTGACCCCCGCCCGTTGTCGGCGCCCCGTGCCACACCTGGCATAGACGCGAATGCACATCTGCCACTAGAGGTCTTCACCGTCAGGGACGGGTACTGACCGGCGCACGGTGAGCACTGCCTAGCCCCCGCCTTCGAGCGGGGGCTTCTTCGTGCTCCTAGGCCACGGCACGGCGTATAGATGCGCGTGGATGCCGCCGATCGGGTGTAATTTACCGTCACCGGTCGTGCGCATGGGCGCGTCGGCCGCAGAGGGCCTTATGCCCCCGGCGGGCTGGACCCCGCCGAGGGGGAGAACCAAAGGAGTGCAGTCTCCCGTGGTACGTACTTACCGTAGCGTGCGCCGCTGCGCTCGTGCCGTCCGATGACGGACCCGTTTAATGTCCGGTTCCTCCACCCGAGTTCCTTGCCCCGGGTGAACGTCTACGTCGACGAGACCGGAGACCGCGGCTACGGAAAGCAGTCCTCGGCTTTCTTCGCCATGACGGCACTCATCGTGCCGGAAGAGGAAGACTGGAACGTGCGCGCAACCGCGGGCGGCCTCCGCGCACTGATCCACCAGAGCCGGCCCCAGGACGTTTCGCGGCCGCTGCACTGGGTTGACCACTTCAAGAAGAAGCATCCCGAGCGCCGCCGCAATGCGGCCCGGATGCTGGCAGTAATGCCCTCGGCGAAGGTCGTCCACGTGATCGTCCCCAAGGACGGCACGCGCCAGTTCGCCGGCATGACGAACGGTGTCCGGTTCTACAACTACACGACGCGCCTACTCCTCGAGCGGGTGGCTTACGCGGCCAAGGGCTGGGAGGGCGGCCCCCGTTCGGCCGTCGTTCGGCTGGGCGCCGTGAAGGGCATGGACCACAGCGACACACTCAACTACCTGACCTACGTGAAGCAGGGGTTTGTCGCCACCTATGGGGTTCCCTGGAGTCACATCAAGTGGCCACCCAAATGGCACGGCACCGAGTGGGACGGCATCCAGCTGGCAGACATCCACGCTGGCCTGCTGAACGCTGCGCTGTCGGGCTCCCCGAACGACGACGACTGTGCCGAGAATCTCCTGCTGTGCAAGCACCAGCTGTACCGCAAGACCTCCGGCGGTTCGCTGCTCGGCTACGGCGTCAAGGTGGTGGGCGACCCCGCCTACGTCACCTGCCGCAGCTGGTGGAAGAAGTGGTGTGTGGCCTGACGCAGGAAGTCCCCAGGAGGGCTCCGGGGGCCACTGCCACCTCTGTGGGTGGAGGATCCAGTTGCCTGGCTCGGGCTGATCCCGGCAGCCCACCTGGGGACTCCCAAAGCGCTATCACTTACCCGCAGGCTACCTGAAACTTCAGGTAAGTGCTGCAGTGGGGTAGCAGGCTTTGCCCATCATTCACACCGATTGAGGATGCGAATAGGCGGGGAGATTTCCCACGTCATATGCCTATCGCTGCCGGACGCTGAGGTCTACGGTGCTCCCACCGGACCCCCCGGGGCCGGCGTCCCTCCCGGTCCTCCCCACGGGAGGGCTGCCGCGCGCGCTCAGCCCTCGTCGGCCTCGGCATAGACGTGCGGCTGGCCGCCTTGGCATGCG
>NZ_BAAALS010000073.1:0-1953 GCF_039528415.1 Luedemannella helvata
GGCCGGCAGGGCAGAGTACGGGCATGAGCGACACCCTTCCTCCTCTCCCGCCGGTCGGTGATCTGTCGACGGAGCAGGTCCGCGGTGCGGCGTGCGTGTACTGCGGGATCCATCTTGGCGTCGGCCCGGCCATCGACCTCGGCGAGCAGCCGGCGGCCGTCGCCGACATGGCGGTGCGCTGGTTCCCGCGGGCCTGCCACGGCTGCGGCACTCCATGACCCCCGCTCCTCCTGGTGCGGCGGCGCTAGGGGGAGCGGGAACCGGCCACAGGTTCGATCCCGGAATGGTTGACTCCGGACCTACTCGCTCGTAAGTTCGAGCGCGACAGGGGTGAACCACTGGGACAGGACTGGCAAAAGTGACACATTCGCACGGGGTGTGAACGCAGTGTATAGATAAATGCGCCACGCACCCTTCCCGGAGCGGCATATGCCAGGCAGGATGAGGGGCGTTCCTCGTGGCCGAAACAGGGCATGAGGGGACTACGGCATGAGGTCCCGCGCCGGGAGGCGTAGGGCTCGGGCGAGGCGCAGAATCAAGCTGAACTTGGGGTCGGTCTTGCCGGCCTCAGTGTCTTGCAGGGTGGTGCGGTGAATGCCCGCGAGCTCCGCAAGCTGGTCTTGCGTGAGGTCCGCCTCGCGCCGGGCGTCGCGAATGCGGTCGCCGAATCTGATGCGGGCTTCGAGGATCCATGGGGGCGTTGCGGGTTGCACCCACTAGACGCTCATACTTCAAGATCGTCTTGTCTGCAGGATACATCCTGCTTTTTGTGATCAAGGTTGGCCGACCGTCGCGGACGCCAACCCAAGAGCGCGTCGGGGGTCGGACATCGGTGGCCCTTTGGTCGGCATCCTGACGCCGAGCGGCTCCTCGCCTTCAGGTAGGCGAGGAGCCGCTCATCATGCTGGCGACCTGGTGAAAGGATGCGACCCCCGTAGGAGATATTTAGGGGACGGCGCCTCGTACCAGGAGTGGTCTGAGAGTGTCCTAAGAGTGACCTCAGAATGCATGCGGCCGGGTGGCAAGCTGCAGCCCTAGGCCTGTGAGCTGCGGGGACGCTGCTCGATCGCTGTTCAGTGCGGGTGCAACAGGGGCGCCGAGAAGCTCCTCAACTTCATCATCGCTGAAGTAATTCGTCACCATGAGACGATCGCAGAGGAGGCTGTGACCAGCGAGGGAACCTCCGGCTGACTATTCGGAAGCCTCTCCAGGAAGATCATTTAGGAGAGATTTAGGGGATCTGGTCCGTTCCCAGACGGAGTCCCACCCGAGGTTTCCCATCGCCCGCTCGTACAGCTCCTGAAGCCCGTCGAGGCGTTGCTGCCGCATGGTGGGCGTGGGGTGCCGGTACGTGCCCTTGATGCCAGGGTACTTATGCCCCATCTGCTCGTACCCCAACACCGGCCGCACGTCGATCTGCTCCTGCCACGTGTCGTGCGTATGCCGCAGGTCGCGCATCGTCAGCCCCGGCATGATTGGTTCCCATTTCTCCTTGAGCGCTGTGCCGCGCGCCTTCGGACGGGCTTCCCGCCCGTCGGCCGCCGGCCTGATGATGCGGAACCACTCTGAGCGCCACCACCACTTGCCGGTCGGCGTGCAGAAGACGAAGTCGTATTTCCACTCCTTCAGGTGCTCTCGCAGCAGCTGAGCTAGAAACGGTGGTAGGTCAACGTCCCGCGCCGAGGGCCCGTTCTTCGGAGGCTCCAGCCCCCGGAAGATCTTCCGGTTCCCCTCCTCGTCGCGGATGTAATACTCGGCTAGCGCGCCCTCGTCCTCGTCGATCCGGATGATCGGACAGGAGAACACCTTCCCGTCATGCCGCTGCTTCCGGGTTAGCAGCGCGTTCCGCCGGTGGAGACCGACGAGCTCCTCCCAGCGCAGGCCCGTAAAAGCAGCCGTAAGAACGTGCATCCCATAAGCAGGCCCGAGCCGGCGCGCGAGCTGGAGCACAAC
>NZ_BAAALS010000074.1:0-1848 GCF_039528415.1 Luedemannella helvata
GCATCCGGGGCAGTGGCAGGTGGTGCTGGTTTGGGTGCCGTCGCGGTCGCGTGGGGTCATGGGCTGACCTCGAGGCATTCGGTGTCCGGCGGACGCCAGCCAGCGTCCAAGAGGCGGGCGACGATCCGGCGGGCGGTCTCCTCGGGAGTCCCGTCGCCGAACTGGGGGAAGGCCCTGGGGTCTGCGGCTCGACCCTTCTGGACGGCGAGGACCGCGCTGACGTGTGCGGTGATCCACTGCTCGGCGATGGCGATGCCGTTCTGGCCGTGCTCGTAGCTGATCCGGGCCAGGTCGCATTCGACGGCGGCCATGCGCGGGTCGTCGGCCTTCATGCCGCGCCTCGCCGACGCCGGCTCGGGCCCTCCATCGGCACGATGTGGGTGATCTCCCGCAGCCTGTCGGCGATCCGTTCGCCGAGCTTGTCGGTGAGGTCGGGGCCCTGCTTGACGCCCCTGTCGTCGACCGCGGAGAGAGCGGGCAAGTTGCTGGTGATCAGCGTCGGCAGGGACTCGTTGTACCGCTCGTTCAGCAGCCGGTACGTGGCTTCCTCGGTGAACTCGCTGATCTTCTCGGTGCCGAGGTCGTCGATCAGCAGCAGCGGGATCTTCTTGAGCCGCTTCACCTCGTACTCGGTGCCTCGCTCACTGCCGCCGGGCCGCATCAGGGCGTACATGTCGGGGGCGGTGATCGCGATGACCTCGTACCGGTCGGGGCCGGCCTCGGCGATCCGGCGCAGGGCCCCGTAGGACTGGTGGGTCTTGCCCGTGCCGAACGATCCGGTCAGCAGGACGAACCCGGCGCTGCGGGGGTTGGCGACGACGCGGTCGGCCCAGGCCTGGAGCTCGGGGTGGGTGCAGGTGGCGCCCTGGTAGCGGTAGGGGGTGGCGGTCTCCCAGCGAGCAAGGGACCAGGCGGCACGGCGGCGACGGTGGTACTCCGGGTGGCCGGGCTCGTCCTCGTCGGGGGTGTCGTCGATCGGCCCGGGTTCAATGTGGTCGAGGCCGCGGGCTTCGAGCACTCGCTGGAGGCGGGCTGTGAGGTCGCCGCCGAAAGCGCGGCTGGGTTCGGGCATGGTCAGAATCCGTTCGCGTAGTTGGCGTTCGGGTCGAGGCGGAACGGCTGGTACTTCTGGCCGTCGACGACCCGAAGGTTGGGCTGGCCAGCGGGCTCGTCGTCGTAGCAGCCTTTGTTCAGCCAGGTCGCCGGGTGCTTCGTGTACTGGGGGTCTTGGTCGCGCCGCTCGCGGGCGTAGGCCTGGGCGCCGTCGACCATCCGCTGGGGATCGGCTCCGCGTTCGATGGCGGCGATCCAGGCCTTCTTGGCTTCCTCGCGGGCTCGCTTGAGCGGGTAGTTGTGCCAGAAGGCGCCGAAGGCGGCGAGGTGGTGGTCCTTCTGCTGGCCGGTCTTGGCGCCTGCCCGGGGAGCGGGACGGCTGACGGCGGCGGGAGAAGAGTCTTTATCTGTTGAGGGGGTTGAGGGGTCTGAGGGGAAGGGGTCCTGGGTTTCCGGACCCTGTTCACGTGGTTCCCGGACCCTAACTACGTGGTTCCCGGACCCTTTCTCAGGGTTAGGGTCCGGGTTCTCCGGACCCTTTCCTTCGGTTTGGGTCCGTGGATCCGGGACCCTGTGTCCGGAGTTCCCGGACCCTGTCTCGCCGTTAGGGTCCTGGGTTTCCGGACCCAAAGTGGGGCCCATCTCCGCGACCTTGTAGACCGCGCGGTGCCCTCGTCGGCCGGCTGAGACGGTCTCGAGGGCCTTCTTCTTGCGGAGTGCGCTCATGACGTCGTACCGGCTGGAGCGTCCGGGGAGGCGCATGCGGTGCGCGATCTCCGGGTCGTCTTCGATGCC
>NZ_BAAALS010000075.1:0-1829 GCF_039528415.1 Luedemannella helvata
TACATCCCGCGCTCGCTCGGGGAGTGCCTGAACTGCCACGACGGCTACGGCGACCGGCTCGACGCGGCAGCGTGATCCGCCGTGGCCCTCAACTGGCGCCACCACGCGACCGGTGACCTGCGCCCGTGCCGGTACTGCCGGCGGCCCGCGTTCATGCGCGACGAGGTCGGGCGGCCCTGTCACAAGGTCTGCGCCGAGCAGCACGAACACGACCACGACGACCAGGACGTGACCCTGGCGCCGGTCATCCCGCTCCCCACGCCCACGGCCGCGCCCCAACCGCGTCGCCGCATCGCCTAGGAGACCACGAGATGAATCACCAGGTTGACCGAGAAACGTTGCTGCACAACGCTTTGAGCCTCGCCGAGCGCGGGTGGTTCGTGTTCCCGCTGCGGCCGGGCGACAAGCGGCCCGCGTTCCCCGACCACAGCGCCGACCGGTGCACCGGTAGTGACCCGCGCTGCCGCCGGTTCGGCACCCACATCCGGTGGGAGAACCGCGCCACGATCGACCCGGACCGCATCCGCCGGGCCTGGACCACGGCCCCGTACAACATCGGGATCGCGTGCGGGGTGTCCGGCCTGGTCGTGGTCGACCTCGACCAGCCCAAACCCGACCAGGTCCCGCCGACCGAGTGGCGACGGGAGGGCATCGCGGACGGCGGGGACGTGTTCGCCGCCGTGTGCGAGCAGGCCGGGCAGCCCATGCCCATCGACACCTACACCGTGACCACCGGGCGCGGGGGGACGCACCTGTACTACGCCGCACCCGACGATGACGGGCACACACTGTCCCCGCGCAACACATCCGGCACGCTCGGCTGGCTGATCGACACCCGCGCCATGGGCGGGTACGTCGTGGCGGCCGGGTCGACCGTGCCGGCGGGCCGGTACGAGGTCACCCACGACACCGCCCCGGCGCCGCTGCCCGGGTGGCTGGCCGAACGGCTGCGGCCCGCGCCGCTGCCGCCGCAGGAGCCGGTCACCGTGGACATCGGCACGGGCCGGCGGGCCGCGTACCTGAACGCGGCCGTCACCCGCAGCGTCGCCGCCATCGAAACGGCGCCCGACGGGACACTCAACCGCACGCTCTACGGCGCCTCGGTGGCGCTCGGGCAGCTCGTCGCCGGGGACGCGCTCTGCGCAGCCGAGGTTGAGGCGGTCCTGCTGGACGCGGCGATCGTCGGCGGGCACCCGCAGGCCGGGGCGCTGCGCACGATCCGGTCCGGGATGCGGGCCGGCGCGAACCGGCCCCGGAGCGTGGCCGCGTGAACCGTCGCCCACGGCTGCTGGACCTGTTCTGCAAGGCCGGCGGTGCCGGCGCCGGCTACCACGCGGCCGGGTTCGACGTGGTCGGCGTCGACATCGAACCGCAGCCGGACTACCCGTTCCCGTTCATCCAGGCCGACGCCCTGACCGTCGACCTGACCGGGTTCGACATCATCCACGCCTCACCACCCTGCCAGGCCTACTCGCAGGCCACGCCCACCAGCAGGAGGCACCTTCACCCGGACCTGGTCGCACCGACCCGCGCGAGGTTGCGCGAGGCGGTCGGCCGGGCCGGCGGGCCGGTCGGGTACGTGATCGAGAACGTGCCCGGCGCGCCGATGCTCGACCCGGTGACCATCTGCGGGGACAGCCTGCGCCTCGGGGTGCGTCGGCACCGGCTGTTCGAATCGAACCTGTCGCTGGTCGGCACCACCTGTTGGCACGACCGGGCCGCGCCGGCCGTGGCCGTGTACGGGTCGTACGGGCAGCGGCGCACCGGGCAGACCGGCGGGCCGTCCGCGCAGGACGGACGCGACGCGATGGGCATCGACTGGATGCCCT
>NZ_BAAALS010000076.1:0-1826 GCF_039528415.1 Luedemannella helvata
AGGGCATCCAGTCGATGCCCATCGCGTCGCGTCCGTCCTGCGCGGACGGCCCGCCCGTCTGCCCGGTGCGCCGCTGCCCGTACGACCCGTAGACGGCCACGGCCGGCGCCGCCCGGTCGTGCCAGCATGTCGTGCCGACCAGCGACAGGTTCGACTCGAACAACCGGTGCCGACGCACGCCCAGCCGGAGGCTGTCCCCGCAGATCGTGACCGGGTCCACCATCGGGGCGCCGGGCACGTTCTCGATCACGTACCCGATCGGCCCGCCCACCCGGCCGACCGCCTCGCGCAGCTTCGCGCGGGTTGGTGCGACCAGGTCCGGGTGCAGGTGTCTCCTGCTGGCGGGCGTGGCCTGGGAGTAGGCCTGGCAGGGTGGTGAGGCGTGGATGATGTCGAACCCGGTCGGGTCGACCGATAGGGCGTCGGCCTGGATGAACGGGAACGGGTAGTCCGGCTGAGGCTCGATGTCGACGCCGATCACGTCGAACCCGGCCGCGTGGTAGCCGGCGCCGGCTCCGCCGGCCTTGCAGAACAGGTCCAGCAGCCGTGGGCGTCGGTTCACGCGGCCACGCTCCGGGGCCGGTTCGCGCCGGCCCGCATCCCGGACCGGATCGTGCGCAGCGCTCCGGCCTGCGGGTGCCCGGCGACGATCGCTGCGTCCAGCAGGACCGCCTCCACCTCGGCGGCGCAGAGCGCGTCTCCGGCGACGAGCTGCCCGAGCGCCACCGACGCGCCGTAGAGCGTGCGGTTGAGCGTCCCGTCCGGCGCCGTCTCGACCGCCGAGACGCTGCGGGTGACGGCCGCGTTCAGGTACGCGGCCCGCCGGCCCGCGCCGATGTCCACGGTGACCCGCTCCTGCGGCGGCAGCGGCGCGGGCCGCAGCCGCTCGGCCAGCCACGCGGGCAGCGGCGCCGGCCGCATCTCGTGGGCGACCTCGTACCGGCCCGCCGGCACGGTCGACCCGGCCGCCACGACGTACCCGCCTATGGCGCGGGTGTCGATCAGCCAGCCGAGCGTGCCGGACGTGTTGCGCGGGGACAGCGTGTGCCCGTCATCGTCGGGCGCGGTGAAGTACAGGTGCGTTCCGCCGCGCCCGGTGGTCACGGTGTAGGTGTCGATGGGCATGGGCTGCCCGGCCTGCTCGCACACGGCGGCGAACACGTCCCCGCCGTCCGCGATGCCCTCCCGCCGCCACTCCTGCGGCGGCGCCTGGTCGGGTTTGGGCTTGTCCAGGTCGACCACGACCAGGCCGGACACCCCGCACGCGATCCCGATGTTGTACGGGGCGGCCGTCCACGCCCGGCGGATGCGGTCCGGGTCGATCGTGGCCCGGGTCTCCCACCGGATGTGGGCGCCGAACCGGCGGCAGCGCGGGTCACGGCCGGTGCACCGGTCGGCGCTGTGGTCGGGGAACGCCGGCCGCTTGTCACCCGGCCGCAGCGGGAACACGAACCACCCGCGCTCGGCCAGGCTCAAAGCGTTCTGTAGCAACATTTCTCGGTCAACCTGATGGTTCATTCCGTGATCTCCTAAGCGATGCGGCGACGCCGGGGCGCGGCCGTGGGCGTGGGGAGCGGGATGACCGGCGCCAGGGTCACGCCCTGGTCGTCGTGGTCGTGTTCGTGCTGCTCGGCGCAGACCTTGTGACACGGGCGCCCGACCTCGTCGCGCATGAACGCCGGGCGTCGGCAGTACCGGCACGGCCGCAGGTCACCGGTCGCGTGGTGGCGCCAGTTCAGAGCCACGGCGGATCACGCTGCCGCGTCGAGCGGGTCGCCGTAGCCGTCGTGGCAGTTCAGGCACTCCCCGAGCGAGCGCGGGATGTA
>NZ_BAAALS010000077.1:0-1813 GCF_039528415.1 Luedemannella helvata
CTAGGAGACCGCTGATTAATGCGGCGTGCCGATACCCTGCTTTGATCGGGTTTGGTCGATAATTGGTGGGTGCAGGGTCGTTCTGGTTCCGATCGTGAGCTTCTGGATACCGCTTCGCTGGTAGGGCACCTCGTTCCGGCTGGCAGTGTGTACGCGTTCCTGGCCGAGCATCGTGGTCGGGTGTTCCCGGACGGGATGTTCGCTGATCTGTTCCCGTCCGGGAAGGGCCGTCCGTCGGTGCCGGGTGAGGTGATCGCGTCGGTGTTGGTGTTGCAGACGTTGCAGGACCTTTCCGACAGTGAGGCGATGGCTGCGTTGCGGTGCGATCTGCGGTGGAAGGTGGCCTGCGGGTTGCCGATCGATCATGAGGGGTTCCATCCGACGACGTTGACGGTGTGGCGGCAGCGGTTACGGGCCTCGGACCGCCCGCAGCGCATCTTCGAGGCGGTCCGGGAGGTCATCGCGGCCACCGGGGTCCTGTCGGGCAGGACGCGGCGGGCGTTGGACTCGGTGGTCTTCGACGACGCGGTCGCCACGCAGGACACGGTTACCCAGTTGATCGCCGCGGTGCGGCGGGTTCGCCGTCTGGTCCCGGGCGCGGCCGAGGTGATCGCGCAGCGTTGTCACGCCCATGACTGGGACGATGCGGGCAAGCCGCAGATCGTCTGGGACGACGAGACCGCCCGCGACGCGCTGGTCTCGGCTCTGGTCAACGACGCCAACACCATCATCGAAGCGTTGGACGGAGTCGAGCTCGATGAGCCGGCTGCGCAGGCGTTGGCGTTGCTGGCGTTGGTCGCCGGCCAGGACGTCGAACCCGCCGAAGGTTCCGACGGCACGGACGGACGCTGGCGGATCGCCCGCCGGGTCGCCGCGGGGCGGGTCATCTCCACCGTCGACCCGCAGGCCCGCCACGTCCACAAGACGGTCCACCACCGTCAGGACGGCTTCAAAGGCCACGTCGCGATCGAACCCGACACCGGCCTGTTCACCGCCGGGGAACTCACCGAAGCCGGCGGCGCGGACAACCACGAGGCCGTGGTCGGACTGGCCCTGCTCGACGACGACCTGATCGACCCCGCCGACGTCGGCGGGTTCGAGGTACTCGCCGATTCGGCCTACGGCACCGGTGACGCCCTCGCCGCACTGGCCGACGCCGGCCACACCCCGATCATCAAACCCGGCCCGGTACGCCCCGCCGTCGCCGGCGGGTTCACGATCGACGACTTCACCGTCGACGAGACCGCCGCCACGGTCACCTGCCCGAACCAGATCACCCGGCCGATCCCCGCCAGCCGCGGGGTCACCTTCGGCGCCGCCTGCCGCGGCTGCCCGCTACGAGCCCGCTGCACCAACGCCAAAGACGGCCGCATCCTCCACCTGCACCCACACGACGCGCTACTGCGCCAAGCCCGCCGTAACTGGGCGACCCGAGACGACCTGACCGCCGCCTACCGCCAACATCGGCCCATGGTCGAACGCTCCATCGCCTGGCTCATCGGCCCGAAAGGCCGCTGCCGCAAGCTGCGCTACCACGGCATCGACGCCAACGACTGGTGGCTACACACCCGCATGGCCGCCCTCAACCTCCGCCGACTGATCAACCTCGGCCTCACCCACCAGACCCGAAGCTGGGCACTGAGTTGACCCACCCAGCCCCGCCCGGGCAACCCTGACCAGGACGGGGAAGGCAAACTCGTCATCCAGCTTTGCGCTGCGACCTACCGCCGCATGACGGCCCTTGAGAAGCCTTCCCCGTCACCACGCGCACCCACGCCACCCAAGAACCCGGGATTGTTCAGCGGTCTCCTAG
>NZ_BAAALS010000078.1:0-1728 GCF_039528415.1 Luedemannella helvata
CCCGTACCGGAACGCCTGCCCGCCGACGGTGTGGTCGTCGCTGCTGGACGGCGCCCATCGGGACATCGTGTTCGCCGGCTACACGTCGTACTTCCTGTGGCAGGAGCAGCCGCGGGCCGCCGAACGGCTGCGGGCGAAGGCGGAGGCCGGCTGCCGCATCCGGTTCCTGCTGGGCGACCCGGAGTCGGAGGTGACCCGCCGGCGAGAGGCGGTCGAGGACGTCCCGTTGACGGTGTCAACGCGGATCCGGATCACGCTGGACCAGCTGCGGAAGCTGGGCCAGCTGCCGGGGCTGGAGGCCCGCTTCTCGGAGGGGCATATCTCGCTGTCGGTGTTCCGGTTCGATGACGAGGCGCTCGTCACGCCGCACATCGCGGACCAGCTGGGCCACGAGTCGCCGCTCCTGCAGCTGCGCCGGCTCCAGCCCGACGGGCTGTTCGACCGGTTTGCCCAGCATGCCGAGACGTTGTGGGCTGCTGGCCGGCCGGTTCCGGATGTCGGTGGCGGCTCGTAGGATCGGGGCATGATCCGGTCCGCTGAGGTCGTGAACGCTGAGATCCGCGAGTTGTGGGCGGGTGGCTCGCTGGCGGCTGAGGACGTCGACCGCTATCACCGGCTCGTCGTGGAGTGGGCTGAGGCGGTACGCGCCGAGCAGGAGCTGGCGGCCTAGAATCCGGCCGTGGCTATCGAACCCCCTGACGAATTGATCGAGCTCCAGCGTGCCTCCGACGAGGCGCATGAGGCCGTCCGTGCCGACCCGTCCCCGGAGGCGTGGGCTGTCTGGCGGGACCGGGCCGGCGAGGTGCAGAAAGCGGTGACCGAGTACGCGAAGGAGATCGGCGAGCCGCGGAACAAGGTCGAGGCTGCGGTGAAGAAGGCCGTGAGGCATCCGGAACCTGAGGCTTGACAGACCTCCGCCCCGCCGGGCGCTGTCCCCGTGGGGTCCGGTGGGGCGGGATCGTGCAGCGAGGCAGCCCGCCTCAACCCGTGAATGGGATACGAACAGGCTAGCGGCGGGCACTGACAACGAGGCGCCACAGAATTACCCGGCTTGCTCCCACGCTGCGACAGCTGCCGCCGCGATCCGGTCGTCCCAGAGGGGGCCAGTCGCGCAGATCGGTCCGGGGGTATAGCCATCCATGCCGTGGGTGAGGCGTGCATGCGTGTCGGCGGCGATCTGGCGGGGGCGGGAGTAGGTGCCGGAGTTCTCGGACAGTGGCCAGGTGTTTCGGCTGCCTCCGTCCTCGATGAGGAGCCAGCCGTTGCGCTGGTCCCATCCCAGGTAGACGCCGTGCGGCCAGTGCTCCTCGGCGACGATGCCGGCGGGCCAGTCGCGGAAGACGGCGTCGAGCTGTTCGCCATCGGGGGTCTCGGTCCAGCAGGCGCCCGGTTCGATGCCGTAGGCGGCGAGCTGGTGGGCGACTTCGTCCATATAGGCGTCGTGGGGCAGGGTGTCGGTCATGAAATCCCCCTCGGGTTGGTTTGTGTAGGTATGGGTACCGGTGCGGGGTATGCGGCGTCAAGGTATGCGTCAACCGCGTAGACTCGAACATGTGTCCGATCTGCCGCCCGACCTGCCCCGCCTCCGCACCCTGGAGACGTGGCTCGCCCTGAGCCTCGACCGGGTCCGGCAGCAGATAGCCGCAGCCGAACAGCAAGCCGCCGTCGACGTTCACCGCGAGCCGCCGCCCGTCCCGGACTGGGTCGTCGAGTACGGCATCGGCATCG
>NZ_BAAALS010000079.1:0-1668 GCF_039528415.1 Luedemannella helvata
TGATCAGGCGGGCGGGTCGATGTTGAGCGCGCGGAGGACGGCGTTCAGCACGGTGTCGGGGTCGGCGCCTTCCTCGGCGGCGGTGCCTTCGATGGCGTGCCAGGCGGCGGTGTGCTCCAGCTCGGTCAGCCGGCGGCGAGGTGCGGGCGCGGCTCCTCCGGCCTGGCGGGCCATGTCCCGGATCCCGGAGGCGGCCTCCTCGGCCCGGTCCAGAGGGACACGCAGGCTCGCGGTGTCGTCCTCCCCGTCGGTGCCGAGGATCAACAGGACTGCCGGGCGCCCGGGGAAGGGCTCGACACGGAGACGGTCTCCGTCGGGGTCGGTGTACTCGAAGCGGTTCATGAGGGCGGTTCCTTCCAGTGGTGTGGGCGGGGCTAGGCGGGAGTCGGGTCGAAGCGGCGGCGGAGCGGTCAGTAGGCGGCGGTGCCCCAGCGGCAGCCGGTGCACATCCAGGCGGGGAAGGGGCGTTCGGCGGTGGGGTGTTCGAGCTCGAAGGCCTTGGTGCCGCACTCGGGGCATTCGTCGGGCGCAGGCTCAACGGGGACGAAGGGCTCGGCCATCAGGCGACCTCGTGGTTCGCGGTCAGCGTCCAGCCGGCCTGCTCGTACTTCGCGACCAGGCTGTCGACGATCTCCGTGCGGCTGCCGCTGTACGCCTCGCCGTCGCCGCCGTGGACGTGGATGGACTCAAGGTCGGTCCACAGTTCGATGGTGAGTTCGTCAGTGCCGCAGGTCATGATCCAGACCTCGTGGACGTGGTCGTCGTTGCTGTGCACGGTCGGGTCCTTCCGGTGGTGTGGGTGGTGTCCGGGCCGGCCGCCCCAGGAGGACGACCGGTAGGCGGGGTCAGGCGGAGTGCGCTTCCAGCGGCCGCGTGCAGCGGTCACAGCGGATGTGGTCGCCGACGTAGCTCACGCACTTGGCGGCAGCGGCCACGGTCTCGCCGTCGGTCAGTGCCACGGCGAAGCAGCGTGCGCAGTGCCGGTCCCCGCAGTGCTGCCCGGCATGGTGGGCGGCGGCGATGCGGTCCAGCTCGGCACGGATCTCCGGGTTCTTGACGATGCCGTCGGCGATCCAGAAGGCGAGCTTCCACGTGTCGACGCTGAGGTTGATCTCCTGAGCGAGGAGGTGCTTGAGGCGGTCGTCCGGCGGCGGGTACTCGGGCATGTGGGTTTCTCCTTGTGCGCGGGTCGGGTCAGGGGGTCGGTTGGGGCGGCGGATCGTCGTGCGGCCCTCTGCGGGCCTCTCAGGCGCTCTGAGCTACCCGGCGGCCTTCACGGGCTCCCGTCGCGCCAGACGGGCGTACAGCGGCCCCGATGGCCATCTCCAGGTCCCGGACGGGAATGCTGCGGATGCCTCGCCTGCGGGCGGCAGCGGTAAGGCGGGTGACGGCGGCGATGCGGTCGGCAGCTTCGCGTCGTGCACGGCTTGCGAGGCGGGTCCGGTCGCCGACGATCCGCTGGCTGGCGAACACGGCGCTGATGCCGGCCCGGAGTCGGGCCGTCTCTGCCGCGGTCAGCTGGCCGCGTTCGGCGCGGTCGGCGAGGACGAGGAGCTGCTCGCGGGTGGGCGGTCGGTCGGTGCGGATGCTGGCCATCGGGGGCTCCGTTCGTGGGATGGTTGGTGCACGGCCCGCCGACTTCACCTCGGCGGGCCGGGTTGCTGTTCA
>NZ_BAAALS010000080.1:0-1617 GCF_039528415.1 Luedemannella helvata
CCGACACCCAGCCGATCCCGGTCCTGCCGCTCCACCTGGCGCCGTTCGCCAGCCCCGACCCGGCCCACGTGCCGGGCGCCTGAAGACCCGCCGGGGCCAGCCGTGCACCGACCGGCCGCCCCGGCGCCAAACCACCACCGCTGAGGGCCCCACACCGGGGCCCCAGCCCGCCACACCCTGAAAGGCTCACCGTGAGCACCGAAATCACCAAGGCAGGCGGCAGCCTCGCCATCCGTCCCGACCAAACCAACTGGACCCCCGAGCAGGCCGCCGTACTGCGACAGGGCGGCATCGACAACGACGTCACACCCGCCGAACTCTCCGGCTTCCTCCACCTCTCACAGCGAACCGGCCTCGACCCGTTCACCCGCCAGGTCTACCTGATCGGCCGCTGGGACAACCGGCAGAAGCGCAAGGTCTTCACCCCCCAGACCAGCATCGACGGCTACCGCGTCATCGCCCACCGCGTCGTCGCTGCCGCCGGCCACACGCTCGGCTACGAAGACACCCTGTGGTGCGACGCGTCCGGCCGCTGGTACGACGTCTGGCTGTCGGACGAAGCGCCAGCCGCCGCCAAGGTGGTCGTCGTCCGCAACGGACAGCGCTTCCCCGCGGTGGCCAAGTACTCCGAGTACGTGCAGCGCGGCAAGGAAGACAAGGTCATCGGCCTGTGGGGCAAGATGCCCGCGACCATGACCGCGAAGTGCGCCGAGGCTCTGGCCCTGCGCATGGCCTTCCCGCACGACCTGGCCGGTGTGTACACGGCCGAGGAGATGGCGCAGGCCGACAATCCGGAGCCCGAGCGGCACCTCCGCTCCGTTCAGCCGGGCGAGGCGGACCCGTGGGCCACCGCCGCACCGGTGGCACCGGCCGCTCCGGCACGGGACTTCGTCGCCGAGGCGCACGCCGCTGCCACCGCCGACGAGGTTCGGCAGATCTACCGCGACGCGTCCGCCGCCGGCTACGGCCCCGGCACCGCGACCCTGCAGGAGATCGCCGAGGTGGGCAAGGCCAAGGCAGCGTCGCCCGCCGCCCCGGCCCCGGCTGACACGGTCACCGACGCCGAGTTCGCGGACCCGGTGGCCGAGGCCGAGCAGCAGCTCCGGGCCACCGCCACCCGCGTCGGACTCGACACCCTCGACGCCGACTTCCAGCAGTCCTACGGCATCCCCATCGGCGAGGCCGGCGTCCAGCAGCTGACCGAAATGACGCAGATCCTCAGCGGCACGGCAGGTGCCGCATGAGCCTCCGTGACAATGCCGCGCAGGAGGCGTACCTCAAGACCCTCCTCGACGTCATCAACATCGCGTACAAGGCGAAGCGGGCCGAGGTGCAGCAGCAGCTCGACGACCTCGCCCGGGAGACCGGCACCCGCCAGATCGTCGTCACGCTCCCCGACGGCATCGAGGTCGGCAAGGTCAGCCTGACCGCCGGCAGCAGTGAAGCCAAGGTCACCGATGCGGACGCGTTCAAGGCGTGGGTGCTCCAGAACCACGCCGGTGAGATCGAGCGCGAGTTCCGCACCAGCGTCCGGCCCGCATTCGAGAAGAAGGTGCTGGCCGAGCTGACCGCGGCGGGCGGTACGGAGTGGGGGGATCCGGAAACCGGCGTGATCCA
>NZ_BAAALS010000081.1:0-1587 GCF_039528415.1 Luedemannella helvata
GTGCCGGCTGTTAGGCGGCGATGTCGGTGGCGGGCGTGTGGAGGCCGTCGATCTCGGCGGAGATCGGGGAGTCGGGGTAGAGCAGGTCGTGGTCGGCGGCGAGTGCGGCGTAGCGGCGCATCCCGAGCTCGTCACCACGGCGGAGGGCGATCCGGTACTGGTCGATGAGCGCGCGGGCGGCGGCCACGGCGGCGTCCACGCGGTTCAGTTCCAGCTCGGTGATCAGGCCGGTGGGCATGACGGTGGTCCTTCCAGTGGTCTGAGCGGGAGGGTGGGTCAGTCCTGCTGGGGGAGGTTGTCGTCCCGGTGGCCTGAGCAGGACGGGCAGTCGTCGCTGGGGTGGTCGGTTTGAGGGTGCCCGCAGGGTCGGAGTCCGCGGGCAGCAAGCTGGCTGTACATCCAGTCGGGCAAGGGCATGGTGGTGCTCCTTCGCCGGTCAGGCGGGATGGGGCGGGGTTTAGCGGTCGGTGACGACCCAGCCGCGGCCAGGCTGCTGGCGGATGATGCCGCCGGGGGTGTGGATCTGGCCGGAGGCGTTGCCGAGGCCGAGGGCCTCAAGGTCGTCGAGCAGCATGGCGATCCGGCCGGCAATGTTGCGGGCCTGCGTCTCGAGCCGGTTCAGTTCCTCGGGGGTGCCGGTGAACATCAGCTGCGGCCCTGCTCACGCAGCAGCTCGTCCGTCATCTTCGCGAGGGTCTCGGCGCGGTCGGAGCCGCCCTCACGCATCGCGTAGATGATGGCGTCCGCTGCACGCTCCATGTCGCCGGAGTCGATCGCGGCCTTCATCTCGACAGCCTTGTCACGGAAGAAACCCATGGTGGTCCTTTCGGTTGAGGCCGGCACGGCGGCCGGCCCAGGAGGTGGGGTCTAGCTGCGATGGGTGTCGACGTGCTGCTGCATGCGAGCGGTCAGGGTCTGCTCCTCGGTGCGGCTGACGCAGCGGAAGCGCATCGTCATGCCGCACTCGGTGCACTCCAGGTACTGCCAGCGGAAGTAGCCGATGAGCTGCCACAGCGAGGCCGCCAGAACCAGGACCGCGATGACGTCGAGGACGGTGCTCATGGCTCAGGCCCCCATCGGACGGGGCATGGCGCGGCAGGTCTCGGCGTGCTTCTGGGCCCAGGTCTTGGGGCTCTGCCAGGGCTTCAGCTCGTCCAGGAATCCCCTTCGGGCGTATGCGTAAATGCCGGTGAACTTCTTCTCGTCGATGGCGGTGCAGCCGGAGCACGACGCGGTGAGCGTGATGTCGACGAGTTCCGTGGGCTGCCGGTATCCGGAGTAGCCGTTGCCGATCGGGCCGAATCCGGTCTCGCCCTCGGTGTACTCGACGGCCTTCTCAACGATGTCGACAGTCGCGCCCCCGACGGTCAGGTGGCGGGCGATGACGCCGGTGGGCCAGGTGGTTTCGGGCATGGCGGTACTCCTCGGTTGGTCAGACGGGAGGGTGGTCTAGCTGCGGTGGGTGTGCTGCTGGCCGGCGCGGCTACTCGCCGTCCTGCGGGTCGATGGGGTCGCTGCCGCCCTGCCCGCACCAGTCGCACGGGCAGTCGCCGGGCTGGATGCTGCTGGCGGCGGCCGTCGCGAAGG
>NZ_BAAALS010000082.1:0-1465 GCF_039528415.1 Luedemannella helvata
CGATCGACCCGTGCAACCTGCAACTGCTCTACCAGGGCAAGAACCCCAGCGCGGGTGGTGACTACAACAACCTGCCGTGGCGGCCAGGTGTGCTGACCCTGCAACGGTAGTGGCGTGACACCGGTTCGGACCTCCCGGATCGGATGCGCGAAGCGGGCGGGCTCGGCGGTATGCCGGGCCCGCCCGTCCCATGTCGTGCCGCCGTGCGCCGCCGTCCCGCGAACGTTCGGCCGGCGCGGCCGTCACGGTCACGGTCGCTGCCGCTGCCGCTGCCGCTGCCGCTGTCGCTGCCGCTGCCGTGGGCGCGGCGAACGCCCGCAGCAGCCCTATATGCGAGTTTTCTCCAACGTCGTTTACCATGCAGCGATGGCCAGGACCTCGGGGACCGTCCGCCGGATCACGTACTACGGCGAGCCGGTTCTGCACCGACGCTGTGCGGACGTCACGACCTTCGACCGCACGCTGGAAACGTTGGTGGACGACATGTTCGCGTCGATGTACGCCGCACGGGGCGTGGGCCTGGCCGCCAACCAGATCGGTGTGGCCCTACGGGCGTTCGTCTATGACTGCACTGACGCCGACGGTGTACGCCACGTCGGTCATGTGATCAACCCGGTGCTCCAGGCGCCCTCGGCGCTGGCCGGCGCGGTCACCGAGGAGGAGGGTTGCCTGTCCGTGCCAGGGGCGTCCGCCGACCTGCCCCGGGCCGCGCTGGCCACCGTTACCGGCTCCGACGTGTACGGGGCGCCGATCGAGATCAGCGGCACCGGGTACTTCGCCCGGTGTCTGCAGCACGAGACCGACCACCTCGACGGCATCGTGTACGTCGATCTGTTGCCGATCGGGCAAGGGCGGCGCCTGCTGCGCGAGGCCGGCCTCAAGCCGAAACTCCTCAAGGCTGGGCGGCGTCCATGAATGGCAGTGCCTCGAGAAAGCTGCGCCAACAAAAGTGGGCCCCAGCCAGGCTGGAGCCCACTTCTTTGGTGGTCGGGGTCAGACCCGGCTGGGTCCGACCCCGACGCTGTCACATAATTACCGCAGAGCCCACTTCTGGTTGGCCCCACCCCAGCAGCTGTAAAGCTGGATCTTCGAGGAGTTGCCACTGCCAGCGGCGTCAAGGCACAGGCCCGATTGCACGCCCCTGATAGTTCCGTCGGAGTTCACGTTCCACTGCTGATTGGCTTGGCCGTTGCAGTCGTAGATGATGACCGCGGTGCCGTTCGTCGTACCCTTGTTGGCGGCGTCCAGGCACTTGTTGCCGTACACCGTCAGCTGCTTGCTCGAGGTGTAGGTGAAGCGCTGGTTGGTGCCGCTCCAGCAGTCGTACAGCTGCAACTGGGTGCCGTTGGAGGTGCTCTGGTTCGGCACGTCGAGGCACCGGCCGGACTGGTTGCCCACGATCTGCTGACCGCTGCCGCCGGTGTTGCCGCCGCCGCCGCTGCTGGTGGTGGGGGTGGTGCCGCCG
>NZ_BAAALS010000083.1:0-1378 GCF_039528415.1 Luedemannella helvata
GGCGGGTCCGACAGCAGGACCGACACCACCGTCTCGGTGCGGGCCATCACGCCACCGCCCGCAGGAACGACGGGACCGGCGCGTCGTACCGGCGCAGCTCACCCGAACTCACCCCGTACTCGCAGGCGACGTCGAGCCACTGCTCCGGAAACACCGACCACACCGCGTCCACGATCAACTGGTGCGCGCCCCGCGGCGTCGGGATCTCCCGACCCAGACCATCCAGCAGAAGCACGACCCGCCTCATCTGCGGGCTGCCGTCCACGTCCCACATCACCGGCGTGATCCGGATCCGGAAGGCGCGGTTACCCAGCAGCCCGGTCAACGCGCGGCGGATCTTCGCCCGACCGTCCTCGTCGGCCTGCGCCATCAGCGGGCCGGCCATCGGTGCAAGGAGCTTCACGGCTGGCCTCCGAGGGTCAGGTACGGGTAGCGGCAGGCGCCCTCGAACGGGCAGGAGGAGTCGGCGTCCAGGTCAAGGAACTGGTGCCGCTGCTCCAGCAGCGCGCCGGCACGCTTCTGCGTGATCGGGGTGACGTGCTCCAGCCGGAGGTATCCGTCGTAGCCCTCGAGCCAGACAACCGGGAGTCCGTTCCGGCTGAAGCCGGCTTCGGCGCGGGTCCGTGTGATCACGGGTCGGTCGCCGCGAGCACCCGGGTAGGCGATGACCCAGGTACCGATCGGGTTCGCCGCGTTCCAGGCGTCCAGCGGCGAGGCCGGGGTGAGAGCGGCGACGGCCGGCGAGTCAGTGGAAACCGGGAACGTGTCCTTCATGACAGCACCGCCGTTGACTGCCGCAGCGCCACACCGGACAGAACCTTGTCGGCCGCCGCGTACTCGGCCAGCAGCATCTCGCGGTCGCCCTGGTCCTCGACCGACAGCAGCGGGCCACGGAACCGGAACATCTCGGCGTCGACCCGATCCGCGACACTCGCGGCGGTGATCTGCGGCAGGGGGCGCCGCTTCGCCGAGAACCGGCGCACCGCGTCGGACGTCGCGGTCGGATCGGCGGGCTTCGGGCGCTGGGAGGGGATCAGGTTCGCGACCCGATCGGGCATGATGTGGGACATCGGTCCTCTTCTCCTTGCATGTAGGCGTGCAGGTGAGGGGTGGATCGGGAGGCCTCGACTGTCCGGTGTGTGGTAGCCCGGCGGTCGGGGCCGCATAGCCGCTAAGCGGCGATGGGGGCGACTGCGGTGCGTTCGTTCTCGCGGCGGATGTCCTCCGCGGTGAAGGTGATCCGGCCACCGTCCAAGTGGCACCAGACCTCCCGCCGGTTGCACTTCCGCTTGAGCACGCGGACGCTCCGGTAGGGCAGAAGCTTGAGAGCCACCACCTCTTCAGGCGTCCATCGGACGAGTTCCTGCTCGGCGTTGGC
>NZ_BAAALS010000084.1:0-810 GCF_039528415.1 Luedemannella helvata
CGGGCGCGTGCCCGCGCGCACGCGCACCAGCGACTGGTTGAACATCACGCGTCGCTCCCGGTCTGCACCTGGTGACGCTCGACCGCCTTCGACCACTGGCTGGTCACGCCGGTCTCCCAGGTGACGGACTGCCCGCCGACCGCCTTCGACTTCAAGCCGGGCTGACCGCCGTAGCCGGCGCGCGCCTGCTCGATGACGGCCTCCTGGATGTCGGAGGGAGTCTGCGCCCAGCCGTGGCTGTAGGTGACTTGGATGCAGCGCAGGCGGGCCGGCCAGTACTGGCAGCCCAGACGGCGCAGGAAGCCCGCCTCGGACCAGTCGTAGTCGGTGCCCTCGACGAGCTCCTCGCCGTCGAGGAGAACCTCCGACACGCCGACCGTCGGCCACACCGGGAGGAGAACGGACTCGCGCCCGTTGCCGTCAAGGGTGACCTGCTCGTTCTCGACAAGGGAGACCTCGTGACCCACTTCGCCACGGAAGCGATTCGATGCGGAGGTGAGCGCGGCGAGCAGGAGGGGATCGTCGGCCGGCACGCGCAGCCATACGGCCAGGGCAGCAGGGTCGGCCAGCGGTGTGTCAGTCGCCACCACCCGCACCGCCCTTGCCTCGAGGCGCACGCGCCTTGTTGGCAGCGGCGGCGCGCGCCTTGTTCGGTTCGGGGGACGCCGCCTTCGCGCCGCTGCCCGATTCGACGAGATCCTCATCGGACAGGCCGTGACGTTCGGCATCCTCCGTGCTCAGCTTGAGGACGGACTCGCTTCCGCCGGGCGATGTGTACCGGTACTTCCTGGGGGGGCCGCTCATGGCGGA
>NZ_BAAALS010000084.1:820-1355 GCF_039528415.1 Luedemannella helvata
ACGATGTGCTGATCGACGGGGACAGCGGTCGAGGGCGGGCCGCACGCCGCATGCTCGGCACCGCATGGGCACCGCCCTTGAGCCGTCTGCCGGAGGAACAGGGTCACGATGCGAGCTGGCCGGACGTCCGCATCGCGGCGAGCAGCGCATTGACCTTGGTGCGGAGCGCCAGGTAGTCGGCGCGCAGGGCGTCGTACTCGGCCTTTGTCGGGTTGGCGCCAGCGGCGACCACGGAGGTAGCCGCGGCCGCATCCGCTACGGCTGCGGTCTGCTTGCCCTCGCGGGCAGCGCCGGCCCCTGCGTTCAGGTATGCCATGTCGAGCCCCTCCTTACGCGGTCAGGTCGATCTCGACGAAGGCGTTGGGCTGCAGGACGCCGAAGGCAGCACGCATCTCGGCGAGGATCGCGACGAGGTTGCGGACGAAGAAGTCCGCGTGGGAGTCGGTCATCTGGATGGATGCCTGCTCGCGGTCCCACAGGACGGCCTTGCGGAAGTCGCCGACATAGCCGGTGCCCGCAGGAACGGCTTCGGTCT
>NZ_BAAALS010000085.1:0-1310 GCF_039528415.1 Luedemannella helvata
TGAAGCGCCCTGGATCTTGTAGAGGCTCAGTTCATTGGGTACCGGCCTCGGTTAGAAGCTCGGTTTGAGCGTAGTGGGTGCCTCGGCTTCAGCTGGTGTGCGCATGCCGATTTCGCCGTGTAGTCGACGGTGGTTCCACCAGTCGATGTACTCGAACAGGGCGTACTCAAGTTGTTCGATAGTTCGCCAGGGGCCACGCCGGTGGATCAGTTCCGCCTTGATCTGGCCGATGGTCGACTCGGCGAGGGCGTTGTCGTAGGAGTCGCCGACGGACCCGATCGAGGGCAACGCCCCGACGTCGGCCAGGGCGTCGGTGTAGCGAATCGCCGTGTATTGGGACCCGGCGTCGCTGTGGTGGATCAGCCCGTCGAGGCGTTCGTTGCGGGCCCAGATCGCCATCTCCAGCGCCTCAAGGGGCAGGTCGGTGCGTAGGTGGGTGGTCAGCGCCCAGCCGACCAGACGGCGGGAGTACACGTCGATGACCAAGGCGAGGTAGGCGAACCCGACCCAGGTACGGATGTAGGTCATGTCGCATACCCACAACTGGTTCGGCTTCGCCGCGGCGAACTGCCGGCGGACCAGGTCCGCTGGGCGGGCCGCCGCGGCATCAGCGATCGTGGTCCGTATCGGCCGGCCCCGACGCACACCACGCAAACCCAGTGCCCGCATGAGACGCGCTACCCGGTCGCGGCCGGTGTCCACGCCCGCACGGCGCAGGGCCGCATGCGTCTTGCGGACCCCGTAGACGTCGTAGTTCGCCTGGTGCACGGCCGTGATCTGCTCACACAGGCCCGCGTCCGCGACCGCCCGCGCCGAGGGCGGGCGGGTCTTGGCGGCGTAGTACCCCGACACGGACATGAACCCGGCGTCGGTGCCCCGCAGGACACCGACGATCGGCTCGACCCCGAAACGATCCCTGTGCTCATCCACGAAGCGGATCATCTCGGCCCGGGGCGGTCGAGCTCCGCCGCGAAAAACGCCGACGCAGCCTTCAAAATCTCATTCGCCCGCCGCAGCTCAGCATTCTCCCGCCGCAACCGCTTCAACTCCGCCGACTCATCCGACGTCGCGCCCGCCCGCTGCCCGCCATCGACCTGCGCCTGACGGATCCACTTCCGCAACGTCTCCGTACTCACCCCGAGCTTCGTGGCGACCGACGTGATCGCCGCCCACTCGGTGTCGTGCTCCGGCCGCGCCTCGGCAACCAGGCGCATCGCCCGGGCCCGAAAGTCAGCCGAGAACCTGCTCGGTCGTGCCATGACTCCATCTCCTCACGGAATGGAGCCTCCACCAAACCCAGCGCGCTTCAG
>NZ_BAAALS010000086.1:0-1272 GCF_039528415.1 Luedemannella helvata
GCGGCAGATCCGGATGCCGTCAGTCGGACGTGAGGTTCCACTGCGAGGGCAGGGCGCTACCGCACAGGGCGCACGTGAAGTCGTCGTCCCGCACGATGTTGCGCTCGCCGCAGCTCGGGCAACGGCGGAAGATGACCCGGTCGGTGAAGCCGCCAGGATGCGGTATGCCGACTCGGTCGATGGCCTTGGCCACAGCGGGCCAGCAGTCCGGGTCGGGGCAGTAGCCAGTCGACTGGTTGGTCACCTCGGCGACGCGCCAGCCGATGCCGGCGGCGGCAAACGCCATCTCACCGGCGGCGAGTACGTCCTGCCCGCCCGCGAGGGCGATGTGTTCGCTACGACGCGGCGCCAGTCTGAGCACGCCATCGAGAGCGACGACGAACGTGACCGGTTCGGCGAGGTCTCCACGGTCGCGCCCAGCCAGCCACTCGTCGAGCGAGGCAACCGAGTCCACGGCAACAGCGTCCACCGCGATCACCCGGTCACGGAACTCGGCCGGACCGACATAGGGGTACCGCCTGGTTTGCACCACGGCGCGACGATATCGACCTGAGCCCGAATACGGCTACACCGATTCAGGCCTGCGGATACGCCGAGTAACGCACAGACTGCGGCAGATGTGCGCAGCCTGGCTATCGGGCCGTGTCGTGGCCGGGTGTTCGATCCGCTTGCTTGACCCACGGGCCGGGTAGCTGCGGCACGATGTCGGCCCCTTCGTTGCCGGAGGGGTCCAAGCTCAGCAGGTCTTCGAACAACCCACCCAGTACCCGGCCGGTTGGCTGTCCATCCGCCGCAGTCTGTACCAGTGCCCAGGCGGGCAGGTCATTGCAGTCGTCGCGGCCGTCGTCCTCGAGGTAATACAGCATCGAGAACACTGTGTCGTAGGCGACCGCACGCGCGAACTGGATCAGCTCCTCGCGGCCCGCCCCGTCCGCCAGCAGGCTCCGGGCGATCCTGTTTCGCTCGGTGTCGCGTCGCCACGTATCGATCATTTTCGGCTACAGGGCGCTGAGAAAACGGTACCGGGCCAGTTGAGGTATGCCCTCCTCTGCTTCGGACGCGACCCAGAGTTCCATCTGCCCATCGGCGAGTCCCAGGCGCCGGAACCCGTCGCGGAGGGCAACGATATCAACCGAATCCTCACCAGCGGTGTCGTTCATCAAGTGATTATCGCGCGGCGCCGGCGTCCAGTCCGCACCCATATGCCGGACCCCATCTGGCAGAAGCTGGCTTCGGATTCATCACCGCGACCTGACGCCAGCGCGGTTCCGG
>NZ_BAAALS010000087.1:0-1268 GCF_039528415.1 Luedemannella helvata
TGAGGTGTATCAAGGATCTTGGACGGGTTCTCTCGACTGAGAGGATGTGTTCATGCCCGAACAGCGTCGCCGGTTCAGTGCCCAGTTCCGGGCGGAAGCGGTCCAGATGGTCATCGAGTCCGGTCGGCCTATCGCGGAGGTCGCCCGGGATCTCGGGATCCATGACGGGACGTTGGGCAACTGGGTCAACGCCTTCCGGCGTGCCCACCCTGAGCCGGATCAGCCGTTGACCCCCGTGGAGCGTGTGCGTGTGAAGGAGTTGGAGGACGAGGTCCGCCGGCTGCGGATGGAGAACGAGTTCCTGAAAAAAGCCGCGGCCTTCTTCGCCCGGACGCACCCGTAGCGTTGCGCTGCGCGGTGATCGACGCGGAGAAGGCGAACTATCCGATCATGTGGATGTGCCGGCTGCTGGGCGTGCCCCGCTCATCGTTCTACGCCTGGCGGGCTCGGGTCGCCAGCGAGACAGCCACCCAGGCCCGGCGGCGGATCCTCGCCGCTCATGTGCGGCGGGTCTTCGCCGCGGGTCGGGGCGCCTACGGCTGCCGGCGTGTAGCTGCGCAGCTCAACCGGGAGGGACACGCGTGCAGCGTCGGCCTGGCCGCCGACCTGATGCGCGAGCTCGGTCTACGGGCCTGTCAACCGCGTGCCTACCGGCGCACCACGATCCCCGGCCGGGCTCCGGTGACCAGCCCGGATCTGATCGGCCGGGACTTCACCGCCACCGAACCGGGCACCCGCCTGGTCGGGGACATCACCTACCTCAAGACCGGGGAAGGGTGGCTGTACCTGGCCACCGTGATCGACCTGGCCACCCGCATGGTCATCGGCTGGCAGACTGCCGAGCACATGCGCACCAGCCTGGTCGTTGACGCCCTGGCCATGGCCGTTACCCACGGCCGCGTCCGCCCCGGCGCGGTGTTCCACACCGACCGCGGCGCCCAGTACACCTCGGCCGAGTTCACCCGCTTCGCCGCCAGCAAGCGGATCCGCACCAGCCTTGGACGCACGGGGGTGTGCTGGGACAACGCCGCCGCCGAGTCGTTCTTCGCCGCGCTGAAAAACGAGATGTACCACCGGCAGGCGTTCCCGACCCGGGTTCGCGCCCGGTTCGCCGTCGCCGAGTACATCGAGGTCTTCTACAACCGGCAACGGCTGCACTCAACGCTGGGCTACCGCACCCCCGCAGAAGCCCTCACCGACTACCAACAACGCCAACTCGCGGCGTAGCAACCAACCGAGGAACTGTCCAAGATCCTTGACACAGCTCA
>NZ_BAAALS010000088.1:0-1255 GCF_039528415.1 Luedemannella helvata
GGTGGTGCTTCACCGACGTGGACTTCGCCGGTCCATTCGTCGACGGTCTTGCGGTCGAGTTCGCGGAGGTCGTATCGGGCTGCTTTGCCACGGCCGCCGTAGCGGTTGATTCGGCCTTCGGATGCCCAGCGCCAGATCGTGCCGACGGGCCGCCCGGTGTAGTAGGCGGCGTCGGCGGCTGTGACGAGTTGCGGCCGGTCCATACGCACCCCCTGGAATGACGAAAGGCCGTCCTGTGGGGGACGGCCTGAGTGCGCACGAGTGCTATTTCAGCAAATCTTCGCTTCGGTGACTTACTCGTGTCAAGAGGTGCTTTGTGGTGCGAGACTGCAGCCATGGGGGTTTCGTACATGGTCCGCGGGTCGACTGCTGCCGAGTGTCAGCGTGCGTTGGACCGGTTGTGTGTGGCACTGGATGCGACGCCGACGACGGCGCCGATTCGGGCGGCCGGCCCGGGGTGGCTGGCGCGTGCGGTGCCCACGCCGAAGGCCCCCGCGGATGGCGAGGGCCTCGTCGAGCGGTAGAAGTCAGCGCTTCTCGATCAGCGCGTGTACCTCCCGCGCCAGGTTCTCCGGCCAGGACCGGATGAGCCGTTCCATGCCGGGCTTGTCACCGCTGCATGCGAGCCTCATCAGCTGGTCGGCCTTCTCCTCGACGTCCGTCTTCGGCTCGTCGATCCGGGCTTCCGTCTGCCCCAGTAGTTCACGGAGGACGGATGTGGCGATGTGCTCCAGCACGGGTTCTCCTCAGTTGCCGTGGTTGGTGGTCTTGGCCCAGATGCCGCAGGTCTGGGTGGTGGTGTGCTGGTGATGCTGCTCGACGGGGGCGTTGTAGTTGTGGTTGTGGGTCTCAGGCACGAGCGTCTTGGCACCGCGGAGCATCCGGGCGACTGCGAGGATCGGGACGGCTATGGCCACGGGGGCCGCGCAGATCATGGCGATGACGGCGGGGTCGGCGTAGTCGGAGGCGATGAGGACCAGCGAGGTGGCGCCGCCGACGGACAGGGTGACGACGCTGCCCGTGAGCATGAGGGCGCTGGCATCGGTCGCCCTCTGACTCATGGGCGGCCGGCCGGGCTGGGGCACGGGCGGGACGGTGCCGACGGCGGGCAGGAGGCTGGTGTCACGGTAGGAAGTGGCGGGTGTCAGGGCTTCCTCGACGGCGGCGACGAGTCGGGCGGCGTGATCGTGGTCGAGGGGCTTCGGGGCGGTCATGGAGGGGCTCCTTGAGGGGGTTTGACGGGGCTTGACGGTCT
>NZ_BAAALS010000089.1:0-1233 GCF_039528415.1 Luedemannella helvata
CCGCGACTGGGCAACGGCAACCCGCGTCACGGTCCAGCAGGTGAACATCCAGCCGAGCATCCAGCAGGAGACCACCGATGCCTCCCGCACGGCCAAGGTCACCGGCTGGCATGTGCAGTCCGCCGAGGGCACCGCCCCCGACATCCGCGCGGACGACCGCATCGAGTGGGACGGCATGACCTGCGAGGTCGACGGCGAGGTGGCCCGCTGGCCCGAGCTGTTCACCGACTCGGTCCACCACATCGAGTTCGAGATGAAGCGGGTCACCGGATAGGAGGCCGCCAATGCTGGAGAAGTTCGAACTCGACACCGCCGGCGTGCGGGAGGTTCTCAAGGGGCAGGCCGTCCGCGACCTGGTCGACGGCTACGCCCAGACCGTTGCCGACAACGTCAAGGCCAAGGTGCCATCAGGCGTACCGATCGAGGTCCGCAAGTACACGACGGACCGCGGCGCCGCCACGGTCGTTGTGGCCGACGTGCGCGGCATGGCCTGGCAGGCGCGCGACGGGATCCTCACCCAGTCCGCTTCGGCGGCCGGGCTGGAGGTCAAGGCTGCTGGAGCTGAGGAGTGAAGCCGCTCGTCGTCTTCGCCGACGCTCAGGCCGCGGGCGTACAGATCCTCCGGGCAGCCTTGGCTGGACGCCCGGAGTCTTACACGGACGGCGTCACCGTTGGCTCGCTTGTGCCAGGCGACCGCTCGCCGGAGACCCCGCACCTGCCCTACGTCCTCGTCCGCAAGGACGGCGACCTGCCGCATCCGTCGATGGCCAACGCAAAGGTCCTGCTGCGCGTGACCGCATGGCATGAGGACGCCGACCAGGCGCACGACCTGGCGATGCTCTGCCAGGGCCTCCTGCTAGTCCACTCCGGCCCCATCATCCGCGGCGTGCGCCCCGTCACCGGGCCGCTGCCGGCAGTCGACGACGTCTCCCTCGTGGACGTGTCCACGTTCGTCGTCAACACCAACGTCAAGCCCGTCCCGCTCTAACCCCGCCCCTGAACTGCGGCGACAACCCTTACCCGAGTGAAGGAGGACGCCGTGGCCGGCGACCCGCTGAAGGCAAATCTGTGGACGGACGCGGACGTCTACATCTCCACCAACCTCTCCGCGACCCTGCCCGCCAACGCGTCCACGCCGTTCGGTGTGGACTGGGATCTGGTCGGTCTCCTCGACGGCGACGACGGCTTCCCCGAGTCCCGCGACGAAGACACCGACGACAAGTTCGCGTGGGG
>NZ_BAAALS010000090.1:0-1222 GCF_039528415.1 Luedemannella helvata
GGTGCTTGACGGTCTCTGACAGTGGGTCGCGGACCCTGACACCGCTCCCCGCCGCGTTTGTCCTGGTAGGTGACGTTTTGCGTAGCGGGTGTCAGGTGTCAGGTGTCAGGGCGTGACTGGCAAACCCCTAGGAAGGTCGCGTGTCAGAACACGACTGTCAGGCGCGCGCGGACTGTCAGACGTCGGCCATGGCGGGCACGATCCGGTACCGGCCCGGCTTCGAGGTGAGGGCCAGCCGGCCCTCGGTGAGCATCTGCTGGAGCTCGCCCGACACCCATCCGCGCTTGCGGCCGAAGCGCTCGGCGTGCTTCATGACGTCGACCACGCCGATCACCATCGTGCCGCCGGCTTCGAACTGCGCGACGATCTCCTGCAGGGCTGCACGAGCTTCCTCGCGGCTGAGCTCCGCGCCGTCGCCCTGATCGAAGACGACGTTCTCCTCGCCGGGTCGCGGCTGGGGCAGTTCCTGGGTGGGGTCGATGTCACGGTCCTCGTCGTCGAGGCGGCTCACGGTCGTCTCCTGGTCCTCGTCGTTGCTGGGGTTCTCCTCTTCGTGGCGGGCGCGTTCGGTGTACGCCTTGCCGACGGCCTTGGCTGCGGCCGCCGCGGTGACGGGGTCGGGCTTGGCGCCGTTGCGGGCTGCCCATGCGGCGACGGCTTCCATCAGCGAGTTCGCGGACGGCGTGAACCAGCGGGTCCGGCCGGGGCTGGAGTAGCGACCCTCGTCGACACCGGGGGTGACTAGGTAGCAGTAGCCGGGCCGACGGTTGGACCAGCGTTCGGGTGCTGCGCCGGCGTCGATGACCGCGTCGGGGAGCATGAACCCGGCGGCGGTGGCGGTCTGCACGCCGAAGCAGAGGCGGGTGCCGAAGGCGTCGCGGGCGGTGGTGGACATCTGGTCGTGGCTGGGGCGCTGCAGGGAGGCGATGAGGGCGACGCCGCCGGATCGGGCGAGGTTGGCGATGTTGTTGAAGGCGTCGTCGCCGAGGACGGACAGGCTGACGCCGGCTTCCTCGAACCAGGTGACGAGGAACGGCATGCCCGGGCAGCTGCAGGGTCCGTCGGGCCGGCAGGAGTGGGCGGGGTCGTTCTGGGTGACGGCTGCTTCGGCACACCATTGGCGGTAGCCGTGCTGGCCGAGCCATGCGGTGCGGGCCTGGACGACGGGCAGTACTGCCTCGGTCATGGTTTCGGTGCCGGAGGCGTCGGTGGCCCAGTCGAT
>NZ_BAAALS010000091.1:0-1186 GCF_039528415.1 Luedemannella helvata
TTCTACTTCTCCTCGACCGGGGCGGGCTGGACCCACCGCGTGATGGCTTCGACGAGGGCGGGGTCGAGCTTGGCGAGCTCCGCGATCGCCGCGGCGTCAGCCGGCTCAGGCTGGATGCCGGCTCCGGCGAGGGCCTCGTCGAGTGCGACTGTGTTGGCCTGCTCCTCGACTGGCGGCTCGGGTGGTTCCTCGGGCGGCGGTTGGGGTTGTTCTTCGATGAGGCCCATGTCGACGAGCGTTTCGACGTCGGCCATGAGGGGCTGGCGTCGGGGTGGTGCTGGCCGAGGGGCCGGCGCTTCGTCGCTCATCACACTCCAGTTCGGTTGTAGTCGTTGATCCGGTCCGGGGGCGCTGGCGGCTCGATCCCGGCCTGGCGCATCTGGGTCGTGAGGTCTCCGACGTAGAAGACGAACGCGCGGACCAGCGAGCGGAGCGACCGGACTTCCTCGCGGGTCTCCGCCAGGTCGGCCGTCTGCTTCTCCCTGATCTCCCGGAACGCCTGCAGGTCGGCGGCCCGCTGTGCCGGTTCGCTCTGGACGACGGCCGCTACTTCCGTGGCGCGTGCGGTCGCGGCTGCGGCAGCCCGTGAGGACCGTGCCGTGTACACCGCTCCGATGCATGTGAGGACGGCCGCCGTCACCGTCACTACTGCTGCCCAGACGCCTGTCATCCGCCCTCAGCTCTCCGGGCGCGCGGAGCGTTGGGCACTGAGTGCTCGGGCACCGTCGCGGCCCACATGATCACCCCCACGTGGGAGGTGAGGTACCAGACGGCGACCCAGGCGCCGCGTGAGTAGTCGCCACTGATGACAGCGGCGAGATAGGAGATCGCCCACACGGCCGGCGGAACCAGAGCAGCGATGAATCCGAATCGGTCTCGGCCGACCTTCAGGAAGGCCGAGAGAGTGGTGATGAGGCCGGCGATGACCCACAGCCATGCCCAGCAGTGGAGCGGGGCGTTGCGGGTGAGGAGGCCAAGGCCGGCGGACTGGGGCGGGTCGACAATCATGCCGGCGCCCCAGCAGGTCTTGCCCAGGCCCAGGATGAGGAGGAAGTGGCCGCGGCGGCCCAGCTGCTTACGTAGCCGCCGGACCGCACGGCACTTCACCTACACGCTCCGGACCGGGGCGACCGCGGTGGCCGGGGCCGGGGCGGTGATCTGCGTCCGGTCGAACATGGCGACGACC
>NZ_BAAALS010000092.1:0-1163 GCF_039528415.1 Luedemannella helvata
GTACTGGGCCACGCCTGTCGCCGGCAAGTACAAGCTGACGGCGATGGTGTCGTGGGTCGCGTCCGGCGGTGGCGGCTGGCGCACGATGTGGCTCAACGACAACGGCAGCCAGATCCCCGGCTCCCAGGGCGGCGCGGTCGGTTCCTCCGTCGGCACGCTTCAGGAGCGCTCCTGCATCGCCAACCTTGCGGCCGGCCGGCAGATCACCATGTCCGCCCTGCAACAGTCCGGCAGCTCCCTCAACACGGACACCCCCGCCGGCATGGCCGCGTCCATCCAGATCGAGTTCCTGCACACCTGACCCACACCAGCCCCGGACCGCACTGGCCGGGACTTCCTCATGTCCTGGAGGCCTCATGGCCTGGTATCCCGAAGCCCGCAAGATGGAGCTCCAGCCGGAGAGCGACACTCAGCAGGCCATTCGGCCAACGCAGTTCATCATGCACTCCATCGCCGCACCATGGACGAAGGAGCGGACCTTCGAGTACTGGCGAGACAGCACCAACCTCGAATCCCACTTCGGGCAGTCCTACGACGGCACCATCGCCCAGTACATCGGGACCGAAACGCGGGCCGACGCCAACTACAGGGCGAACCGGCGAGCCGACGGCACGGGCGCGGTCAGCATCGAGACGGCGTCCAACCTGAATCACAGCGACCCGTGGACCGCCGCGCAGGTCGAGGGGCTCATCCAGCTCGGCGTCTGGCTGCACAAGACCCACGGGATCCCGCTGCGGGTCTGCCGCACCGCCTCGGATCCCGGGTTCGGCTACCACCGGCTGCACGCCGACTGGGCGCTCGGCGGCACCGACTGTCCCGGAGATGCGCGCGTCACCCAGTTCAAGGACACGATCTTCCCGTCGATCGTTGCGCGCGCCCAGGGCAAGCCGGCGCCGACGCAGCCGCCCACGGGACCCGTCACGCCGCCGCCCACCCCTGTTCCCGCGCCCCGGTACCGCCGGCCGCGCGCCTACCGAGCGATCGGACTCTGAGATGACGACTCCTCCCACCACCCCGCCCGCCCCGACGTTCACCAAGCCGGCCGGCCTGATCCTCGTCAAGGGGCAGGCCGCGCAGGGCGACGGCAAGGCCGTCTTCGGGATCTGGCCCACGGGCTTCGCCCGCCGGATCACCGCCGCCGAGTACACGCTCTGGGGCGCCCC
>NZ_BAAALS010000093.1:0-1110 GCF_039528415.1 Luedemannella helvata
CGCATGACCTGGGCCGCGGTACCTGAGGTGATGCCTACGGCGAGCGTCGCGTAAGCGGTAGTGGCTGGCGCGACCGCCGAGACTCGCTGCTCGTAATAGCCGGTTCCCGGAGCCGCCAAATTCGACCTTGTCGAGGTCAGCAGGACGTCTGCGGCCGTGTAGAACCGGAGCTCCACCCAGACCGTCGACCCGGACGTGGGCGGACTGAGATAGCAGCGGCCGATGTACTCGACGCCTGCGGTCGCGGCCGGCTTCTCCGTGACCTTCGCCGCGGCGTTGCCGTTCGCGGTGACCGTCAGCGCCAGCACATGCCCGCCGGCCAGGTAGTAGTCGACCGGCCACGACACCATCGGCGCCTGCCGGGCCACCGAGCAGTTCGTCTCCGCCACCCACTTCAGGGTGGCGTGCTCGATGTTCTCGGCATCCGCCGACAGCAGGTTGCCGGTGGTGCGCATCGGAACGCCCAGGTAGACGTTCTCGAAATGGTTGACGACCGATCCGGCGGCCGGGGTTGCCGACACCACCACCTGCACCCACGCGGTACCGAGAGGCGGCGTGCCGGACACGCTGATGCGGTGCCATGTCGCCGAGGCGGTAGCCGTGGTCAGCGACCACGTGATGCTGATCTCGGCGTTGAAGGAGTTCATCCAGCGCAGGCCGATGCGCTCCGGGACCGTAGCCCCGGACGCGTCCGCGAAAGCCTGATACTCCTGCCCGCTCGCCACCGGGTAGAAGCCGGTCGTGCGGGCCTGCATCTCACCGGCGGCGGCCGAGGACAGGCGCAGAGTCCCGTCCCCCGACCTGCCGCCGGTGCCCTTGCTGATGCTGCAGTTCATCTTCGCGGCCCAGCCCGTGGTGTTCGGGTCGACCGTCTCCGTGACCTGCGACAACATGTTCCCGGGGATCGCCACCGCCTACCCCCTTCGTCCAGGCTGGGTTGTCTGCCGCAGCTGCCGCATGCCGCCAACCACGCGGGCATCCGCACGCGTGTCCACGTAGGCGTCGAACTCGTGCTCGCCTACGCGGAGCGTCAGGGTGTCGCCCGGCTGAATGCCCTGGGCGGCGTTCGCCAGGGCGTTCTCGGCGAGGCGCCACTGGGGCGCGGTGAGG
>NZ_BAAALS010000094.1:0-1042 GCF_039528415.1 Luedemannella helvata
GTCCGATTTGGTGATTTCGACTCCCCTACCCCCTCCTGGGGGTCCTCCCGGGGTCAAATCCGGGCTCTCGGGAGCCGATTCGGGGCTCTCAGAGGCCCCAAAATCGAAGATCCGGAGCCCATTTTCTCACCTCAAATGAGCCCTGTACAGGGTCAAAAGGTGAGCCCTGGACCGTCCGGACGCGTCCTCCGACGTCGATCTTGATCCGATTTGACCTCGTGATGAGCCTTGCAGAGCGTCTGGACGTTCGCTGGGTCCCACTTCGAGCCGCCTTCGGACAGCGGGATGAGGTGATCGACTTCGAGCCCCGTCTTTGCTCCGCACCATCGACACTGAGGCTCTCGCTCCAGCATCTGAGCCCTGAACGTGCGCCACTTACGTGTCGAGCCTGAGCCCCAAGCCTTCGACTTGTTGGCCCATGCCCTCCTCTGGTGCTTCTCGCACCGTCCCTGTGTGGTGAGCTCCTGGCACTCGGGATCCCCACACCTGGATGGGGGTGAGGTAGGCATACCCTCCACCCCCTCCCCTCCACCCCCCTGCCCCCCTGAGGAGGGGGGCGGGGGTGCCTGAACCCCTAGGCGGGTGTTAGCTCCTGGATGGCTGCTGCAATGCGCTTGGCCAGGTATGCATGCCCTGCATCCGTGGGATGGACAGCATCCGTACCGATGTACACGTCAGCGTTCCCTGTGCCCGTTGTGGCCCCTACGCGCCCTGTGCCCGTAATCCAGGCCCCGTGGGTCGCTATGAGCGTCCCTGAGGCGTCGTAGCAGCCCCCAGTGATCGGGCTGATGAACGGTAGGTTCGCCGCCGCGGCCGCCAGTCTCAGGGTGTCGTTCGTGTTGGTGATCGACGCCCCCGGGGAGCCCGAGGGTGACCAGCAGCCGATCACGTAGACCGCAGCGTTCGGCAACCCGGCCTTGATGGTGCTGTAGAGGCTGGCCGCGGCTGCGGAGATGCTCGGCTGGGAGCCTCCGTTGTCGTTGTAGCCGGCCCAGACGACCAGCTTGGTCGGGGTATTGGCGATGACGTCGGTCGCTACACG
>NZ_BAAALS010000095.1:0-1029 GCF_039528415.1 Luedemannella helvata
CTGCGTTCCCCGTCCCGCTCGACGTAGGCGGAGCCTTCCAGATCCGCACGATTTCGGCGAAGGAGGACACGTGAGCTCCGTCCAGCAGGCAGCGGCAGACCTCGCCGATGTCCTCTACGCCCAAGTTCGGCAGGCCTCTGACCAGGACCCCAGCATCCGGGGCGCGGACTGGCGGCTGGCTACGGTCACGTCGATCCAGACGACGGGAACGGTCACGACGACCGACGGGATTGTGGCCCGCCGTACCGACCTGTACGTCACCCCGGTGGTCGGGGACACGATCATCCTGACGGTGTCCGGTATGGGGAACTGGCTTGCCCTCGGCCGTGTCGCGCCGGTGACCACCGCGGGCACCTGGCAGGCGCTCACCTACAACGGCAGCTGGTCTGCTTGGGGGGCGCCGCACTATTCGCCGGCCTACCGCATCAACGGCGACGGCACCGTCTCCCTGTCCGGCCTGGCCAAGGCGCCCGGCTCGACGACGGGCACCTCGACCATCGCGACGCTGCCGACCGCGGCCCGGCCCGCGCAGAAGGCCCGGTTCTCAACGATCGTCAACCCGGGTGTCAATGGCGCCCTCGACGTCAACACCGACGGCACGATCCAGATCACCGACTACAGCGGCACCGCGATCTGGGCCACCCTCGACGGCGCCACATTCCGCCTCACGTAGAAAGGGGTGCATGTGAGCACCACAGACGCCTACGGGCAGGGCATCCAGGTCGCGGCGCTCACGGATGCCCCGAACGCCCAGGTGCTGGCCCAGGGCCTCGCCGCGGCAGTGGGCCAGAGCAATATGCGGTTCACGAACGCTGCCGCCCGCGCGGCCGCGCTCACCAGCCCGGTCGCCGGCATGCGGGCCTGGCTCGCCACCGAGAAGCTTTGGACGTACTACGACGGCAGCGCCTGGATCGTGGAGTCCTTCTCCGCGTTCGTGTACGCCGCCTCCACCCAGTCGATCCCACACAACACGGCGACGACGATCAACCTCAGCAACGCCATCCTCGACGACACCTCCGGGCTGAACGT
>NZ_BAAALS010000096.1:0-1024 GCF_039528415.1 Luedemannella helvata
GGTTGGCCTTCGCGTTGGCCTTGTCCCTGGCCGCCTGCGACTCGTCAAGGCGGCGTTGCAGGTCCGCGTTGCGGGCCCGCTCCAGCTGCAGTTCGACTTCCAGCCGGCTGAGCCGGTCCTGGGCCCGGTGCTGGCCGCGGGCCGTGGTGCGGGACCGGAACCGGTCTATGACGGGGAGGCTCACCACGTCCTGCCGATCTCGTGGATCTCGCCGGTCTTCTCCCGCACGTTGGCGATGGGCTCGCCGTCCCACAGGGGCATCTCGATCTGGGTGACGAAGCCCTTGGTGGTTTCGATCCAGGCCTGGCCGGTGCCGTCGAGGTAGATGCGGCGCCGGTTGTCGGCGGGCCAGTCGTCGTGTTCGCCGGCCGCGGCGGAGCGGACTGTGGACACCCACTCGGGTACGGGCAGCGGGTTCTCCCAGCGGGTGGCCTGCTTCTCGGCTACCCGGCATGCGTTGAAGACGGCGTTCAGGCAGCGGTGCAGGTAGGCCATCTCGTCGCGGACGGTGGGCTCCTTGCCGACGTACCGTTCAAGCGTCGCTTCGAGGTCTGCTACGCGCTGGTCGCGTTCCTCGAGCTGCTGCTCGTTGATCCGCAGCTTGGCGCGGAGTTCGGTCAGCTCGGCGACCATCGGGTCAGTGGCCATGAGAGTCCTCCTCGGTGGGGCGGAGCGCGGCGACCTCGGGGTGCTCGTCGATGAGGTCGTCCCACTCCCACTCGCTGGGCGCTTCGACGTACAGGTCAAGGCCGTTCTCGAGGAGGGTCGACGCGTTCAGGTCCTGATAGACCTCCTCGCACTTGGCGAGCTGGGCGACGGCCTGTTCCTGGCTGTCGGCTTCCTCCCAGACGAGGTGGCGTTCGCGGGTTTCCACGATCACGGGGTAGCGGGCGGTCACGTGGTCCTCCAGGTTCGACGGCCCCACCAGAGGGCGAGGGCGGATACAGCCGCGGCGAGAAGCGTCCGGAGAGTTGCCTGGGCGACGGTCACGGGGTCCCCCAGTCCGGCAGGTCCACGAACCCGG
>NZ_BAAALS010000097.1:0-1019 GCF_039528415.1 Luedemannella helvata
TCAGGCCACCCCCGTCCGGTTAGGCGATGCGGCCGTCCGCGATTGCCTGGGCGCGCTCGCGCCTGCGGGCACGGGCGGCCTCGAGGCGGATGACCCGGTCCTCGCGCTTGGCCTCGTCGGCCTGTTTGCCGGCGGCCCACCAGCGCGGGTACGGCTTGGGCACCTTCGGCAGGTTGGCCTTCTTGTCGACGTTGCTGGCGACGATGTGCCAGTCCACGTTCTGGAGCATGTCGAAGATGTCGGCAAGGAGGACTGCCTCGGCCGTCGGCTCAGCGCGTCCTTGGTTAAGGGCGGTCCGGAGCCGCGACGTAGGTGGCAAACCCTGCACGAGAGATCCCAGCTCGCGCCATGTGAGCTCGCCGGTGTAAAGGTGCTTGAGGCGGACGCCGGGGTAGGTTGCCGGAAGGTCTGCCTCGAGGGCTCGGCCGTGCCTCCGGATCAGTTCCCGGAGGCCTCGGATTCCCCCGGCTTAAGACCGCAGTGCTTCTGGTAGGCCGTGAAGAGGGCCTTCATCTTGTACTGGGGCAGCTTGATCTTTCGGAACTCCGGCCACTGCTCACCGAGGGAGATCTCGAAGATTCCGATCATGGCCTTGACCTGGCCCCCTTCGGCGGCCTCTACAAGATCCCAGATGTCCAGGCCCTCGAGGTGTTCGAAGGTCCAGCGCCGGCCGTTGAAGTGGATCCGGAAGGGCCGGAGTTCCACCTCGGATTCGACGGCGTCGAGGTTGAAGTCGAACGGCTGGTCGTCGGCCGGCTTGGTCGCGGTTCGGGTGGCCATGGCTACTCGCTTTCGGGTCGCGGTTCGGGGCGGATGACCTGCACGGTGGCGGCCATCAGGGTCAGGCTGACGGTGCTGACGCCGTCGGGGTTGAGGCCGATCTCCATGGGCTGGGTGGCGACGAGCCAGGGGAAGTGTTCGCCGTCGATGAGGATGTTGCTGCCGTGGATGACGATCTCTCCGGCCAACTGCGGCTCGGGGGACTGCTGGCGGTCGGCCGCTTCCTCTGCGGCCAGAGC
>NZ_BAAALS010000098.1:0-1018 GCF_039528415.1 Luedemannella helvata
CCCCCACAGGACGGACGCCGAGCCGACACCCTGCGGGCCGCCGAAGTAGAACCGGCCCTCGTTGTCCTGCAGGAGGTCGATCGTCTCCAGGTCCGCCGGGTTGAGGAGGTACGCGTTGGCGATGGAGCGGCCCACGGTGCGGACCTTCGTCTTCGCCTTGCGGGCAGTGGTCAGCGCGTTGGTGTCCCAGGCCTGCGCCTGCACGCCGGACACGTTGCCGAGGCCCTCGAAGTTCTCGCCGGTTCCGTCACCGGAGATCATCTGGTCTTCGAGTTCCTCCTCCAGTCCGTAGCGGAGGAAGGCGTCGATGAGGGTCCGGATCTGCGCAGCGTCGGACAGGGCACGCTTGGTGACCGGGATCCAGTGCGCGATCGTCCGTACCGGGGTGGTGACCTTCGCCGCGGCAAGCGCCGACTCGGGCTTGTAGCCGCCGCCTGCCGCGTTGACCAGGGCGCCCGGGACGGAAGCCGGCGCGGTAGGTGCAGCCGAGCTCGTCGCTTCCGCGACCGGAGCGGCGTTGTTCGTGGTCGACGTCATGCGGACGTACTCGACCGTGTCGCTGGTCGTGGTGCCGTTCGTCACCACGTCCCGCAGGCGCAGCGGGCGCTGGAACGAGTCCAGTGCCACCTGCAGGCCGCGCATGTCGTTGGTGACGAACGCGCCGGCAGAGGTGTCGGACAGGCCGGTGACCAGGCTCTTGTAGCCGACAGGCAGGGACTGCACGCGCTGCTTCGCACCGAACTGGCCGTTCGCCGTGGTGCCCATCAGCGCCGCGTACTCGGCGGACTTCACGAAGTGCTCGCCGAGGGAGGTCTTCTCGTCGGGGACGATCAGGCCGCTGGGGGTACGTCGTTCGCCGGACTTCTCGTTGAGGGCGATGTCGTCGCCGAGGTCGGCGAGGGCGGAGCGCAGGGTGGCGTCGCCCTGGGCCTTGGCCAGGCCGGCCTTAGCCTCCTGCGCCTTGGCCATGTGCTCGTTGAGCGCGGTGCGCTCATCGTCGTAGAAGTCGCGGTCCTCG
>NZ_BAAALS010000099.1:0-965 GCF_039528415.1 Luedemannella helvata
GTCCTTGCCGGCCATGGGAGTGCCTCCTGTCAGTACTGGAACGGGCGCGACTGCGCGGGCCGGTTCGGGGTGCGGGCGGACATGATGTCGGCGTACTCGCGCTGGAACGCGGCGTAGGTCGCGGCGGCGAGCGAGGCGGCGTCGGCGAGGGCTTCGCCGGACTTCTTCAGCTTCCGGGCTACCTTGCGGGCCCGGAGCTTGTGCTGGATGAAGTTGTCGTCCTTCAGCCCGTTGGCCTGGGACAGTGCGGCCTGCAGGATTTCGGCGGCGACCATGACCTCGATGGAGGCGTGGACACCGAACGCGCGGAGGGTGTTGCAGTAGTTCCGCAGCTCGGCCGCCGACCCGAACTCGGGGTCGGGCAGCATGAACTGGGAACGGCTGCCGCCGGCGGCGCCGCGGCTTCCACCGGTGTTGGTGGTCTTGGTCGAGTTGACGTTGATGTTCGGGCCGAAGCTGAACGACGGCCCGTGCTTGGTCGTGCCGCCCTTGCTCCGCGGGTTGGTCCGCGTGCTGCTGCTCGTGCGCTGCCCGTTGATCGGCATGCGATCTCCTCCAGTCGGGTCCGGGTGGGGTTACTGGTCCTTGCTGGCCGCGTTGCGGGCGGCGATGGCGGCCTGTCGGTTGGCGGCCGGAACGTACTTGGGTGTGTCGTTCTTGCGGCGCACGCCGGGCCGCGTCGGAGGCTTGTAGACGCGCCTGCCGCCGGAGGGGGGCATTTGCGATGCCGCCTGCGAAGAGTTGACCTTTACGGGCCTCTCGCCGGGGGCTTCGGAGCGGGCTGCGAGGAGGCGTCGTTCGGCGGCGTTCCGACCGCGGATGATGGCCACGGTCTCGCCGGGGTCGGTGCCTTCGATGTCGCGGTGCGCGCGCTTCCAGATGGTTTCGGTGACGGTGGTCTCGCCGAGGGCGGCAGCCAGCTTGAGAGCGTGCTGCCACACGTCGGGGAAGGCCTCGGCCCGGTC
>NZ_BAAALS010000100.1:0-950 GCF_039528415.1 Luedemannella helvata
CGGGTCACCGCCGCCGTGGCCCGCGTCGTCCGCGACTTCTACCAGGAGTACGCCGACAAGCCGGCCGAGGAGTGCGGCGTCCGCCTCCGCTCCGCCCGGTACGCCCGCACCTGGGCAGCTGCCAAAAACTTCGCGGCCCCCATCGCCTGGGACGACGACACCATCGAGGACCCTGCAGCCGAACCGAACTACGGCGAAACAGTGCCCCGCTACATCGCCATCGCCGAGGACCACGCCGAGCTGGAGCGCCTTGGGCACGACCGGCAGCAGATCGCCGAACGCCTCGGGGTCAGCAAGAACACGCTCGACCACGCCCTCTCCTACTACCGGCAGAAGCAGGCCGAAGCCGCCACGCAGCCGGCCGCCGCGGCCTAGCCGAACCCCACCCGCACACGACAAAGCCCCGCGGTCAACGCGGGGCTCGAGGAGAGGAGGAGCTATGAGGTCAGGACTTCGGAGCAGCGGGCACGACCGTCTCGCCGAGAGCCTCGAGGGCCCGTTCGTAGAACTCGAACGGGACGATCACGGCCGCCTCCTTGCCGCGGTTCATGAGGACGGTCGTCTCGCCGGCGAACCGGGCGCGGGCGATCACTTCGCCAAGGACGTTGCGAGCGTCGGCGATCTTGTCGCGGTGCTCGGTTCGGGTCGCGGTCATGCAACCACAGTAGCGGATTCGCTGGGTACTACAACAGCGCAAACTCGCGTTCTTAGCTATGATAGCTATGTAGGCGTCGGCGTGTTGAACCCGCCCTAGGGCCCCTGGTTCCACGCGCCCGCCCACCCCGCAACACCACCCGAGAGAAGAGAGCTCGTGGGAATCCGGCTGATCGTTGAGGTGCTGGACTACGCGCCCGCCGACCTGACATGGCGCGAGCGATGCGCCCTGCTCGTCCTGGCAGAGAACGCCAACGACAGCACCAGGCAGTGTTGGCCCGGCATCGAAGACGACC
>NZ_BAAALS010000101.1:0-932 GCF_039528415.1 Luedemannella helvata
AGGGACAGTGTCTGGTGGGTAGTTTAACTGGGGCGGTTGCCTCCTAAAAGGTAACGGAGGCGCCCAAAGGTTCCCTCAGCCTGGTTGGCAATCAGGTGTTGAGTGCAAGTGCACAAGGGAGCTTGACTGTGAGACTGACAGGTCGAGCAGGGACGAAAGTCGGGACTAGTGATCCGGCACTGGCATGTGGAAGCGGTGTCGCTCAACGGATAAAAGGTACCCCGGGGATAACAGGCTGATCTTCCCCAAGAGTCCATATCGACGGGATGGTTTGGCACCTCGATGTCGGCTCGTCGCATCCTGGGGCTGGAGTAGGTCCCAAGGGTTGGGCTGTTCGCCCATTAAAGCGGTACGCGAGCTGGGTTTAGAACGTCGTGAGACAGTTCGGTCCCTATCCGCCGTGCGCGTAGGATACTTGAGAAGGGCTGTCCCTAGTACGAGAGGACCGGGACGGACGAACCTCTGGTGTGCCAGTTGTCATGCCAATGGCACGGCTGGTTGGCCACGTTCGGAAGGGATAACCGCTGAAAGCATCTAAGCGGGAAGCTCGCTTCAAGATTAGGTATCCCACCCCTAGAGGGTTAAGGCCCCCAGCCAGACCACTGGGTTGATAGGCCAGAAATGTAAGCCCGGTAACGGGTTCAGTTGACTGGTACTAATAGGCCGAGGACTTGACCTACAAACATGCTACGCGTCCACTATGCAACTCTGAAACAACACCAACACCGAACCCCCACACTCCCCCAACAAGGGGGTTGGGGTGTTCGACTGGTTGACAGTTTCATAGAGTTACGGCGGCCATAGCGGTGGGGAAACGCCCGGTCCCATCCCGAACCCGGAAGCTAAGCCCACCAGCGCCGATGGTACTGCACCCGTGAGAGTGTGGGAGAGTAGGACGCCGCCGGACAAACATTCAGTTCAGGGCCACCCCC
>NZ_BAAALS010000102.1:0-847 GCF_039528415.1 Luedemannella helvata
CGCCGTCGTCGGCGAGTTCGTCAACGATTCGCAGGGGCAGCCGGCTTTCCGTGAGCGCGTCATCTGGGACCGGCGGGGGAGTGGCGGCAGGCTCAACGGTCGGTTCGCCGCCGGCCAGTACTGCCTCGATAGAGCCGTCGGCCCATCCGACGCGGCGCGCGAAGGCGCGCTGGGTCTGTGAGGGCTTACTGAACTGCTTGCCCCGCTCGATGAGCTGGACGACCGAGCGGCCCACGCCCAGTTCGTCCGCGAGCTGCTCTTGTGTGACTCCGGAGGCCTTGCGGGCGGCCTGGAGTGCCTTCCCTAGCCGTGCCCAGTCGCGATCCATGGGCACATGATGCCGCAACCTCGTGCAACCAAGAAGCCTACTTCCCGCGCTTTGACCTGCTGCTTAGTAAGCATTTCAGCCGTTCTCGGTTGCATCTCGCGCTCCTTGTGTGCGCCCCGTGTGCGCCTGTCACGCAGTGTCGCGCTCTGAAAGTGAGCCAAGAGTGTCGTCAGACTGCTTGCGCATTGAGCACGCAGAGGCGTAGTTTCTGAGCGTGAGACCGAACGGACCGGCACAACGGGCCATACGGAAGGCTCAGAACAAGAGCCTCCGCTTGCTCGAACGCATTACCGGATTGGATCGCGGATACCTCTCGCGAATCGAGACAGGACAGATCCGGCATGTGGCGGATACCTCAGTCCAGAAAATCGCCGACGCCCTCGGTGTCCCCACCGAGGCAATCACACACAAGGAGAAGACGTGACCGTCGAGGCCACCGAAACGCCCCCGGTCAAGCGGCGCCGCAAGCCGGCCCAGCAGGACAACTACGCGGCCGCCCTGAAGAAGAAGGCCGACGCC
>NZ_BAAALS010000103.1:0-847 GCF_039528415.1 Luedemannella helvata
GATGTGGTTCGATAACAGAACGTCGACCATGGGGCCACCAAGAGGACGAGGGGTGGCCGATGTGTGTCCACGTTTTCCGAGTTCCTGGCAAGATGCCGAATGGCACCCTCGTCTGGGTTGACCGGCAACTTCCACACACCTGCGTCCTTGTCGACCCTGCCCTCTTCCACGAGGGCCATCTGACCGACAGGGCAGTTGCCGTCATCGACGAGGCCTTGGCCATCCACGTACCCGGGCTCACACTGCGGTCGGCCCCGAGCTGCGAGCGCCCCCTGCTGCGCGCTGTGGCCGGCTGACGGCCCGCCGACGCGAGAGGTCCTCATGGCATACGCCGAGAAGGTCTACAAGGTCCGCAACGGCAAGCAGACCAAGCAGTTCACGTGGCGGTGCAGGTACCTGCGGCCCGACGAGAAGTGGGGAAGCCGGCCCGGCTTCCCCACGAAGAAGCTCGCGGAGGAGTGGGGAGAGGCGCAGGAGACCGCGATGAGGGAGGGTCGTTGGATCGACCCGAACTTGTCCGCCAAGAAGTTCGGAGTCTTCACGAAGGACACGTGGATGAAGGCCCAGGCCGTCCGCGGCCGGACCACGATGAACCAGTGGGAGCGGCTGGAAGCTCACATCCTCCCCGAGTGGGAGCACACTCCGCTGATCGCCTTCAACTGGTTCGATGTCGAGGCCTGGGCGAGGAAGGTGGCCAAGACGGCGGCCCGCAGCACGGTCAAGGACTGCGTGCAGCTCATGGCCCGGATCCTGAACGGCGCGGTAGACGCGAAGCACCTGGCGGTCAATCCGCTGGCGGGGCGGCGCCTCACGGGCATGCCCGCGGACACGGCGAAGAAGAAGCCCG
>NZ_BAAALS010000104.1:0-844 GCF_039528415.1 Luedemannella helvata
CACCTGCCGATCGCTCCCGATCCCGCACACGACCCCGGCCGCCTCGCCGCCACCCTCCACCGCGACCGGATACTCCGGACCGCCGGCTACGGCAAGACCCGCGACAAGTCCGCCGTCCAGCGGTGGCGCGGCACCCGCGACCTCATCGAGGGGCGAGTCGCATGACCGCCTACGACTGGGCCGTCGTCATCGCCATCGGCGCCCTCCTCGTCCTCGCCAGCAGCTACCGAGGCAGCGACGACGAGGACGACGACCGGGCCGCCTGGCAGGCCAGCACCACCACCCGCCGCACCGAAGACGACGTCCGCCGCGACCTCGCCGCCGCACGCAAAGCCCTCGAGGTCGCCCAGCTGTACGACATCTGGCCCGACCCGCCCCGCGGCACCACCCAACTCCCCACCCAGCGCCAGCCCCGGAAGGACCAGCCGTGACCAGCCGCCCCTACGCCATCCGAATGGCCCGCTCCCGCTGGAACCAGCGCCGCAGGACCCTCATGCAGCAGGGCCAGTGGCAGCCCTTCACGCCCGCCCAGCCCGTCCGTGATCACGTCAACGCCCTCCGCGCGGCAGGCATGTCCCCGGCCCGCATCAGCGAACGGACCGGAGTCGGCGTCGGCACCCTCAACTACCTGCTCTTCGGCGAGGCCGGCTACCCGGTCCCTGCACAGATCCGCACCGAGTCGGCCAACATCCTGATGGCGTTCTGGCCGACCCTCGACGACTTCGCCGACGGCGCCCGCATCGACGAAACCGCCACCCTCCGCCGCATCCAAGCCCTCGCAACCATGGGCTGGCTCCCCGCCGAGATCGCCAAGCGCACACCACTGAGCAAGCACACCTTCTTC
>NZ_BAAALS010000105.1:0-823 GCF_039528415.1 Luedemannella helvata
TCCGCGTCCTCCTGCGCTGCTGCTGCCCGCTCCTCGGCGAGGGCCGCCTCCCGCTTGGCCTGCCTGCGCTCGGCCCGCCACTGCGCACTCCGCTGCCGGAGGGTGGGCTTGCCGTCGCGGGAACGGATCCGCCCGTGCTCGTGGAGGTCCCAGATGCCGGGGCCGGCGAGCGAGGCAATGGCGGTGCCGACGGCGGTGGCCGTGTCGAAGGCGGTCAGGCCGTGCCACAGGTTGACGCCGGCGGCGACGAAGGCGAGGAGCCAGGCGATGAGCCGGTAGTGCCAGTGCGGGCGCCGGTCATCGACGGCTGCGGCGGCGCCACGGAGGACGACCCATGCGGCCCCTTCGAGAACGAGAGGGGCGGCCAGAAGGTAGCGGGCGTCCTCGTCGTAGAAGGCGTTCATCTGGACGGGGAGTGCCACGACGCCGCAGACGATGGCGAAGCTGATGGCTGCGATCTTCCACGACTTCGCGGACTTCTCGCGCTGTTCGCCGGCCTCAGCCTCCGCCAGGTCCGCGGCCTCTGCTGCCAGCCGCTCCCGCTCGGCCTCGCGCGCCTCGGCGGCTGCCTTGCGCTCCGCCTCGGCGATCTTGGCGTGCTGCTCGGCCTCGAACCGCTGCAGCTGGAGCGCCGCCCGCTTGTTGGTCAGGGCCTGCTTCTCGGCTTCTGCGGCAGCCTTGATGCGGACTGTCTCGGCTTCGGCCTCGGCGGCAATACGGCGGGCTTCGGCGTCAGCGGCGGCTTGCGACCGGATGGCTTCCGCCTCGGCGAGGGCCACCGGGTCGAACCGCGGCGCGACGGCGGCGCCGTTGATGTGGTCCA
>NZ_BAAALS010000106.1:0-820 GCF_039528415.1 Luedemannella helvata
CCATCGACGCGTTGCGGTCCCAGGCTTCCAGCGTCAGGAACCTCGTGGTCTGCTTGGTGCGGATCCCCAGGTGCAGGCGCAAGAACTTCGCCAGGTCGGCTGGCGACTGCTGGGCTTCCGCGCTCGCACCGCGCAGGTACGCCGCCGAAGGGCTGACGCCGTAGCCGGGGTTGGCCTTCCGCCATGTCGCCTCGTCGTGCGGGTCGTCATCCTCGCCCGCGCCCCAGACGACGCCGTAGGTGTCGAGGTCGTGCAGCGCGCCGCGGGCCAGCTGCTCGATGTACTGCCGCTTCCGGTCGTAGATCGACTCCTGCTTGCCCTCGTCCGCCGTCGTGATGATGATGACGAGCGGCTGCCGACGCGAGCCGGTACCCGTCTCGATCGTCTCCACCAAGTCCGGGCTCTTGTGGACGTGCAGCTCGTCGATGATCCCGCCGTGCACGTTCGCGCCATGCAGGGCCTCGGCCACCGACGAGACGACCGTGAAATACGACCCGGACGCTGGGTGCGTGATCTTCTTGGTGAACGCCTTGACGTTCCCCTTCAGCGCCGGAGCACGCTCCGCGATCGTCTTGATCGGGTCGAACGTGTACCGGGCCTGCTTCTCCGACGTGGCCGCCGCGTACACCTGGGCGCCCGGCTCCGAGTCCGCGGCCATCAGGTACACGGCGATACCGCCGCTGAGGGTCGTCTTGCCGTTGCGGCGGGGGACGTCCACGTACAGCTTGCGAACGATCCGGACGTAGCCCTCGGCCTCGTCGTCCCAGCGAACCCAGCCGAACACCGGCGCCAGGATGTACGCAACCTGCCACGGGTCAGG
>NZ_BAAALS010000107.1:0-817 GCF_039528415.1 Luedemannella helvata
TTGACGGTCTGCAGGACCGGCCAGTCGCCCGACCAGGTGATCGGCGCGAGCGCCGGTACCCGCCCGCCGGGGTAGGCGTCGATGAACGCCAGGTAGTACCAGGCACCCGCGGAGGTTTGCACGAGGCCGCCCTGGTGCGGCACGCCGCCGCCGGAGATCGGACCGGGCAGGTCGAGCAGGACCTGACGCATCTCGTACGGACCCCACGGGCTGGTGGAACGCAGCACGTACTGGCCGTTGGCGGGGCGGGTCAGCCAGATGTAGTAGTAGCCGTTGCGCTTGTAGAACCGCGCCCCCTCCAGCGTGCCCACCGACGAGGGAGTGGTGAACACCTGCTGGGCGCGCACCTGCGAGGTCCCGTCGGCGGACAGCTGCGCCACGCTGATCGTGCCGTTGCCGTAGGCGACATACATGGTGTCGTTGTCGTCGATGAGCAGACCGGCGTCGTAGTAGCAGTTGTTGATCCGCGCCCGCTTGGTCCAGTTCCCGTCCGGGGCGGTGGCCGTGTAGACGTAGGTACGGTTGAACTCCACACAACCCAGCCAGTAATAGGTGGAGTTGGAGCGGCGGTAGTTGAACGCCGAGGCCCAGATGCCCTTCACGTACGCCCGCGACCCCGACAGGTCATAGGCGGAGTTGTCGAAGTCCAACCGCGGCACCGAGTGGCCGGCAACCTCCCAGTTCACCAGGTCGTACGAACGCAGCACCGGCGCGCCCGGCGAGTAGTGCATCGTCGAGGCCGACGCGTAGTACACGTCCCCGACCCGGATGATGTCCAGGTCCGCGAAGTCCTCCCACAACACCGGGTTGGTGAACG
>NZ_BAAALS010000108.1:0-807 GCF_039528415.1 Luedemannella helvata
CGGATCCGGAAACCGGCGTCATCCACGACGTACCGGGCGTCAGCATCGCCCCTGCCAGCGCCCGCACCCACAGCGTCCGGTTCGGAAAGACGGGCCGCGACCAGGTGATGGCCGCATGGCGCAACGGCCAGCTGGCCGGAGTCGCCCTGCCTGAGCTGGCGGCCGGCCCGGCCACCACCACCCCCGCGGGACCGTGCCCGCCGTGTCAGGACCCGAACGGGCCGTGGGACGCCAACGGCCTCTGCGAGGACTGCCCCCACCAGTAATCCGCCTTCGGGGTCCCGCCCGCCGCAAACAGGCGGGGCCCCACCCCTCCAGTACAGCAGACGAGAGGACACCACCATGGACACGAAGCCCCTCGAAACCCGCTGCGACAACTGCGCCCAGTCCCGGCCCGTCTTCCTGTACGAGCCCAACTGCGGCATCCACCTCGGCGCAGGCGGCTTCACCTGCCCCTGGTGCGCCATCGACCGACAGCCGCTCCTGTGCACGCCGTGCTGGTCCGCCCGCAAGGAACGCGAAGAGGCCGACCCCGCGCTGAACTCGGAAGCCGAAGTCATGGAGCGGATCTGCGCCGCCAACCGGCGCTACGCCAAGAAGCGCGACGCCGACCGGGCCGTCTGCGAGGGCATCGCCAAGGCCACCGAGGAACGGTCGTCGTGAGGGCCTTCTACCGCGGCTACAGCGCCGCCACAGGCCGCCGGGCCGGCCAGGTACGCCGACTCCACGTCATGCGGGAGGACGGCAACTTCGCCGGACGGCAGGGACTCTGCGGCGCCCCCGGCTGGGCTGTTGGTGACACCCCAG
>NZ_BAAALS010000109.1:0-800 GCF_039528415.1 Luedemannella helvata
GGGCGGCATCCTCGTCCGCACGTCACGCAACCACTTCAAGCTGACGAAGTCGTTCACCGCGCTCGAGGACAACGACACCACCTTCTCCCTGCTGTGGCCCGGATCTACCGAGACGCAGATCAAGGTCCCCCGCCCGGCCAAGGTCCTCGTCGCCTTCGAGACCCGCGAGGGTGACAAGGTCCGCCGGCTCATCACCGCGAACTACGCCGAGGTGTCCCTCGACGGCGACCACGGTGAGAACGAAACCGACCTCGAGTCGATGACGTTCGTCGCCACGATCTACCCCACCGGCGACGGCGTTCTCTTCGACCGGCAGACGACCCCCACCCTGGTCAGCATCTCTATCCCGACCACGCTGTCCGTGGCTGACGGTGCCATCGGCTCCCTCACCGCGACCGCCACCTACGACGACGCCTCCACCGCGAACGTCACCGCGCTCGCTTCGTGGACGTCGTCCGTGCCTGCGAAGGCCACGGTGTCGGCAGGCTTCGTCACCGGCGTCGACCCCGGCTCGACCACCGTCACCGCCACCTACGAGGGCCAGTCCGACACCTGCGCCGTCACCGTTACCTGACCGGCGCCCCAGACGCCGGGGCGCGGTCCTTCGTCGCGGTTCGCCCGCGCCCCGGTGCACCACCAGAACCGCGACGGAAGGCCACTCCTGTGCCGATCAGCTATACCGACCAGCAGATCCACGACAAGGCCGTGGACCTCGGTCTGATCTACGCCAGCCAACTCCTGCCCAGAAACCTGCGCGGGAAGGTTGTTGCGGCTCTGGCCGCAGGGGAAGCGGCCGGCCG
>NZ_BAAALS010000110.1:0-793 GCF_039528415.1 Luedemannella helvata
CTTCGACTGCTGGCTGCTCAACGCCCGGCACATGAAGGCCGTTCCGGGCCGCAAGACGGACATGACCGACGCGGAGTGGATCGCCGACCTCGTCGCACACGGGCTGGTACGGCCCAGCTTCGTGCCCCCGCCACCGATCCGACGGCTACGGGATCTGACCCGCCGGCGAACGATCCTGCTCGATGAACGCACCCGCGAGAAGCAGCGTATGGAGAAGCTGCTCGAAGACGCCGGGGTGAAGCTGTCCGTGGTCGCATCCGACATCTTCGGCACCTCGGGCCGCGCGATGATCGAGGCGTTGATCGCCGGCGAACGCGACGGGCAGGTCCTAGCCGATCTGGCACGGGGCCGCATGCGAACGAAGATCACCGCGTTGCGCGACGCGTTGGTTGGCCGTTTCGACGACCACCACGCGTTCCTCGCACAGATGATCCTGCGCCAGGTCGACGCGATCAACGCAATGGTCGCCGACCTCGACACCCGTATCACCACCGAGATCAGCCCCTACCAGGCTCAACTCGATCTACTCGACACCATCCCGGGCGTCAACGAACGCGGCGCACAGACCCTCATCGCCGAGATCGGCGTCGACATGCACCGCTTCACCAGCGCCGCACACCTCGCCTCCTGGGCCGGCCTATGCCCCGGCAACAACAAAACCGCCGGCAAAGCCCGCTCCACACACACCCGACCCGGCAACCGATGGCTCAAAAAGAGCCTCGGTATCGCCGCTCTCGCCGCGATCCGCACCAAAAACAGCTACCCCCACGCCCAGTACCGCCGCATCGCCGCC
>NZ_BAAALS010000111.1:0-792 GCF_039528415.1 Luedemannella helvata
GCCCGGTACGGCGTGCTGAACCGGTCGTCGGCGACAACGATCTCGAGGCCGTTGCCGGTGATGGTGGCGGGGCCTACATCGACATCGCCGTCTACGTCGTCAACGCGGAATGTGCCGAGCGGTACGACCTCCCGGGAGCCGTCGCTGTATTGGACGCCGCGGCTGATTCGGAGGCGGGCCCCGTAGATGCTGACCTTGTCGGCGGCGGTCCGCGGGATCAGCGTGGGGTCGGCCACCGTGACCGTGCAGGTCCGTCGCACGGACCTGTTGCGGTCCACCGAGACGCTGCCGCCGGTGATGTCCAGCGTTTCCTCGCCGCCGTCGGTACGGATGAGGACCACCTCGGTGACTACATCATGTGACTCGGCGATGGCCTGCAGGAAGCGGTCCGAGACGGCGTACATCAGGCTCCGATCTTCCGGTCCAGGAACACGTCCTCCCAGGTCGCGTACTTGGACAGCACCTCGGCCCAGGTGGCGTTCTCGGTGAGGACGTCCTGCCATGTGCGGCCTGCGGAGCTGGCGACGCCGACCGTGACCGGCATGTCGACCTGCTTGACGGGCAGCTGCCAGGTCCGCCACTCGTCGGTGGCCAGCCCCTTTCGCTCCTCCGTGGCAGCGCTGACGGCGACGTACATGTCGTCGACGCCGTGGCCGGGGGCGGCCTGCCACAGCAGCACCGACCCGGAGTCGAGGAGCCGGTGCAGGGCCTCCCGTTCTGCGTCGGTCTGGGTGAATACGACGAGGGTTCCCTCAAGGCCACTGCGGACGTCGCTGAGGACGACCGGGTTGC
>NZ_BAAALS010000112.1:0-786 GCF_039528415.1 Luedemannella helvata
CTGACCTCGGCCGATCCACGGCCGTGGGGAATCGTTTGTCATCACCGAACACCTTTCACGCGGGACGGGTCCCGGCCGCTCGGCGTTGCTCTGCGTGAGGGGGTCGATGAGACGCCTGCGGACGAACAGGCTGATGCCGACGGCACGCCGGCACGTTCGTCGCATCGTGCCTCGCCCGACGTTCGACACCTGTGAGCGTTGACAGCTGCGCCACATCAGGCCGGCTCGCATGAGCGGTCTCTCCAAGCGACGGGACGGGGTGGGGTGTTGCGTGGCGCGACCGTGGCGGAAGCGGGTCGCGCTCCCAGACGAGCACATCAGGGCTCAATGTTTTCGGCTGAGAAGGCCGAAAATAGCCGCACGACGAATTGGTGTCAACGACAACCTTCGATGACATGTGCATGAGGGCTTCTGCCATATTCTGACTGGTACACGCGCTACAGGTGCGTCCTGTCGCAGCCATAAGCCGGAACGAAGGCCAGCCCTCGCACCATCAGCCACATCAAGGGGTCCGGTTTTCGCCGAAACCCCGTCGGCCTTGACGACGATAGTTTCGGTGCTAGCCTTAACATCCTTGCAACATCCGCGTTGGTCGATTCGTAGTGCGCCCACGCTCCGTGTGCCCGGCCATGGACAACCGGAGAGCCGGCCGATCAGGCACCAACACGGCCTGCGACTTCCAGAGTGCCTCCACCGTCAACGGCGGCGACAACCAGCAATGGCAACTCGATCCGCGGCGGGCAGCGGCATTCGATCATGGTAGGGAAGGAGATGGTTGTGACCGTC
>NZ_BAAALS010000113.1:0-774 GCF_039528415.1 Luedemannella helvata
CAGGCGTTGCCGATCTGCTGGCTGATGTCGTTGCCAGCCCACCGCCAGTCGGCGGGGAAACCCTGGAGCTGTCCGGCTTCCGAGTGGGTGAGCCGCGGGAGTTCGTTGCCGATCGGGTCGACGAGCCGGAGCCGGCTGATCTTCCCGGTGACGGTGAATGCGGGTTCGGCACTGGTGCGTCGGCCGCGGTTGCGGGGGTCGCCGCCGGTGCCGTAGTTGGAGATCACCTCGAACGGGCTGTCGCGGATGACGTCGCCCATCGACACCCACGGCAGGAGGGTCGGGTCGCCTTCGTCCTGTGGGATGCCCTTGCGGTAGGGGCGGTGGGTGGGTGCGGGCAGGTGGGCGTCGGCGGCGTATCGGGCGACGAGGACGGCCCGGCGTCGGGTTTGGGGTAGGCCGTACTGCTCGGTGCGGAGGATGCCGGTTGCGGCGCCGTAGCCGAGGCGTTCGAGGACGTGGGCGTAGGCGTGCCAGATGGGCAAAACCTTGGGCACTTGCTCCAGGACGATCGTCTCGTAGGGCCGGTCTAGGCATTCGGCTCCGAGGATCCAACGCAACGGTTCGAGGACGAGGCCGGTCCGCTCGTCGGCGAAGGTCGGCGCCGGGATTCCAGCCGCCATGCCGTGGACCGCGGCGACGAGTCGGGCGATCTCGGCCCGCCCGGATCCCTTGCCGGCCATGGTGAACGTCTGGCAGGGAGGTCCGGCCTTGAGGGTGCGGCGGTCGGGGAAGTCGGCGGGTCCGTGGTTGGGGACGTCGGCGTGGACGGTG
>NZ_BAAALS010000114.1:0-769 GCF_039528415.1 Luedemannella helvata
GGTTTTCGGCGGCTGCGCAGTGGGGGCAGCGGATGGTGAGGGCGGGGTGTCGGGGCGGGCGGCCGGCACGGAGGGAGGCGGGCATCGGCGCGGAACGCGGGCGGCCGGTCATGACGCCTCCAGCACGAGGTTGGAGAGGCGGCGGGCTGCGGCCTCGCAGTACGCCTCGTTCGCTTCGATGCCGATGGCGCGGCGGCCGGACTGGCGGGCGGCATCCAGGGTGCTGCCGGAGCCCACGAACGGGTCAACGACGAGACCACCAGGCGGGCAGGCGTAGCGGATCAGCGGGTCGAGGATGCCGAGCGGCTTCTCGGTGGGGTGCTGGGCGCGGCCGTGCATGGACGGAACGGCGAGCACCGACCGCATTAGGCGCTGCCCGTCGTCGATGTACGTGGACTGGCCGACGTCGCCTGTGTGCGGGGTGCGGACGGCTCGCGCTATGACCTTGCCCTTGTTGCCGTGCTGTGCAGCGACCCGGGGAACGTCGTGGGCGATGGCGGTCCAGCTGCCGCGGTACCAGTGGGTGGCGATCTCGTGAACGCGCTTGAACCGGTCAGTCGCGAAGCCGGAACCGTTGTGCTTCTCCCAGACGATGTCCTGGCTGAGCTTCCAACCGTCGAAGTCGCCGCGCCGGTCGAGGAACATGCGCATCGACCCGAAGCACCACATCGACGAGGCGACGCTGGCGGCGAGGGCGGGCCAGCCGTCGGGCCACCGGTCCCAGGCGAGTGAGGTTTCCCCGTAGGGAGGATCTGTGCAGACGAGGTCG
>NZ_BAAALS010000115.1:0-768 GCF_039528415.1 Luedemannella helvata
ACTTGCCCTGCGTGTGCCGCAACAGGTGGAAGGACTGCAAGACCTTGTCGACCTTCGCCGGGTCGAACACCGCGCCCGGAGCCTCGCCAGGGCTGGGCGTCTGGATCTTCGGCGGGCAGTCCGGCAGCGGGATCCCGCGGTCCTGCAAGTACCAGGCCACCTCCGGGGAAATCCCCAGGTCAGCCGGATCCGGCGAACGGGTTCGCCTCGTCGCCATCGTCGCCCCCGCTTCGCGCCAGGGCCTGCTCCGTCGACGGGGTCAGACCGAAGTGAGCGGCCCACGACCGCATCTCACGGCCGGCCGCGCGGGCGATGCCGACAGCAGGGTGGGCGAGCTTGCCCTGCCGCGCCTCAATGAACTGGCCCTCCTGCTGCACGGTCAGGGTGGCCTCGACGAACGTTGCCCAGGCCTCGCAGTACGCGGCGAGGGCGGCTCGGTCGCTCTCCTTGACCAGGTCGAGGCGGGACAGCTCGGGCAGCACGCGATCCCACTCGGCGGCAGCCTCGGGTGACAGCCAGTCGGGCGCCTCGGGTGGCAGCCGCTTGAAGTCTGGGCCGGAGTTGACCTTGCGGCCACCCGAGTCCCGGCCCGAGGAACGGCCCTCGATGAGCTTGAGCCCGGCAGGCTTGGCGGTCCGGGGCATGGTCAACACCCCCTGAAAGCAGTCACGTAGCGTTACCGCAGGTCAGGGGCTTGACCCCCCATGGCTGTAGTGAGCGTGCGCCTTCCCAGCTCACCGCGGCGCTGTCCAGGATGTCCGATTTGGT
>NZ_BAAALS010000116.1:0-758 GCF_039528415.1 Luedemannella helvata
GTTCAGCGCGTTGAGGACTGAGGTGTAGGCGGCCTTCTTGTTGCCGTTGCCGTCGAAGAGGAGCGGGTTCTGGTTGGAGCGCCAGGAGTCGCTGTCGCGGACGCCCCAGACGGTGATGCCGTTGCAGCGGGGTACGGCGAGGCAGTCGTTGACGATGCCGGCGTACCAGTCGGTGCGGGCGTTTTCCACGTCGAGTTCGGTGATCTGTACGTCGACGCCCAACGCGGCGAAGGACTGCAGGGTGGTGCGGAAGCTGGAGTCGTAGTAGCTGCCGGAGTTGAAGTGGCCCTGGAACCCGACGCAGTCGATCGGTACGCCGCGGGACTTGAAGTCGCGGACCATGTTGTAGACGCCCTGGGTCTTGGCCCAGGACCAGATGTCGATGTTGTAGTCGTTGTAGCACAGCTTGGCGGCCGGGTCGGCGGCGCGGGCGGTGCGGAAGGCGACCTCGATCCAGTCGTTGCCGGTGCGTTGCAGGTTGGAGTCGCGGCGTCCGCCGGTGTTGTCGTCGTAGGCTTCGTTGACGACGTCCCACGAATGGATTTTGCCCTTGTAGTAGCCCATGACCCCGTTGATGTGGTTGATCATGGCGTTGCGTAGGGCGGTGCCGGACAGGTTCGCCATCCACGACGGTTGCTGGTTGTGCCAGGCCAGGGTGTGGCCGCGTACCTGCTTGCCGTTCTGTACGGCCCAGTTGTAGATGCGGTCGGCGTTGGTGAAGTTGAACTGGTTCTGGTTGGGCTCGGTAGCGTCGATCT
>NZ_BAAALS010000117.1:0-737 GCF_039528415.1 Luedemannella helvata
TGCTCGCGCAGTTTGGTCAGGGCGCGGGCGAGCAGGCGGGAGACGTGCATCTGGGAGACGCCGATCTTGTCGGCGATCTGGGATTGGGTCATGTTGGCGTAGAAGCGGTAGCCGAGGATGCGGCGTTCGCGTTCGTCGAGGGTGGCCAGGGCGGGGGCGAGGGTGGCGCGGAGTTCGGTGAGGTCGAGTTCGGGGTCTTCGCCGCCGATGAGGTCGCCGATTTCGCCGCCGCCGTCGCCGGGTCGGGCGGGGGTTTGCAGGGAGACGGCGTTGTAGGCGCTGGCGCCGGTGAGTCCGTCGCGGACGTCGGTTTCGGGGACGCCGAGGTAGGTGGCGATGTCGGTGGGGGTGGGTTCGCGGTGCAGGGTGTTGGTGAGGGTGGCGGCGGCTTCGGCGACGGACAGGCGTAGTTCCTGGACGCGGCGGGGTACGCGGACGTCCCAGGTGTGGTCGCGGAAGTGGCGCTTGATCTCGCCGACGATGGTGGGTACGGCGTAGGCGGCGAACTCGACGCCCCGGGTGGGGTCGAACCGGTCGACGGCCTTGATCAGGCCGATGGTGGCCGTCTGGACGAGATCGTCATGCGTCTGGCCCCGGTTGGAGAAGCGCGCCGCGAGGCTGGTGGCCAGGGGCAGCCAGGCCTCGATGACCCGGGCGCGGACCTTGGGCCGCGAGGGGTGCTTGGCGGGCAGTCCACTGAAGAGCCGAAGAAGGGCCGGGCCGTCGACATCATCGAG
>NZ_BAAALS010000118.1:0-723 GCF_039528415.1 Luedemannella helvata
GTCGTCAAGGCCGTCGAGACCCTGCAGGGTCTGGAGGTCACCGGTCAGATCGACGACCTCGATACGAACCCGACGAGCGCCCAGGTGTACCGCCTGCTGAAGGGGCGCAGGGTGACCCAATTTTCCTTCGCCTATGACGTCAAGGAAGGCGCCTGGGTTGAAGACGACCAGCACCCGTGGGGCGGCTACTACGAGCTGCGCCGCCTCAAGCTCCACGAGGTCGGGCCGTGCCTGGTCGGCGCCAACCAGGAGACCGAACTCCTCGCAGCCAAGGCCCACGGCCTGGCCCGCGGAGCGAAGGCCGGCCGTGTTCTGAGCCAGGCCAACTACGACTCCCTCTCCAAGGCGCACGCCGCCATCGGTGAGGTTCTCGCGGCGGCAACGCCCGAGAAGAGCAAGATCGAAGAGACCGGCCAGCCGGAACCTCTCGCAGACGACGGCACCCAGCCGTCGCCGCAGCCGGAGGTCCAGCCCGCCCAGGAGCTCAAAGCAGAAACCACCCCCAGCAGCACAGAGGAAGGGACCACGCCAGGCCCCCGCGAAGCGTCCGTCGAGGACGCCGCCAAGGTCGGTGCCGCCGCCTCCCGCCTGCTTACTCGCCTGGACCTCGAGCTGATCGAGCTGGGCGCTTAACCGGAACGAGGAGACATGACCGTCAAGATTGGCGAGCTCACCGACCAGATCAAGCACCACCTCACCGAAGCCCGCGCCATCGCGGCGAAG
>NZ_BAAALS010000119.1:0-702 GCF_039528415.1 Luedemannella helvata
CTCAACGGCAAGCTTCAAATCCTCCCGGTGCCGCCCTCCCTGATCCGCCCCTACGGCGGCAACTGGATCAGGCCCGACCACTATGAGACAGCGGGCGGCAAGGACTTCGCCGTCGAGGATGTCGTCCATATCCACGGCTACGCGCCGGACAGCCTGACCGTCGGGTCGTCGCCGATCGAGTCGCTGCGTGAGCTGCTGCTCGAATCGTCGGAGGCGGCCCGTCAGAGGCAGCAGATGTGGAAGGGCGGCGCCCGCCTGACCGGTGTCCTGCAGCGTCCGCCGGACGCCCCCGATTGGGGGGCCAAAGAGAAGCAGCGCTTCCGCGAGATGTGGCGGACCTTCTCCCAGGGCGGCGGCGCCGAGGGCGGTACGCCGATCCTCGAAGACGGCATGACCTACACGCCGGTCGGCTTCAACCCTGAGCAGGCCCAGTACATCGAGTCGCGCAAGCTGACCCGTGAGGAAGTGTCGGCGGCGTACTTCATCCCGCCACCGCTGATCGGAATCCTTGACCACGCCACCTACTCCAATATCAAGGAGCAGCACGCCCACCTGTACCAGGACACGCTGGGTCCGTGGATGGTGATGCTGCAGCAGGAGATCCTCGCGCAGATCCTGCCTGATCTGCCCGGCGACAACAGTGACGTGTACGCCGAGTTCAACATCGACGCCAAGCTCCGCGGCTCCTTCGAGGAGCAGGCG
>NZ_BAAALS010000120.1:0-701 GCF_039528415.1 Luedemannella helvata
CCGGCACCGAGCGGCCCGCCTCGGCGAGCGCGTGCATCACGCCGAGCGCCATCTGGTCGTTCGAGACGAACACCGCGGTCATGTCGGGGTCGGCCGCAAGCGCGCGGCCGTGCACGTACCCGCTGCCGGGCGACCAGTCCCCCACGAGCGGCTCGCGCGCCGGCAGGCCGTGGTCGCCGAGCGCGGCGGCCCATCCGCGGACGCGCTCCGCGGCATCCATCGCGTTCAGGGGTCCGGCGACATGGCGTATGGCTCGGTGCCCGAGTCCGATGAGGTGCTCGACCGCGAGGCGTGCGCCGGCGTACTGGTCGAGCCAGACGCGGTGCATGGCACCTCGCTCCTCGGACGCGACCGCCACGATCGGCACCCCGAGCTCGATGCCGTCGAGCGCGTCGAGCGCGGCGCGCTGCGCGGCGATGAGCACGATCGCCTCGACGTACTGGCGCACGAGCAGCTCGGCGGTCGAGCGCATGCTCGCGGCATCCGTCTCGAGCATGCTGGCGGTGATCACCGCGTACCGGGCGTCGCGCGCCGCTTCGTTGAAGTGCAGCGCGGTCGAGGATGGCCCGTAGTCGGGCGCCCCTGTGACGATCAGCCCGAGGGTGCGCGTGCGACGCGTGACGAGGGCGCGCGCCGCGGGCGACGGCACGTACCGCAGCTGCGTGATCGCCTGCTCGACGCGGGCCCGCGTGGCCGGGCGC
>NZ_BAAALS010000121.1:0-691 GCF_039528415.1 Luedemannella helvata
TGATCTTGCCGGCGCCGGCGCCGGCCTGGACGATGGACTTCACCGAGCTGGCCGCGTCGAGGCTGTACTGGTACGGGATCGACGCGACGCTGCCGCCGGTCTGACCCGAGCCCGAGTTGACGAAGTAGTTGTTGCGGGCCACCAGGCTGCCCGGGCCGGAGTCGCCCTCGCCGAGGTGGTAGGGGTCCTTGACGTTGTCGAAGTAGTTGCCCTCGACGAGCACGCCGGCGCCCTCGGTGGAGGCCACCCCGTAGCCGGAGTTGGACCGGTAGTAGTTGTTGTAGACGTGCACCGGGTTACCGAACCGCACCCGCGGGTGGCGTTGGGTGGTGCCGTCGAAGTAGTTGTGGTGATACGTCACCCGCAGGTGGCCACGGTCCTGGGCGCCGTTGTCGTCGCTGTGACCGAGCAGCATCGACTTGTCGTGGTTGAACACCCGGTTCCAGGACACGGTGACGAAGTCCGAGCCGCGCTTGATGTCCACGGCACCGTCGTAGCCGTTGGAGAACGAGTTGTGGTCGATCCAGACGTTGGTCGCCGACTCCTGCACGTTGACCGCGTCGTCGTTCCAACCCGTGAAGTTCAGATTCCGGATGATCACGTTACGGTCGCCGCTGATGTTGAACCCGCAACCGGCGATCGTCGCACCGGAGTTCCCGATGATCGTCTTGTTCGACCGCACCCGCAGCAT
>NZ_BAAALS010000122.1:0-690 GCF_039528415.1 Luedemannella helvata
GGTCAACGAGACCCGGGCCCGGAACAACCTGTCGGCCATCGAGGGTGGCGACTCGCTGATCACTCCGATGAACGTGACCGAGGGCGGGCTGGCCTCGCCGCGGGACACAGCGCCGGATCCGGCGGCTCTCCCAAAAGCGCGCGGCCTGGCGCTGGTGAAAGGCGGCAGGCCGGCTGAGCTTGGCACCGCAGTCACCGAGGCGGAGGCGCTCGCGACCTCGCTGGAGCGGTGGACGAAACGGGCTGCCGACCGGCTGTTGGTGGCGGCGGGCGCGAAGGCCGGCGACATGCCGGACCTGCTCGCCCTGTGGGCCGCCGGCTCCGAGGACCGGCTCGCGCAGCTGGAGGCGCTCCTCGCGGACCATGGCTACCGGCTCGCGCAGGTCGGGGCCTGGGAGGTCCTGAACGTCTGGAACCCGGACGCCGAGAACTGGTCGGCCGACGTGATGCTCGCGTGGATTCTTGCGGCCGCGGCCACGCACGCGGAGCAGCACGAGGAGGCTGGCCGGAAGGCGGTGGCCGCGGCGCAGGAGCGCGGCGGGGACGGCTGGCGGGAGAGCCTGCAAGGCGCCGCCCTGGCGTGGGAGTCGGCGGCCACTGTCCGCGCCGCGACTTCGTCAACGGAGTTCCGCAGCTTCGGCGGCCATGACGCGGCGTCCGCGTCCGGGCTGGTGAAGAAGATCTGGCGGAC
>NZ_BAAALS010000123.1:0-683 GCF_039528415.1 Luedemannella helvata
CCCCGCCCGCCAAGCCGCCCACGCCATCGCCACCGCCGTCTGCCCCACCTGCCAGGTGCTCCAGACCTACCCCTGCCGCGACAACCACGGCAACGAACTTCCCGACAGCAGCCCCGTCCACCCCGCCCGCTACACCGAAGCAGGAAGGCCCGCAGCATGACCAACACCACCACCCACCAGCCGACCACCGTCTACGCCGGTCCCGTGGACTGCATCGAGCGGGAGTGCGAGGAGTTCTGGGACGACGAGGGAGAGGACCGCCCCGGCGTCAACCTGTGCTCGCACATCGCCGCCGAGCAGATCTGCGCAGCCTGCTCCGAACCGCCCAAGGAGGAAGGCGGCTACTGGCAGCGGACCGTTGCTTGGCCCTGCAAGCACGTCGCACCGGAGCCCGAAGGCTGCCACGCCTGGCAACTGACCCCGAGCAGTCACAGCTTCATCGACAACACGATCGACAAGCTCGGCGTCTTCACCAAGGACTACTGGCAGGAAGTCGACGGCAAGCTCGCCGTCGTCGGCCTACGCATCGGGCAGCGGCCCGGCCACGTCATCGCCTTCTACGGCGACTGGATCATCCGGCACCCCGACGGCGGCTTCACCATCCACAAGGGGCCCGCCGAGGTGACGGCATGAGCCCGATCCGCCCCGAGAACCGGGCCCTCTACCCGATGAACTGGCCCGAC
>NZ_BAAALS010000124.1:0-653 GCF_039528415.1 Luedemannella helvata
CAGAACGGGATGAGTCAGGCGGCGGTGGCGCCGACGTTGTTCTACTTCGCGCCGAAGAACATCTGGGTGTTGGCCTACCAGTGGGGTCAGTGGCCGTTCATCTACCGCACCTCCAGCGACCCGACCAACCCGAACGGGTGGTCTTCGCCGCAGCCGCTGTTCACCGGCAGCATCTCCAACTCCAGCACCGGTCCGATCGATCAGACGTTGATCGCCGACGACCAGAACATGTACTTGTTCTTCGCTGGTGACAACGGTCGGATCTACCGGGCGAGTATGCCGATCGGGAACTTCCCGGGCAGCTTCGGTTCGTCGTACACGACGATCATGACGGACTCGACGAACAACCTGTTCGAGGCTGTCGAGGTGTACAAGGTTCAGGGTCAGAACCAGTACCTGATGATCGTTGAGGCGATCGGGTCGAACGGTCGGTACTTCCGGTCGTTCACGTCGTCGAGCCTGAGTGGTTCGTGGACCCCGCAGGCCGCCAGCGAGAGCAACCCGTTCGCGGGCAAGAACAATGTCTCGTTCCCTGGTGGGTCGTGGACCAACGACATCAGCCACGGTGACCTGGTGCGCACCAACCCCGACCAGACCAAGACGATCGACCCGTGCAACCTGCAACTGCTCTACCAGGGCAAGAACCCCAGCGC
>NZ_BAAALS010000125.1:0-643 GCF_039528415.1 Luedemannella helvata
CGTCACGCTCCACGTGATACGAGACCGCAAACTGAGCCGCAGCCATCGCTGTCTCATTCACCTCGACGACAACCTCCTCGCCGTCCCGGCGGATGCGAGCCTCCCGCGTCACCACCAGCACCGGGCTGGAAGCCGGCACGCCCAGAGCCTTCTGCTCCTCCGGGTTCGGGTGTCTCGCGGACACGGTCTCCCGCCACTCGAGCGGCGCCCGGTAGTGCTCTTCGAACCTGTCGTAGATCCCGCCTGAGCCGGTGCGCTCTGCTCCGACCTCCGGGATCTCGGCGACCACGGAGAGGGGGATGAAACTGACCGCCACCTGGTGTGCGACGGTCGCCCCACGCGGGCCCATGAGCCGGCGTCTGGCGAGGACGTCCTGGCCGCGGGTGGTTCCGAGGAGATCGGCCACATGACTGGGCGGCACTTCGAACCCGCGGGTGGGCGGCGTTACGGCGGCCCAGTCCTGGGCGTTGCGGTCGAAGAAGTAGCCGAGGTCGTCGCGGTAGACCACTCGGTCGCGGACCACAGTCGTGTGACGGGGGCGTTCCTTGACTCGAGCAGGATGCCGACGCGTCAGTGTCAGGTAGCCCTCGGCCGCCAGCTGCTGGACGGCTTTCTGGGGGGTGGGACGGGCGAGGCCGTGCTC
>NZ_BAAALS010000126.1:0-640 GCF_039528415.1 Luedemannella helvata
GCCGCGCGAGTACTCGTACCCGTTGCGTAACCCGCCGATGCCGTCCTGCGCATAGGTCGAGGTCACGTGGATGGGCGGGATGACATCGCCCGTGGTCGGGTCGGGGTCTTGTCCGGCGTGGACCGCGCGCGTGTCGAATCGAGCGTCGTGCTGCATGTCGGTGGTTCCAATCGCGATGTGGTTTCAGGAGAACGGAGGCTGATCAGGATCCGATCGGCGACATCGTCCTGAATTGCCTCCGTTCTCCTGAATCGATGGCGGGGCGAGCGGATGGCGCCGGAGCCCCGCTCCCAGCGGGCTCGCCTAGGCTTGTGCGGTGCCCCGTTCCGTCCGCGTCCTCGGCCCTGCCCTGCTCGTCGCCGTCGCGTTCGGCGCGATGGTCGCCGCGCTCGCGTACGGCGGGGGAGCGGCGCCGTTCCCCATCCAGGACCCGGGGCCCGTCGCACGCTGGGGCGTCCCGGTCGCGAAGCTCTTCGTGAACCTCGGCGCGGCCGGCATGATCGGCGCGCTCGTGCTCGCGGTGTGGGCGCTCAGCCCGAAGCGGCGCGAGTTCGACCTCGCGCTCGATGTCGCCGCGGCATCCGCCGCCGTGCTCACGGTCGCGAGCGCCGCCACCGGCGTGCTCACCTTCATGCTCGTG
>NZ_BAAALS010000127.1:0-638 GCF_039528415.1 Luedemannella helvata
CGCGCGCTGCCCGATCCTCGCTCACGGCGGCAGCCGAACGGCGTGCACGAGGCGAGCGCCGTATTCGACCTCGGCGCGCACGAGTGGGCGGATGCCGCGTGGACGGGGCGCCAGCTCGCGGGCGGCGTGATCTCCGAGCTGCACGTCGGCACGTACACGCCCGAGGGCACGCTCGATTCGGCGATCGACCGCCTCGACCACCTCGTCGAGCTCGGCATCGACTTCGTCGAGCTGCTGCCGGTCAACGCGTTCAACGGCACGCACAACTGGGGCTACGACGGCGTGCTCTGGTACGCGGTGCATGAGGCGTACGGCGGGCCCGCCGCGTACCAGCGGTTCGTCGATGCCTGCCATTCGCGCGGCCTCGCGGTGATCCAGGACGTGGTGTACAACCACCTCGGGCCGAGCGGCAACTATCTGCCCCGGTTCGGGCCGTACCTGCGCGCGGCCGAGCGCAACACGTGGGGTGAATCCCTGAACCTCGACGAGCCCGAGGTGCGACGGTTCATCGTCGACAACGCGATGATGTGGCTCCGCGACTTCCACGTCGACGGGCTGCGGCTCGACGCGGTGCACGCGCTGCGCGACACATCCGAGGGGCACATCCTGCGCGAGCTCGCCGAGCATGCCGATGCGGT
>NZ_BAAALS010000128.1:0-629 GCF_039528415.1 Luedemannella helvata
GGCTTTCTGGGCGGTGGCACGGGCGACGCCGTGCTCCTCTGCTAGGCGTTCGGCGGACGGCAGCGCGGCCCCCGGCGGGTAGTCGCCCGCTTCGATCGCGGCCCGGAGGGCGTCCGCGAGCCGGTGGGTGGCCCCTGTCATCCATCCTCCTCGGTGTTTTTCACGGTCACTTCCTTCGTAGAGTATCCCACCAGCGGTAGACCGTGCTACGGTCTGTGCTGTCGAAACAAGGCGACCCCGAGTCGACGGTGTTCCAGCACCTATGACTCGGGGCCTAAGACCCATCCACCTGCAGCAACAGGAGGAGTGATCCTGATGTCGGATCGTAGCCCCGCTACCAGTGGTAGCGCATTTCGGTCGTCCGTAGAGCGTCCCACCCCGCAGCGTCTGCACGCTGCCGCAGCCCACGCGTCGATGGCCGCCACCCTCTTCGAGGAGCTGCCCGCCACCGCCCGCAAGGCCGGCGACCACGCCGAAGCCGCCGCCTGCACCGCCCAGGCCGCCGGCCTCCGCCGCGAGATCCAGTACCGCACGCCGGACGCCGCCTGATGGCCGCCCCGGCCCTGGCCCTGTCCGAGGAGTGGCGTGCCGAAGGCCTCGCCTGCCGCGTGATCGAGATCCTCGCGGAC
>NZ_BAAALS010000129.1:0-618 GCF_039528415.1 Luedemannella helvata
TCAGGACGAGCGCGACCGCCGCGACCGCCGGATGCGTCGCGAACGCCAGCAGCGTGCAGCCGGCGATCATCGCGGTCAGCCCACCGAGCAGCACCGCGCGCGCGCCGTATCGATCGATGAGCACGCCGCCGGGGCCCGTCACGATGAGGCCCGTGATCGCGATCAGGCTCATGAGCGCGCCCGAGAGCCCGAGGTCGAAGCCGCGAACCTCGTGCAGGTAGATGACCGTGAAGGGCAGCGTCAGCCCGCGACCGAGCGTCTGGATCGCGACGGTCGAGAGGAGCCACCTGCCCTCGACGGGGAGTGCGCGCCAGAAGCTGCCGATGCCGACCACCAGAGCATTCTGTCGGACAGCGCCGACATGCCGCGGGCGCGACTGCGCGGCATCCGCCCATCTCACCAAGCGGATGCGGCGACGGTCGGGTTCGCGGCGCCGGCGGTCAGCCGATGAACTCGATGATGTCGGCGCAGAAGTCGCGCTCGGCGGTGTCGAACTGGCCTCGGGCGTCGTTGCCGATGAACTCGACGAACTCGTCGTCGTCGGGATTCCCGGGTGTGCCGTTCACGTCGATGACGATCGTGTAGAGGTTGCGGCCGACATCCTTGAAGCGGGACCCG
>NZ_BAAALS010000130.1:0-603 GCF_039528415.1 Luedemannella helvata
AACCAACTCAAGAACCTGCTCGTCACCGCACCCGCCCCGCTACGTGAGTCGATCACCGGCACGACTACGCAACTAGTGGCCACCTGCGCACGGCTACGTCCCGGCACCCACCTGAGCGACCCGAGCACCGCCACCAAGACCGCGCTGCGCGTCCTGGCCCGCCGCTACCAGCACCTGTCCGAGGAGATCACCGGCTTCGACAAGCAACTGGCCGCGCTGACCAAAACCACCGCACCCGAACTCGTAGCCATCCACGGCGTCGGCCCCGAAACCGCCGCCCAACTGCTCATCACCGCCGGCGACAACCCCGACCGGCTACGCGGCGAAGCCGCCTTCGCCCACCTCTGCGGCACCGCGCCCATCCCCGCCTCCAGCGGACAGACCCGCCGCCAGCGCCTCAACCGCGGCGGCGACCGCCAAGCCAACCGAGCCCTCTACACCATCGCGTTAACCCGACTGGCCACCTGCCCCCGCACCAAGGCATACCGCGACCGACGCCGCGAACAAGGCCTCACCAACAAAGAGATCATTCGATGCCTCAAACGGTACATCGCACGCGAAATCCACCACGCCCTCACCGTTGACAAACCATAGGAGCATCAC
>NZ_BAAALS010000131.1:0-578 GCF_039528415.1 Luedemannella helvata
CCGCTGGTGGGTGTGGTGGCTGCGACGCGTACGAGTTGCCATTGTTGGTTGGCGCCGCCCCAGTCGTCGTACTGGACGATGTTGGCGCCGTCCGCGGTGGAGGCGCCCTGGACCTCGAGGGCCTTGTTGCTGTTGCGGTTGATCAACCGTACGTGACCGTTGTCGGAGTCGGCGAGTCGCCATTGTTGGTTGGTGCCGTTCACGTCGGCCCATTGCACGACGCTGGCGCTGTTGGCGGTGGAGAAGTTGTAGACGTCGAGCACCTTGCCGGACAGGCGGGATTTGATCCGGTAGTACCCGTTGCCGGAGTCGACGAACTGCCACTGCTGGTTGGTGCCGTCGTTGCGGGTCCACTGAGCGATCCGGGCCCCATCGTTTGTGGCACGACCGTAGACGTCCACCGTCTTGCCGCTGTTGCGGTTCACCAACACATACCAGGCGTTGGTGTCCACCGTGGCCGCGGACGCGGGCCACGTACTCACCGCCACCATCCCACCGGCCGCGACGACGGACACCACACCAGCGACCAGCGCCCTACGCCAACCACTGCGCCGACGCACCGGCGGCGCCCCACTCGT
>NZ_BAAALS010000132.1:0-578 GCF_039528415.1 Luedemannella helvata
TGTTCAGCTCGCCGTCGATGTTCTTGCCCGCCGCCCGGATCTCGTCCGGGATCAGATCCTCCTGCTTGATGTCGCTCGTGGCGTAGTACACCAGGACGCGGCCCACCACGACGATGCCGCCGCTGATGGAGCTGACGACAACCAGCACCATGCCGATGATCAGGAGGACCTTCGCCCAGCCGGGGTCGGTGGGCAGGAACCGGCGACGCTTCTTCTTCCCGTTCTTCCCGGTGCCGGGTTCGTCGTCGGACGCCGGGGGCAGGTCGTCCTGGTCGTCACCCTTGACCGGCGATCCATACACAGTGGAACTCGGTCGCGACGACGCGGGCGATTGCGTCACGAGTTACTTGGCCTTCGCGATCCAGCTCGGATGCTGCGACAGGAACTCGTACACCTTGTCCTCGTGTACGGCCTTGAGCAGGTCCATGCTGTCGTCGTTGAGCACCTGGTAGGACAGCCCGTTGATCGTCTCGCTGGCCCAGTCGCCGCCGTTGGTCTTGATCATGACGACGTCCTTCTCGCTGAGGTGCTTGAAGGAGAACAGCCAGTCCTCGATCGGCACCTTGCCCAGGTCGAGG
>NZ_BAAALS010000133.1:0-576 GCF_039528415.1 Luedemannella helvata
TCGACCTCTGCGCGCCACTGATCGATGACGAAGTGCAGCTGCGTCGGGACGGGCTTCTCCACCCAGAGCGTGCCGTCGTTGTCGAAGACGGGGAAGCGCTCCTCCTCGGGGAGCGCATCGGGCCCTTCGCAGACCGAAGCCACGAACCGGAGGATCGCCTCGCGAGCCGGACCGTCGTTCCACGACGGGAGCGCTCTCGTCATGGGCGCCAGACTAGCCGAGCAACTTCGCCCCCGCCGCCGCCGGGCCGGTCTAGGGAGATCCGCTGGATGTCTGCTGGGGGACTCTGGCGTCCCCCGACAGCCAGCGCAGGAATCGCGCGTCCGGATCGCGGTCGAGCAGGACGTCGCGCACGAGCAGCGTCAGGGGGATCGACAGGATGGCGCCGAGCGGACCGATCACGAACGTCCAGAACACCACCGAGACGAAGCTCAGTGTCAGGGAGAGGTCGACGGCGTCGCTGACGAACTTCGGCTGCACGAGCACCTGCAGCACGACGTTGACGACCGAGTAGATCGCGAGCACCGAGATCATGAGCGGCACGCCGCCGACCACGAACGCGAGCACGGCGGGCGG
>NZ_BAAALS010000134.1:0-569 GCF_039528415.1 Luedemannella helvata
CGGGCGCGCAGTGGGCGACCGTGACGGTCATGGAGGCGAAGACCGGCCGCCTGCTCGCAGTCGCCGACGTCCCCACGGTCGACCCCAACTCGCCGTCCTCGGTCGACTCGGACGACCGCGGCTCGCGTGCGTTCACGGCGCCGTTCGAACCCGGCTCGACCTTCAAGGCGCTCACGTCGGCATCCGTCATCGACGCCGGCAAGGGCGACCCGACCGCGGGCGTCACGGCCGACTACCAGTACCTGCCGTCGAACGGCGCCGACATCACCGACAGCCACGGTCACGGCCCGACGAACTACACGATGACGGGCATGCTCATCGACTCGTCGAACACGGCGATGTCGCTGTTCGGCGAGCGCGTGAGCGACGAGCAGCGATACGAGGACATGCTCGACTTCGGGCTCGGCTCGGTCAGCGAGGTGGGGTTCGCCGGCGAGGCGGCGGGCGACCTGCACGGCGGCCCCGAGGCCTGGGATGCGCAGACGAAGTACGCGACGATGTTCGGGCAGGGACTGACGACGACCGCCATCCAGATCGCCAGCGTGTACCAGACGATCGCCAACGGCGGC
>NZ_BAAALS010000135.1:0-557 GCF_039528415.1 Luedemannella helvata
CGGTCGTCCTGCAGCACCAGCCCTTCGCCGATGGAGTGCAGCACGCCGTCGTAGTACGCGAACATGCGGCTCATCTCCTCGGCGCCGCGACCCCACGTGACGCGCCGCAGGTAGCGACTGAGCAACCATGATCCGAGCGCACCGAGCGCGATCATCACGGCGGCCGCGACGATCACCGTCGCGATCCGCCCGCCGAGCGCGACCTGGGTGTTCGACACCGTGATACCCGCCGCGACCAGCGCGACGACCTCGCCCGAGGCATCCTCGATCGGCACCACCGACCGCACCGACGGCCCGAGCGTGCCCGTGTAGGTCTCGCTGAACGGCTCGCCCGCGAGCGCCCGGTCGATGTTGCCGAGGAACTGCTGCCCGATCTGCGTCGGATCGGGGTGCGTGAAGCGCGTGCGGTCGGGCGCCATGATCGTGATGAAGTCGACCTCGGCCTCGCGCATGACGTCGACGGCGTAGGGCTGCAGCTCGGCGGTCGGGTCGTCGGACTGCACACCGTCGACCACGAAGGGATCGTTCGCGATGGTCTGCGCGACCGCCATCGACTT
>NZ_BAAALS010000136.1:0-545 GCF_039528415.1 Luedemannella helvata
GCCGGGCGCCGACGCCGTGCCGCACGGCGACCTCGGCTCCGCCGGCCGCGGCGCTGCGCAGCATCGCGTCGATCAGCTCGACGGAGCGGGCTGCGACGTCGGCATCCGAGTTGTTCTCGGTGCTCGCGCCGGTGATCAGGTCGACGAAGCGGTTGGGCGGCACGATGCATTCGTAGGCGCCCTCGCCGGGCGGGATGTCGAGGTCCCACCTCCGGCCGTCGTAGCGATGCAGCGACACCCGCTCGCGCTCGGTGTCGAGCATGAGCACGCCCTCGGTGCCGAAGATGCGGAGGTCGACCTGGTACGGGTCGCCGTCGGGAAGGGTGGCGGCACCCGACAGCGAGCCGAGCGCCCCGCCGTCGAAGGTGATGACGGCGGCATCGAAGAGGTCGACCCCGGCCTGGCCGTTCGAGACCTTCGCCATGACGGATGCCGCGCGCAACTCGCTCAGCCAGAACAGCATCGCACTCGAGTGCGTGACCTGGCCGTGCGCGTACCCGCCACCGCGCGCCGGCGACTGCCAGGTACGGGGGTCGGGTCCGCTC
>NZ_BAAALS010000137.1:0-535 GCF_039528415.1 Luedemannella helvata
GTGCGACGCGATGCGCTGCGAGATGACCACGCCGCCCAGCGGCACGTAGCCCGAGTTCACGCCCTTCGCGAAGGTGATGAGGTCGGGCGTCACGCCGAAGTGGTTCACGGCGAACCACTCGCCGACGCGGCCGAAGCCGACCATGACCTCGTCGGCGATGTAGACGATGCCGAACTTGTCGGAGATGCGGCGCACGCCCTCGAGGTAGCCAGGCGGCGGCACGAGCACGCCGTTGGTGCCCACGACCGTCTCGATGATGATCGCGGCGATGGTGTTGGCGCCCTCGAGCGTGATGACCTGCTCGAGGTGCGCGAGCGCGCGCTCGGTCTCCTCGGCCTCGGTCGCGGCGTGGGACGACGACCGGTACGGGTACGGCCCGAGGAAGTGCACGACGCCGCCGTCGCTCGGCTCGTTCGCCCAGCGGCGCGGGTCGCCCGTGAGCGAGATCGCGGTCGCGGTGCCGCCGTGGTAGCTGCGGTACATCGACAGCACCTTGCGGCGGCCGGTCACGGCGCGTGCCATCCGCACCGCGTGC
>NZ_BAAALS010000138.1:0-529 GCF_039528415.1 Luedemannella helvata
GCCGGTGCCTCCGCGGGCTTCGTTCCAGTAGTCGTCGTAGCCGAGGAGTCGGGCTGTCTTGTGTGCCCAGGTTCCTGCTCCGCCGCCTGTGTTCATGCTGGAGCCGTCGGAGAGGCTGTCTCCGAAGGCCATGAACCGTTCGGCGCGTGCGGAGGTCGACCACATGGTCGCGCCGGGCGGCAGGTGTACGCCGCCGAAGGGCACCGTGTAGAAGTCGAACCGCACGGTCCTCGCCTGGGCGACGCCGAGGTTGACGGTCATCAGGTGGGTACTGCCGGGGGTCGTGCCGCCTACGGGCAGCATGAGATCGGTGTAGCGACGTCCATCGACCCATAGCCGGTACATGCCGGCGGTCTGGTAGTTGAAGCGGAGCTGCAGGACGGCTGCGTCGGTGCCGAATTCGACCGACCAGACGGACTGGGAGGACGAGAGGGTGCCGCGCGTGTTGGGGTAGCGGCTGGTCGGGAGGACGTTGCTGCTGTCCGGGGTTCCGGTGCCGATTTGGAAGCCCGTAGCGCCGAGGTAGCGG
>NZ_BAAALS010000139.1:0-525 GCF_039528415.1 Luedemannella helvata
CCAACCCGAACACCTTCACCACCCACGACCAGGCCCCGAGCCTGCGCCTGGTCGGACCCGACGACGACGAACCGCGTCGCCCGCGCGCCCAGCTCGGTCGGGCGTGGACCGCCGATGAGCTGATGAGCACCGAGTTCCCGCCCGCCCGGTGGGCAGTGCCCAGCGTGCTGTGCGAGGGCGTCAACCTCCTGTGCGGACCGCCCAAGGTCGGCAAGTCCTGGATGTCGCTCAACCTCGGCATCTCCGTCGCCGCCGGCAACCAGGCGTTCGACGCGATCCCCGTCGAGCCCGGCCCGGTGCTCTACCTCGCGCTGGAGGACGTGCCGCGCCGGTTGCAGACCCGCGTCGCGAAGATGCTGCCCAACGGGCAGCGCGCACCCCGTGACCTGCACCTGGTCACCGAGTGCCCGCCGCTGACCCACGGCGGCGACGAGGCGATCGCCGGGTGGCTCGACGCGCACCGCAACGCCCGCATGGTCGTCATCGACGTGTTCGCCAAGGTCCGAGGCCAGTCCCCGATGGGCG
>NZ_BAAALS010000140.1:0-522 GCF_039528415.1 Luedemannella helvata
CGACGAGGCCGTGGTCGCGTTCTACGAGCAGCGACTGCCGGCGGATGCCACGGACGCGCGCGCGTTCGAGCGCTGGTGGCGCGGCGCGCACCGCCGCTCCCCGGAGCTCCTGACGATGACCGCGGCCGACCTCGTCGGCGACGAGGACGTGAGCGCCGACCGCGGGTTCCCCGACCGGTGGCGCCAGGGCGACCAGACGCTCACGCTCCGCTACCGGTTCGAGCCGGGCGCGTCCGACGACGGGGTGAGCGTGCTGGTGCCGCTCGTGCTGCTCCCCCGCCTCGAGCCGTCGGGCTTCGATTGGCAGGTGCCCGGGCTCCGCGACGAGCTCGTCACCGCGATGCTGCGCACGCTGCCGAAAGTCCTGCGCCGTCAGGTCGTGCCGGCGGCCGAATGGGCCGCGAAGATCGGGGCGGAGCTCCCGGACGGTCCGGAATCCGGTGAGGCCCGTCCGCCCTTCGCCGAGGCGGTCGCGGGCGTGATCAAGCGACTGACGTACGCGCCCGTGTCGGCCGACGACTT
>NZ_BAAALS010000141.1:0-516 GCF_039528415.1 Luedemannella helvata
ACCGAGATGAAGCCCTCCTCCGAGAGGATGCGGCGGTCCTTCAGGTCGGCGTCGGTGATCTCGCCGACGGTCGAGCCGTCGACGTAGACGAATCCGAGGTCGAGCTGGCCGACGACGTCGACTCGGCCGTCCTTCAGGTCGAGCACCGTGCCGTTCTCGGCGAGGAACGTGCGCTCGGGCGCGATGCCCGTGTCCTGCGCGAGACGGGCGTTGGCGACGAGGTGGCGGAACTCGCCGTGCACCGGCAGGACATTGCGCGGCTGCAGGATGTTGTAGCAGTAGAGCAGCTCGCCCGCGGCGGCGTGGCCCGAGACGTGCACCTTCGCGTTGCCCTTGTGCACGACGTTGGCGCCGAGCTTGGTGAGGCCGTCGATGACGCGGTACACCGCGTTCTCGTTGCCCGGGATCAGGCTCGAGGCCAGGATGACCGTGTCGCCCTCGCCGATCTCGATCTGGTGGTCGCGGTTGGCCATGCGGCTCAGGACGGCCATCGGCTCGCCCTGGGACCCGGTCGAC
>NZ_BAAALS010000142.1:0-515 GCF_039528415.1 Luedemannella helvata
GTTGATCGTTTGGGTGCGGGCCTTGACGGCGCTGGCGCGGGCGACGTGCAGCACGCGGATGGCCTCCACCGCCCCGTCGCGGGTCTTCGGGGTGGCGGTGGCCCGTCCGGCTGCGGCGGCCCGGGCGGCGGCGTAGGCGTCGATTGGGTCGGACTTACCCCGCCGGCGTCGCTCGGCCCGGTCGCTCTGGTTGATCTCAACCACCGTAATTGCGGCCTCGCGCAGGGCGGTGGCCAGGCCGGCGCCGTAGCTGGCCGTGCCCTCCACCCCCACCGCGTCGAGCTGGCCGTACGCGCTGACGAACGCGATCGCGGCCGTGTAGCCGCTACTCGTGGTGGGGAACTCCCGGTCACCCAGGTGGCGGCCGAGCTCGTCAACGACGGCTACGTGGATGGTGTCGCGGTGGGTGTCAGCGCCGGCGAAGACAACCCGGCTCTCATCGGTCATGCTGGTCACTAGCTGCTCCGATCACATGTGATCAACAGGGCAGCATGCGACCGGCCGGACGGGCGGAC
>NZ_BAAALS010000143.1:0-505 GCF_039528415.1 Luedemannella helvata
GAGGTGCTTGAAGGAGAACAGCCAGTCCTCGATCGGCACCTTGCCCAGGTCCAGGGTCAGCAGGTCACCGACCGCGGACTTCAGCCCCTGGAACTTGCTGATGTCCGTGAGCGTGCCCTTGCTCAGCAACTTCGAGAAGATCGCGCGGAGCAACTGCTGCTGGTGACGCTGCCGGTCATAGTCACCCTTCGGCAGGTGCCGCTGGCGCGCGTAGTCCAGCGCCTCCCACGCTTTCAGGTCGCGGCACCCCTTCTTGTACGTGTACGGCGTGACACCCTCGCGACTCGTACTCGTGTGGTACTTGCCGTTCACGTCGTAGTGCTCCGACTGCACCACCTGGTCGATGCACATGTGCACGCCACCGAGCGCAGAAACGAGCTTCTTGAAGCCCTCATAGTTGATGATCGAGATCGCGTTGAACTTGATGCCACCCGGCACGAGTTGGTTGATCACCCGGGCGGTCGCGGTGACGCCGCGCTTGCGGCCCGCGGCCGAGTCGTCCGGC
>NZ_BAAALS010000144.1:0-500 GCF_039528415.1 Luedemannella helvata
GGACTTCTCGATCAGGTAGCCGGCGAAGTACTGCTGCCCCGACTCGGCGCCCCAGGCGTTCCAGACGACGATGCCGAACGTGATGCCGGCGAGCACCCACACGATCGACCAACCGAGTGCCTCACGCACGCCGATGGCGTGGGCCCGGCGGTGGGCGAACAGGTCGATCGCGAGCATCGCGACGATCGCGGCGAGCACGGCGAACCAGGCGTACAGGGGTACGTCCAACGTCTCCTCCAGTTGTCAGGTGGTGCGGCAACCGGAGGTCTCGTCCGAGCGTCGCCCGGCCGGCTGGAGCGGGTGCCGTGCGGCCCGGATGCGCCGGAGCCCGGTGGCGGGCCCGGAATGACGACGCATCCTCGGGGACTACTCCCCTCCGCATCCATGGCACCATGCCGCGGCCGGCTTCCGCATCCCGCTCGGGCGTCGGCTCGGCCACCTCCCAGCGTTCTCGAAGAGAGCGGATGGCGCGCCCGCACGCCTGAGCGCGCCGACGAGAG
>NZ_BAAALS010000145.1:0-500 GCF_039528415.1 Luedemannella helvata
CGCGCGAATTGTCCAGATGGATAGCAGGGTCGGGACGACGGGTCACGGATGGCGCAGCATCCGCCCGCGCGTTGCCCCGCCGTCGACCGGCTCGCCCGCCAGGTACGTCGCGCGGACGACACCCTGCAGCGTGCGCCCGTCGTACGGCGTGATCGGATGACGGTGCTCGACCCGCGCCGCATCCACGGCGAACTCGGCATCGGGCGCGACCACGGCCAGGTCGGCCGCGGCGCCGACCGCGATCTGCCCCTTGCCCTCGACGCCGGCCATGCGCGCGGGCGCCGACGCCATCCATCCGACGACGCGCTCGATCGGGATGCCGCGGCGCCGCGCCTCGGTCCAGACCACGGGCAGTCCCACCTGGAGGGACGCGATGCCGCCCCACGCCTCGGCGAAGTCGCCCTCGCCGGCGTGCTTGAGGTCGGCCGGCGCGGGAGAGTGATCGGTCACGACGAGGTCGATCGTGCCGTCCTCGAGCCCGCCCCAGAGCGCGTCGCGGT
>NZ_BAAALS010000146.1:0-500 GCF_039528415.1 Luedemannella helvata
GCGAACTCCTCGAGCTGGCGGCGCAGGAACAGCAGCGACGCGCTGAAGCCGAACAGGGCGGCGACGAGCACCGCGATCCACGGGGAGACGCCGGCGATGAGCAGCACGACGAGCGGCGCAGCGAACAGCACCACGCGCAGAAGCGTGTAGCGGAGCCAGACGGGGACGGCCTTCACGCGATCAGTGTAGGCAACGGAATCTGGATGAGCGCTCCCAGCCCACTGTGACGCAGCGCGCGTAGGATCGGAGCATGGTCCGCCTCTGGGTGATCCTCGGTGTCGCCGCCGTGGTCTTCACGATCTACGCGGCGGTCGACTGCGCGCTGTTCGACCGCTCCCGCATCCGCGGTCTGCCGCGCGGCTGGTGGGTCGTGGTCATCCTGCTCGTGCCGATCATCGGCGGGCTGCTGTGGTTCCTCGTGGGCCGCGGTCGTGCCATCCGCGTCGGCCGGGTGTTCCCGCACGCGTCGGCGCCCGATGACGACCCCGAGTTCCTGCGCC